>JALFTG010000027.1 GCA_022779345.1 Oscillospiraceae bacterium | reverse complement strand
CGCCTCGGCAAACTCCTGCCGGACCTGCCGGTCAAACTTTTCCCGGCTGACCTGGACGAAGGGGGCCAGGTGGGTCAGGGAAATGGACTGGCCGCCGTACTGGTTGGAGGCCACCTGGGCGATGATCTGGGTGGCGATGTTGCAGGCGGTGGAGAAGCTGTGGGGCCGCTCGATCATGGTGCCGGAGATGACGGTGCCGTTCTGGAGCATATCCTCCAGGTTCACCAGATCGCAGTTGTGCATCCGCTGGGCGTAATAGTCCGCGTCATGGAAGTGGATGATGCCCGCGTCGTGGGCGTCCACCACTTCTTTGGGCAGGAGCATCCGGCGGGTCAGGTCCTTGCTCACTTCCCCGGCCATGTAGTCCCGCATGACGGAGTTGATCTGGGGGTTCTTGTTGGAGTTTTCCTGATTGGCCAGCTCATTGGTGCAGTCGATCAGGCTGAGGATGGTGTCGTCGGTGGTGTTGGCCTGGCGCACCAGGGAGCGCTCATACCGGTAGGTGATGTAGGCCTTGGCCAGGGCATAGGCCCCGTGGCCCATGATCTGCAATTCCACCAGGTCCTGGATCTCCTCCACGCTGGGGGTGTGGCCCAGCTTGCTGCACTTGTAGGTGACGATGTCGGTGATATCCTGGATGTCCTCAGGATTCAGCCGGTATTTGTCCGCCACAGCCCCGTTGGCCTTGGAGATGGCGATGGTAATCTTTTCCGGGTCAAAGGTGACCTCAGAGCCGTTTCGCTTGATGACTTTCATGGTGTTCCTCTCTTTTGTATCCGCAGCCCGTCCGTATGCGCCGGACGGACAATGTTGTTTCTCTCGCGGCCCCATATCTCGGCATATCTTGGGGTGCGTGAACAAATATACCACAAGAACTTGTGTTCAGCAAGGGGGTATCGGTATTTTCGGCAGATTTGCCAAATTCCCTCCTGTGTATTATCTTTTACCGTTATGTAACCCTTTTCTCATTATTCGGAGGACAGATGTTACCATCTGCCCTCCAAAATTAAACAATCACCGGCTGAAGCTGTCTGCCCTCCAGGGCGGCCCGCACCGTTTGTTCCACTTTTGTAAAATCCGCGGCCAGAGATGTCGCTTTCTTTTCCGGGTCATCCTGACCAAAAGGCACAAAATAATAGCCCTTGCGCACCATCAGCGCGCCGATATTCTGTAAGCTGGCGGCCAGACCGTCGTTGGTGCTCATGGCCACCACCACCGGACGGCCGTTGCGCAGATGGGCCTTGGCCGCCATGGTGACGGATGTATCGGTGATACCCGCGGCCAGCTTCCCCAGGGTATTCCCCGTGCAGGGGGCGATGACCAGCACATCAAACAGCTTTCCCGGACCGATCCGCTCCGCCTCCGGAATGGTGGTCATCACCGGTTTGCCCGTGATGGCCTCCAGACGGCGGATGTGATCCTCCGCTTTTCCGAACCGGGTGTCCGTCCCGGCGGCGGTCTCCGACAGGACGGCGGTCACATCGTATGTCTCCGCCAGGGATTCCAAAACCCCCAGCACTTTCTCGAAGGTACAGAAGGAGCCGCACATGGCGGCGCCGATCCGCAGTTTTTCCTCCACTCTGATCGCCTCAGGTTCCAGATTGTCATTTTAAATTGTGGTAAATCGTGTCCGCGATGGCCGCGGCCGCGCTTTTCGGGGCTGTTTTTCCCGGCAGGCCCGGGGCTGCTGTCAGACGCAGGCCCAGCGCCCGGGCTGCCTGCCGGTCGATGCCGCCGGGGTTGGATGCCAGCTCCAGCAGAAACGCGTCCCGGGGCAGCAGTCTCAGCCGGTCCGGGGTCAGCACCGGGGACGGCACGGTATTTACTGCCGCGGAAATCTGGGGCAGGATGGGCTCCAGCTCCCCGGTGTCCGCCGCGCCCAGACCCATGCTCCGGCACCAGGCCTTGTCGCTCTCCTTCCGGGCGGACACGGTCACATGGGCGCCCAGCGCCTTCAGCCGCAGTCCCAGCAGTTTTCCGATGCGCCCCGCGCCGGTCACGAGAATGTCCATGTCCATCAGACTGCGGTCCGTTTCCCGGATCAGGACCCCGACGGCACCTTCCGCCGTCAGCGCGGCGTTTTTCACGGCCAGCTCTTCCATGGCGAGGAGGTCCGTGACCGCGATACCCCGCCCGGCGGCCATAGCCCGGGTGTCCGGCCGGACGGCGCCGGCAAACACCGGCACATCGCCCGGCAGCGCGTCAAACAGACGGCCCAGGGGGATTTCGGTCTCCCCGAAGGGCGCGTTCAGCAGCCCCGGCTTCCGCTCCAGGGGGATGGGCAGGATCACGCACTCCGTGCCCTCCAGCACCTCGTCCAGCCCTGCCGGACCTCTCTCCTGTTCCATGGCACACTCCATGCCGAAGGTACGCACCTCATGTCCGTCCTGCCGCAGGCGGCGGACCAGACACACGCTGCGCTCATCCCCTCCCAGCACCGCAAAGTTCATGCAAAAACCTCCTCCCGCATCATTCTATGCGGCAAGGAGATCTTTGTCACAGGCCCAGGGCGGGCTTCAGCAGATTCAGTTCTTCTTCATAGACGCAGCTGGGCACGGTGCCGTCAAACAGGATACGCAGGCAGTCGTCAAAATCGAACCACCGCACCTCGGACACCTCCTCGGCCTGGAGGACGAAATCCTCCGGCTCCCGGTCCAGCCACAGGAGATACACATTGCTCACCTGCCGGTCATGGAAGGGCCGGCCGTGGAACACATCGTCAAAAGCGAAGCGCCGCTGGCCGCAGTAGATCAGATGTTCCGGCGCCGCCGTGACCCCCAGCTCCTCTTTCAGCTCCCGGAGGGCGGAGGGGATCCAGTCCTGGCCGGCGGGGATATGTCCGGCGCTGGAGATGTCGTAGCATCCGGGGAAGGCATCCTTTTCCATGCTGCGCTTCTGGAGCAGCAGCTGCACCCGGTCGTTTTTCCGCCGGGCAATCCACACATGACTGGTGCGGTGGCGGATGCCCTGAGCGTGGGCAGTCTCCCGCTCCGCCGTCTCCCCGGTGGGCACGCCGTTTTCGTCCACGATGTCCAGATATTCCATGTCCTGCCCCTCCCCTGTTTTCGTCAACGGGTCCGATTATAACACCGCAGCCGGACAGATGCAAGAGGGGCAAATCCTCTCTGCCCCGGACCTGTCACACCCCCGTCCGCAAAGCCTCCCCCTCTGGGGGAGGTGCCCCCGCAGGGGGCGGAGAAGGCCGTGATTTGACAGACCCTCTCAGTCACGGCTTGCGCCGTGCCAGCTCTCCCAGAGGGAGAGCCTGGCGGGCTGCTCGGGACAACGGACACCGGACCAATCACAAACCCGTTGAAACGGGATGCTGTCCGTCACCGGAAAATTCCTCATTGCGAATTCCACCGTGGCGCTTGCAATTCTTTCCGATGTCTATTACAATATTACATAATATTGGACACAAAGGAGTGCGGCCCCATGAGCTACGCGGACGAAATATTCATCAAAAACTGCCGGGAGATTCTGGATCACGGCACCTGGGATACGGACCTGCCTGTCCGGCCCCATTGGGAGGACGACGGCGCTCCCGCCCATACCATCAAAACCTTCGGTATTGTGAACCGTTATGATCTGTCCAAAGAGTTCCCCATCCTCACCATCCGGCGCACCTTCTGGAAGTCCGCCGTGGACGAGATGCTGTGGATCTGGCAGAAAAAGAGCAACAACATCCACGACCTGAGCTCCCATGTGTGGGACCAGTGGGCGGATGAGAACGGCTCCATCGGCAAGGCCTACGGCTATCAGCTGGGGGTCAAGCACCACTACCCCGAGGGGGACATGGACCAGGTGGACCGGGTGATCTACGACCTGAAGAACAACCCCTCCTCCCGGCGCATCATGACCAACATCTACAACCACGCTGATCTCAGCGAGATGGCACTGTATCCCTGCGCCTACTCCATGACCTTCAATGTCACAGGCAACAAGCTGAACGCCATTCTGAACCAGCGCAGCCAGGACATGCTGGCCGCCAACAACTGGAATGTGGTGCAGTACGCCGTGCTGACCCATATGATGGCCCGGGTGGCCGGACTGGAAGTGGGCGAACTGGTCCATGTGATCGCCGACGCCCATATCTATGACCGCCATGTGCCCATCGTGGAGCAGATCCTGAACAATCCCCAGTACCCCGCCCCCAAGTTCACCGTGGACCCGGAGGTCAATGACTTCTACGCCTTCACGAAAAACAGCTTCTCTCTGGAAAATTACCAGTACACGGAGCTGGATGTGAAGATCCCCATCGCGGTGTAAGCCCATGGACGCAGTCGTTGCGGTCTATTCCGACTGGGGCATCGGGGCCAGAGGCACCCAGCCCCTGGTCATCCCGGCGGACCGGAAACGGTTCCGGGAACTCACCACCGGCCACGCGGTCATCGTGGGGCGGAAAACCCTGGAGGATTTCCCCGGGGGCCGGCCCCTGAAAAACCGGAACAACATCGTCATCACCCGGCAGGACATCACCGTGGAGGGGGCCGAGGTGGCCCACTCCGTGGAGGAGGCCCTGGCCGCCGCAGAAAAATACGACCGGTGCTTCGTCATCGGCGGGGCCAGCGTGTTTTCGGAGTATTTTCCCCACCTGGCCCGCATATTTATTACGAAGATCGATGCCGTGCCCCACTCGGACGCCTTTTTCCCCAATCTGGAGGCACTGGAAGATTGGCAGTGCACCCAGCAGGAAGCGTGGCAGGAGCATGAGGGCGTGCGCTATTGCTTCTGCGTGTATGAGAAGCGGTCAGACCAGATGGGTCAGCATACCTAACTGAATGCCCATGGCGATGCCCTCCAGGAACAGGCACCGCTGATCCATGTCGCACCGCTCCATGTAGTTGTCCATGTATTTCCGGAGCAGGGCACCGCTGGCGGCATCCAGCGTGTCCATCAGGGTATCCCACTGCTTTTCCTCATTCCGGGTGATCGAGCGGTAATCCCGAAGAAAATCCCGTTCCATGATCCACCGCCCCGGATCGTAGGATTCCAGCGCATACTGATACAGCGTATCCAATGGTGAGTTCATAAAAAGGCCTCGCTTTCTACTCCATTTGGAGGTATATTTTTATTATACTACTCAATTTAGAGTTGTCAATAAGAAAGAAGTATTCTATTGAACATTTTTGCACAGCGGCTGAAAGAGTGCCGGAAAAACGCGAAATTACGCCAGCAGGATGTATCCGAAGCATTGGAAATCGGGTATTCTACTTATTGCCGCTATGAACAGGGCGGTCGTATGCCGTGTATTGACGATGCGGCAAAGATGGCGCAGCTGTTCCATGTGTCCTTGGATTGGCTGGCGGGATTGACTGATGACCCCAGCCAGCCCGATCCGCGTGTATTGTAATGGACGCAGCCAAGCCTCCCCCTCTGGGGGAGGTGGCACGGCCTGCGGCTGTGACGGATGAGGGTCTACCCAACTGCGTCCCGCATGGCACCCACTCCGCTCATAAGCGGCTGCAGGCAGCACACCGGGCGGGTTTGGAACCCGCCCCTACGGCCATGAAATGGGGACGGAGGGGAAGTTAGACCATGGGTCGGGGAACCCGACCCCTACCCGGCTGAATGGGATGCACCCGGTTTTCGTCGTAGGGGACGGGTTTCCCGTCCCGCTGTATGTCACCCGCTGCACTCCGGGTGACCGCAAGGGTCGCCCCTACTGTTTATCTCTAATCTCCCCGCAACGGAGGAACCTATGAAAACAATCGCGATCATCGGCGGCGGGGCCGCCGGGCTGATGGCTGCTTATACGGCGGCCGGGTCCCCGGACAACCGGGTGGTGCTGCTGGAGCGGCAGGCCCGGGTGGGCCGGAAGCTGCTGGCCACCGGCAACGGCCGGTGCAATCTGACAAACCGGAACGCCGGGCCTGCCCATTACCACGGGGCGGACCCGGATTTTGTGCGTCCGGCGCTGGACGCCCTGTCCCCGGCGGACACCCTGGCTCTGTTTGAGAACCTGGGTCTGCTCACCGCCCCGGCGGACGAGGCCGGGCGGGTCTATCCCCTGTCCGACTCCGCCAACTCCGTGCTGGATGTGCTGCGCTTCGCCCTGGAAGCGTCCGGCGTGGAAGTCCGGGCGGGCGACCCGGTGACGGCGGTACGCCGGAGCAAGGGCGGCTTCACCGTCACCGCCGGGGAGGAATCCCTCCGGGCCGATGCGGTCATCATCGCCTGCGGTGGCTGCGCCGGGGCGAAGCTGGGGGGCGTCAGCGACGGGTACACCCTGCTCCAGTCCCTGGGCCACAGCCGCACCCCCCTCCACCCTGCCCTGACCCAGATCACCTCTGACTCCCCCTACCCCAAGGCGCTGAAAGGCGTCCGGGCCGCCTGCCGCATCACCCTGGAACGGGACGGCCGGGTCATCGGGGAGAACCGGGGCGAGGTTCAGTTCACGGAAAAGGGTCTGTCCGGCATCGCGGTGTTTGAGCTGTCCCGGCTGGTGAGCGTGGGCGGCAAGTGCCGGGCGGTGCTGGACTTCCTGCCGGACTATCCCGAAAGCGACATTCTCGCCCTCCTCCGCCGCCGGGCGGAGACCATGCCCGGGCTGGACGCCGGGGACCTGCTCACCGGCATCCTCCACAACAAGCTGGGCCGCACCCTCTGCCGGGCCGCCGGGATCACGGGCGGGACCGTAGGGGAGCTGTCCGTCCGGCAGCTGAAAGACTGCGCCCGGCTGTGCAAGGCGTTCCCGGTGAACGCCACGGGCACCGGGGGCTTCGACGCCGCCCAGGTCACCGCCGGGGGCATCCGCACCTCGGAATTCGACCCCCGCACCATGGAGAGCCGCCTCGTCCCCGGGCTGTACGCCTGCGGCGAGGTACTGGACATCGACGGGGACTGCGGCGGGTATAATCTCCAGTGGGCCTGGAGCAGCGGCCATCTGGCGGGGAGGCTTGGCACATGATCGTTATCCAGAATCTGACCCTCCGGCCCGGCGAGCCGGAGAGCAAACTGAAAAAACTGGCCGCCCGGGAGCTGAAATGTTCCCCGGCGGACCTGAAATCCTTTGCAATCACGAAAAAATCCCTGGATGCCCGGAAAAAATCCGACATCCGGTATGTGTACGCCGTGGCGGTCACCGTGGACGGAGACGAGACAGAATGGGCAAAGCGTTCCGGTCACGCCTCGGTGAAGCAGCCCTTTGTGTACGAGATTCCCACCGTCCATCCGGAAAAACGCCCGGTGATCGTGGGCTTCGGCCCGGCAGGGATGTTTGCGGCCCTGGTGCTCACCTATGCCGGGGCCCGGCCCATCGTGCTGGAGCGGGGCGGGGATGTGGACAGCCGCCAGAAGGCAGTGGACGCCTTCCGGGCCGGAGGATCGCTGGACCCGGAGAACAATGTCCAGTTCGGCGAGGGCGGCGCGGGCACCTTCTCTGACGGGAAGCTGAACACCAATACCCACGATCCCCGGAACCGCTGGGTGCTGGAGCAGTTCGCCAGACACGGCGCCCAGCCCAGCATCCTCTATGACGCCAAGCCCCATATCGGCACGGATGTGCTGGTCCATGTGGTGCGGAATATCCGGGAAACCGTCATCGCCGGGGGCGGCGAAGTCCGCTTCGGGGCGAAGGTCACGGGCCTGACCACGGACAGCGGCCGGGTCACCGGGGTCATCGTGAACGGGACGGAGACCATCCAGACCGACGATGTGATCCTGGCCATCGGCCACAGCGCCAGGGACACCTTCCCCTGGCTGCGGGACATGGGCGTGGCCATGGAACGCAAGCCCTTCTCCATGGGCGTGCGTATCGAGCACAGGCAGGCGGACCTGGACCGTGCCCAGTACGGCCGGGACCGGGGCAAAGACCTGCCCCCGGTGAGCTACACCCTCAGCTGTCACCTGCCCGACGGCACCAGTGCCTACACCTTCTGTATGTGCCCCGGCGGCTATGTGTTTGCCGCCGCCTCGGAGGAGGGGGGCGTGTGCACCAACGGCATGAGCTATTCCGGCCGGGGCGGGGAGAACGCCAACGCCGCCCTGCTGGTGACATTGCATCCCGAGGATTTCCCCGGGGAGGATGTGCTGGGGGGCATGGAATGGCAGCGGGAGATCGAGCGGGCCGCCTATCATTACGGCGGGGACGATTACCGGGCCCCCTGTCAGCTGGTGGGGGATTTTCTGGCCCACCGGCCCAGCACCGGGCCGAAATCCGTCACGCCCACCTACGCCCCCGGCGTGGTGTACGGCGATCTGCGGCAGGTACTGCCGGAGCGGATCACGGAGGTGATGGCCAACGCCCTGCCCGTGCTGGGGAAAAAGCTGACCGGCTTTGACCACCCTGACGCGGTGATGACCGGGCCGGAGACCCGCTCGTCCAGCCCTGTGCGCATCGTCCGGGGGGAGGACCTCCAGTCCGGCTCGCTCCGGGGCCTGTACCCCTGCGGGGAGGGCGCCGGATATGCCGGGGGCATCACCAGCGCCGCCGCCGACGGCATCCGCTGCGCCGAAGCGGTACTGGAACGATACAAATGACATAAGCGCCTGCGCCGGACCCGGCGCAGGCGCTTTGAATCTGTCGAAAAACCCCTTTGGGTCTTTTCGACAGATCCTTTGCGGCCAACTGCGCGCACTCGCTACGCTCGCACACTCCGCTGGCCGAGAAGTGTTTTTTTGCACAGCGAAGCCGCACAAAAAAACAGATTTGATTTGTTTGCGCCATTCGGCGCAAATTCTGCGAAGCTTTTTTGTCAAGTGGTAAGCGCCTGTACCGGGTCCGGTGCAGGCGCTTTTTAACAGTTCTTCATAAAATTCCCTCTGGAATCTT
The DNA here is from genome assembly GCA_022779345.1 of Oscillospiraceae bacterium. Lineage (GTDB taxonomy): Bacteria > Bacillota > Clostridia > Oscillospirales > Oscillospiraceae > HGM13010. The sequence continues at coordinate 67,786 of JALFTG010000027.1, read as the reverse complement.
AAATTGTAATGTGAGACAATCAGATCATCACGGCCCGTCAAATTCCGGCGCGTGCTCCCGGAAAAAGTCGTAGTACGCCCGGATGCCGGGCAGGTCGGTCCAGGGGCGGACCCGGACGGGGTCGGCGTCCAGATCATAGATCTTCGCGCCCCGCATGGCTAGCAGGAACGGGGAATGGGTGGCGATCAGGAACTGACAGCCGAAAAACCGGGCGGAGTCCGAGAGAAAGTCCACCAGCTGCCGCTGGAGGGCCGGGGCCAGACTGTTCTCCGGTTCATCCAGCAGGTACAGGCCGTTCTCCTGAATTTTCTCCGTGAAATACTGAAAAGCGCTCTCCCCGTTGGAGTGTTCCCGCACATTCCGGTTCAGGTTTTCCCGGACATATTGGGACTGGCTGTGTTTCTGGGCGGACACCACCTGTTTCAGCCGGTCATAATCCTCCAGTGAGCGCATCTGAAAGCCGCCGCTGTTATATTTCGCATCCACATACGCGTCCAGCAGATCCTCCCGCCGCCGGTCCACGCCCTCGTTCAGATGGCGCACATTCAGCATGAAGTCGAACACATCATCGCTGGTGATGATCCGGCTGTCCACCGGGATGGGGCGGCCGGTCTCATACCGGCACAAGGCGGTATATTCCCCGAAAAAGCTGGAACGGTTAAATAAAGTGTCCCGCCGGAGACCCAGAGTCTCAGCGATCACATTCAGCGCCGTGGACTTGCCGGACCCGTTGCCGCCATAGAGAATGGTAATCTCCTCCATCTCCAGTTCCGTCAGTCCCCGGGCGGTGTGCACCCGGAAGGGGTAGAAGGAGTCATAGCAGGTGCGCCGGATGCCCGCAAAAAATCGGTTCTCCTGTTCCCTGTCCGGGAACTGAAACCGGGTCAGATACATGGCACCCCCCTCCTTCTTTCTGCTGCCTCTATGATACCATGTCCTGGGTCGCTGTGCAATCCCCCCCTTCCTCCGCCGCTACGGACGCTTTGCAACGGCACAAAAAGTGATTCCGACGGCTTTTTTACGACACTTTTGATTATTTTGTTTACAATTTAGACATAATATGGTATATTGCTCATATTACGAAGTAATACAATAAATGAATAAACCGAAAGATTGGAGGTCTCTGAGGATGCGTCCTGATGGAATCCGGGTCAAGGGGCACGACCCGATGTACAGTCTGATGCCCTATTTTCTGACCCGTCGCTACGACGCCATGAACATGATCACTCTGGACATCCCCGTGGCACCCCTGCACCGCTACATCAACGAAAAACGCGCCGAGGGCATCCGGCTCAGCCATCTGGCGCTGATTCTGGCCGCCTATGTGCGTACCACCGCGGAATTCCCCTCGCTGAACCGCTTCATCGGCGGCAATCACAAAATCTATGCCCACAAGGAGCTGACCGTGGGCATGGTGGTCCTCCGGCCCGGCCGGAACGGCGACACCATGTCCAAAATCAAGTTCGACTTCACCGACGACATTTTCCGGGTCCAGGAGAAAATCGACGCCTACATCACCGAAAACCGGAAGGTGGAGGAGAACAACAGTCTGGACAAACTTATGGCCATCCTGCTGGGTGTGCCCCTCCTGGCCCCCCTGCTGACGGGGATTCTCCGTCTGCTGGACCGGTTCGGCCTGCTGCCCAAGGTCATCTGCGATATCAGCCCCTTCCATGCCAGCCTGCTGATCACGAATCTGGCCAGCATCCGCACCAATCACATCTATCACCATGTGTATGAGTTCGGCACCACCAGCGTGGCCGTGGCCATGGGCAATCTGCGGGAGGTACCCAAACGCACGAAAAACGGCATCGAGCTGGAGCGGTGCATCCCTCTGGGCGTGGTCATGGATGAGCGCATCTGCGGCGGCCACTACTTCGCCCAGGCCTTCGCCCGGATGAAGGAATATCTCACCACCCCCTCCCTGCTGGAGGGCCCGCCCCGGTACATCAACCCGGAAATCTGAAATGCAACCATAAAAATCCGCCCTGCTGCAGTCGCAGCAGGGCGGATTTCTGTTTACATTTTTAAATCTTTCTTGCCAGTTCTGCGGCTTCCCGGATGGCGTCCAGGGCCACTCTCGGCTCTTTGGCGTCGCCGATGATGTCATAGGGGATGCCCAGACGCTCCGCAGCGGCGGTCAGGTCGCTGAAATCGTTGGACACGGTGCCCACAGAGGCCACGATGGTGTCCGCCGGCAGGACCAGATGTTCGTCCCGGACCACGGTGACTTCCTTGGTGCGGCGGTTGGTTCTGGTCTGATACACATGGATAAAGACCTTGCCCGGCTCCAGCTTCTCCACAGTGGAGCTGGTGTAGACCTGCACCTCCGGGTGCTCCTCCAGATACACATTCAGCAGCTCCGCCCGGCCATGGCTCAGGCCCCGGCCCAGCTGGGGCGCCATCTCCACCACGGAGACAGGCAGGCCCCGGGCGTTGATATACTCGGCAATCTCCACACCGGTGATGCCGCCGCCCACGACCACGCACTTGCCGAAGGGATGCTTCCGTCCGGCCAGAATGTCCGTGCAGGTCACCGCCAGCTCCCCGCCGGGGACGGTCAGAGGCCGGGTGTGGCCGCCGGTGGCAATGATCAGATGATCGGGCTTCAGCTCCTCCAGCAATTCCGGCGTCACGGGGGTGTTCACCCGGATGTCCACATTGGGCTCTCTGGCCGCCATGCGTTCCATCCAGTCCACCGCCGCGGCGAAATCTTCCTTATTGGGGGCCACGCCCGCCAGACGGAACTGTCCGCCCATAGAGGGGTTCTTCTCACACAAAATGACCTTATGGCCCCGCTGGGCCAGGGTGCGGGCCGCTTCCAGACCGCCCACGCCGGCGCCGGCGATCAGCACGGTCCTGGGCGTCTGTGCGGGGACGAGGGCCATTTCCTTCTCCCGGCCCACAGTGGGATTCCGCAGGCAGGAGATATGGGGCCAGTCGGCGTGATAGTACGCCTCGGCGCAGCCCTGATCGCAACCGATGCAGTAGCAGATCTCATCCTCCCGGCCTTCCCGGGTCTTGGTCACGATCTGGGGATCGGCCAGATGGGCATGGCCCCAGCCAACCAGATCCACGCCTTCCTTCAGCACGGCCTCCGCCAGCTCCGGACGGCCCAGACGGCCCACGGTCATGACGGTCAGGCCGGTCTTTTCCTTGATATACAGGGCGTTGTCCTTGTTGAAGCCGAAGGGGATGCCGATGGCGGGCACTTCGTAGATGCCGCCCTTGTCATAGTTGCCACGGCTGACATCCACCACATCCACACCCAGATCCCGGGCCCGGCAGCAGAATTCCACCATATCGTCCAGGGTCAGGCCGTCGAAATTGCCGTCCTTGTCGTATGTATAGTCGTCATGGGCGCTGATACGGATGAACAGGGGCTTGCCGGGAGACAGATTCTTCCGGGCCTCGTCCAGGCACATCAGCGGGAACTTCATGCAGTTTTCCTTGGTGGTGCCGTAACCGTCGGTACGGTTGTTGTAGTGGGGGGAGAGGAACTGATGGATCAGATAGGTGTGGCCGCAGTGGATCTCCACGCCGTCAAACCCGGCGGCATCCGCCCGGGCGGTGGCCTTGCCGAAGGCCTCGGCAATCAGGGGCAGCTCCTCGGTGGGGATGGCCTTCCACATTCCGCCGTACTTGTCGATGGGGGACATAATCCGCAGCTTGCTGGTGTCCGCATGGCCGTTCATGCAGCACTCCGCCGCCTCGTACATCTGCAGCACAATTTTGCAGCCCTCGGCGTGGACGGCGTCCACCAGACGCTTCAGGCCGGGGATAAACTTGTCGTCAGAGATGCCCAGGGCATACCCCTGGGTGGATTCCGGCCAGATGGAGGCACATTCCGTGATGATCAGGCCCACGCCGCCTTTGGCGCGTTCCACATAATAATCGATCACCTGATCTGTCACAAAGGCGTGGTCGCTGGCCATCAGGGTGCCCATGGAGGGCATGACGATGCGGTTTTCCAGCGTGCAGTCGCGGATTTTCAACGGTGAGAAAATATGCTGGTATTTCATGGTTCTTCTCCTTTCCCGGGGGAGCTCCCCACATATCAGGTTTCTGATATTTTCTTGACATTAGTTACTTTATATAATACATCCCGGGAAACTCCTTGTCAACAACGGTCAAACAGTACAATCTTTTCCGACAATCTTTGTCAAAAAATGCAACGCGTCAGAAAAACGGGAATCTCCCGGAGGGGAGAGAATCCTCCGGGAGACCCGTTTGAAAGAGATATAATGAGGTAATGGATGGAGAGAACTGGCGTTTGAAAGGTAGGTTTGAAAGGAAATGGAAAGGTAAGTGATTGGTAAAGTTGAGGAGGAGAGAACTTCAGATGGCCAGGGCGGCGTTCAGGGCGTCCCCGGTGGCGATCATGGAGTTGCCGGGGGCCTGACGGGCCTCGCCGATGACGATGACCTGGGGAACCAGGGGCTTCAGCTGCTCTTCCAGGGGGTTGTTGGAGCGGTAACCCATGGCAAGAACAATGCTGTCGTAGCCCCGCAGCTCGCCTTCGCTGCCGTCCACGGTGGAGGTGTAAGCCACGCCGTCGGTGTAGAAACGGCTGACTTTTGCGTCGGTGAACTGGCCCACCTTGTGGTGCTCCAGGCTGGCCATGATGTACTTCCGGGGTTCGGGCATGATGTCCTCGCCCACCACATGCTTCATTTCCACGATATCACATTCGTGGCCGCGCTCGGCCAGATGCTCGGCAGCCTCGGCGCCCACCATGCCGCCGCCCACAATCAGGACGCGCTTGCCCACAGTCTGCTTGCCGGTGAGCATATCCTCGGCGTTCACATAGCCGCACTCAGCCAGGCCGGGGATGGGCAGGATCAGCGGGGTGGAACCGGTGGCCACGATGGCGGCGTCGGGAGCGATCTCCTGCACCAGTTCCGCAGTGGCTTCGGTGTTCAGCCGGATGTCCACACCGGCCTCCCGGCAGCGGACGATCAGACTGCGGATGGCGGGAGCAATCTCGCCCTTGGCGGGAGGATAGGAGGCCACCAGGAAGTGTCCGCCCAGCTCGCTGCCCTTTTCCAGCAGGGTCACGCTGTGGCCCCGTCTGGCGCACATCCAGGCGGCGTACATACCGCCGGGGCCGCCGCCGATAACCAGCACCTTTTTCTTCACCTGGGCGGGGACGATCTCCGCTTCACGGCCCACAGTGGGGTTCATGGCGCAGGTGATGGGCCGGCCGGCCAGCATATTGGGCACGCAGCCCAGCAGACAGGCGATGCAGGGGGTCAGGGTCTCCAGATGGCCGGTGCGGGCCTTGTTGGGCAGCTCGGGGTCGGCGATGGACTGACGGCCGAAGGCCACCAGATCCGCCCGGCCCTGCTTCACCAGCAGCTCCGCATACTGGGGCTCGGTGTAGCGGCCCACGGTGATCACGGGGATGGACACGGCCTTCTTGATCTCGGTCACCAGGTCGGCATTGAAGCCGGCGTGGGTGTTGTTGGGGGCCCACATGAACTCGTCATGCAGGTGGATGGAGCGGGACACATTCAAAGCGTCCACGCCGCACTCCTGCTCCAGATAGGCCGCAATGACGGCCGCGTCCTGGACGGTCAGTCCACCCTCGCCCTCGTCCCGGGCGTTGATGCGGCACAGGATGGGCAGGCTGCCACCGGTCTTGCGGCGGATGTTCTCGATGATCAGCCGGGGCAGGCGCATCCGGTTTTCAAAGCAGCCGCCGAACTCGTCGGTGCGCTTGTTGGTGCGGGCGGAGATGAAGGTGCTCACCAGATAGCCGTGGGCGCAGTGGACTTCCACCATGTCCACCCCGGCCCGCTGGGCACGGGCGGCGGCGTCGCCGTAGCACTCGATGAGCTTGTAGACCTCCTCCGTGGGCATGGCCACGGGGATCTCACCGCCGCAGTGGGAGGCCATGGCGCTGGCGGCCTTCAGGGGATAGCCGGTGAGCTTGCTGTTGCCCTCGGGACCGGCGTGCTGGAGCTGGATATTCACCTTGGCGCCGTAGGCGTGGCAGCGGTCCACCACCTTTTTGAAGCTGTCCACGGTGTCATCGGTGAACAGACAGGGCTTTCTGGGGCCGCCCTTGGCTTCCGCGTAGACCACGGTTGACTCGATGGTGATCAGGCCGAAGCCGCCCTTGGCACGGGCCTCATAATAAGCGGCGGAGCGGTCGGACATGGTGCCGTCGGTATTGGCGAAGTTGTTGCCCATGGGGGGCACCACAAAGCGGTTGGGCACAGTGACGGTGCCGATCTGGATGGGAGAGAACATGGTGGGATATTTCATGGTCAGTGACCCCTTTCTTTTCGATTTCTGATTTGTTTTTTCCGGGATACTTGCTTCGCAACCTGGATTCTGTCATTCCGAGGAGGCCGCAGGCCGACGTGGGAATCCGTTCTCTTTTTCTGCGATGCGTCACGCACCCAAGGGGATGCGGATTGCCACGGCGCTTCGCTCCTCGCAATGACAGGAACGGGGTGCGTTGGTGGGCGGCCCTCTCAGTCACCAGGCTACGCCTGGCGCCAGCTCCCGCAAAGGGGGAGCCAAACTGGGCGGCGCAGCCGCACATCCGGAGCCTCCCCCTCTGGGGGAGGTGCCGAGCGTAGCGAGGCGGAGAGGGTCGGCACGGCAGGTCGTCCCACCCCGCTGCGGGTCTGCGGCTCAGGAGAAAAACTTCTCCATAACCTCCTGGGCAGGCATATCCTTGCCGGTGAACAGGTGGAAGGCCTCCACGCCCTGCTGGAGCAGCATGCCGATGCCGCCGATGGCCGCTTTGCAGCCGGCCGCCTGGGCTTCCCGGATCATGCGGGTCTCCCGGGGGTTATACACGGTGTCCGCCACCACCAGATCGGGGCGGAACAGGCTGGAATCGATGAGGGTCTCGCCGTCCAGGGGGGCCATGCCCACCTTGGTGGCGTTGACCAGAATGTCGCAGCTGCCCACGGCCTCGGCCAGGGCGGCGGAATCCAGCAGATTGTCGATGGATGCCTGGCAGCCGGGGACATTGGCGCGGATCTTCTCCACGGTGTGCTCGCCGTTTTCATAGAAGTTGTAGCCCTTGCGGTTGAAGATATGGACCTCGCTGGCGCCGCTCAGAGCGCACTGGATGGTCACAGCGGTGGCGGCGCCGCCGGCGCCCAGAACCACGATCTTCTTGCCGGCCACATCCACACCGTGCTCTTTCAGGTTGCGGACAAAGCCGACGCCGTCGGTGTTGTGGCCGGTGAGCTTGCCGTCCTCGCTGACGGTGACGGTGTTGCAGGCGCCGATCAGACGGGCGGCGGGGGACAGATCGTCCAGGTATTTGGCCACCTCGGTCTTGCAGGGCATGGTGATGTTGAATCCGCCCACATGGAGCAGTTTCAGGGCTTCCACGGCCTCGCCGGTCTTTTCCAGAGGAATGTCGAAGGCCAGGTAGGCGTTGTCCAGACCCAGACGGTCGAAGCTGTAGTTATACATGGCGGGGGAGCCGGAGTGGCCCACGGGGGAGCCGATCAGGCAGAAGAGGCGGGTATGTCCGTTGATTCTGTTTTCCATTGTTGTTTCCTCCTTATACTTTGGCTAAAAAGCCTCGCAGAGTTCGGCGCGTCAGCACCGAATGAATTTTCATCCGTTTTTTGGTGCGGCTTCGCTGTGCCAAAAAACACTTCTCGGCCAGCGGAGTGTGCCCGCAGGGTGCGCGCAGCGGCCGCAATTTTCTCGTTTGAAGCCCCTGCGGGGCTTCAAACGACATTAGCAGCCGGCCATGACTTCGGGCCAGGATTTAGAGAGTACAGCCTGGGTGGCTTTAAAGTTCGCCTGTGCGGCGGCGGGGACACCGGCGGAGAGGATCTCGTCGCTGATGACTTCCACGCCCACCACGGCGGGGGAGATGCCCTTGTCCCGAATCATCTTCACGAAGCCGGTGGTGTCGCCGTAGCCGGTGCCGGGGAGCATCCGGTCATGCATGGACTCGTCCCGAAGAATGCTCCTGGCATAGGGGTGTGCCTGCACATCGTTGATCTGGATGGACACGATCTTGTCGGCGGGGATGCCCTCCAACACGGACAGGTCGCAGGGCTGACCGGCCCGGATGTAGTGCCAAGAGTCCAGGATCAGCTTGGCGTTTTCGCAGCCGGAGGCCTCCACCACGGCCCAGGCCTTCTTCACATCGGGCAGACCGCTGTAGGGCATGGGCTCCACGCCGATGGTGTACTTGCCCGCCCGGTGGCACAGCTCTTTCAGCTTCTGGGCAGTGTGCTCTACGGAGTAGTTCTCCATGAGGCCGCAGTTGATGTGGTCCACGCCGAACAGTTCGCACATATGGAAGCACATCTGCTCCTTGTACTTCTGCTCATAGGACCGGTGGTCCTCCGCCCACTGGACGATGTATTCCACTTCCGTGACCTTCATGTCGTATTTATCCAGGATGGCCAGGATGTCTTCGTCGAACAGGCCCTCGTTCAGGGCGTCCACATAGGTCTCAGCCCGCAGGCCGATGCCCTCAAAACCGGCCTCTTTTGCTGCGCGGACCCGCTCTTCAAAGGTGCACTGATCGCCCAGGGTCCAGGAACTGACGGTAACAGGATGTTTCTTACTCATGTTTGTGTCCTCCAATTTTAATTGTATGGTTTTCCCGGTTTTTGAAATTGCTTCGCAGAATTTGTGCCGATAGGCACAAAGAAATTTCAATCTGTTTTTTGGTGCGGCTTTGCTGTGCCAAAAAACACTGATCGGACGGCGGAGTGTGCGAGCGCAGCGAGTGCATGGAGCGTCCGCAAATTCTCATTCAAACCGACAGGTTTGAATGACTTTCCATGTCCTTTTCGATGCGGGTGTTCAGGATGACGGCCAGGATGATGCCGACCAGGGTGACAGCGATGTTCAGCAGCAGCACCAGCCGGGGGCCGTTGGTGCCGCCCATGCGGGTCAGCAGGCTGGCCACATTCAGAATGGTGAAGTTGGCGATGCTGGAGGAGATCATCACGATGGAGGTGATGACGCCCCGGTTCTTCGGGAACATCTCATTGGCCACAGCGGTGACCAGCTGGAGCACGCCGCCGGCGGCGAAGAAGCCCATCAGTGCCCCGCCTGCCAGGCAGATCCAGGGGGTCTGGACGAAGTAGACCACGGCCAGCGTGACCAGGGCGATGGTGGGATAAATGATCAGAATTTTGCTGGGTTTCAGGCCCCGGTTCAGCAGGGCGGCGTTCACAAACAGGGCCAGCACGATGCCCACGGCGTAGAAGGACTGGATTTTGCTGGGGTCGGACAGGCCGTAGAGCAGGCCCAGCTCCTGGTTGCAGTTCATCCACAGCATGAAGGTGGTGGAGGTGGTGAAGCCCAGAATCACCAGGATGACAGCGGAGGGGGTGAAGTGCATCTTCTCCTTCTCCCCGTTTTCGGCCTTCTCCGGCTTCTCAAAGGGCGGAAAGGGCAGGAAGCACAGGGCGATGCCGTCCACGATGATGATGACGGCGGTGGCCAGGAACACCAGATTGAAAGGCAGGCTCCGGGCGGCCACAAATCCGATGGCGAAGGGCAGCAGGAACTGGGCGATGGAGATGGACAGTTTGGTGAAGATGTTGGCGATGGTGCCCTTTTCCTTGAAAATCTCCATGCAGGAGGGGGTGATGCTGGTGTCCAGGAAAGAGTTTGCCATGCCGCTGATGATGGCCATGGCGTAGCCCAGATACAGATTGCGGGTGTAGGTGATGCCCAGCAGGAACACCGCGTACATGACACAGCCGATCAGTGCCGGGACCCGGCGGCCCACTCTGTCAGACAGAGGACCGGCGAAGGGGAAGGCGATCAGACGGCCCAGGCCGATGGCGGCGATGACGGCCACAACCGTGGACACATCATAAGTTCCGTCGGACAGGAGCTGCGCGCCCCACAGGGCGGCGAATTCCTGTTTGTAATGCCCCATGATGGAGGCGGCCACGCCCAGAACGAAGTAGGTGATATACAGGGCCAGGGCAGTGGGATAGTAGCGTTTCATGCTGGTTTCGGTACTTGTCATGGTCTCTCTCCCTTTCTTATTTGTAGAATTGTTCGTACACTTCGTCCAGGGGCATCTCCAGTCCGCCGGAGTACAGTTCAAAGGCGGCGGCTCCCTGGCCCAGCAGCAGACCCAGCGCGTTGAAGGTGCGGCAGCCCACGGCTTTGGCGTCCTGCAACAGCTTGGTCTCCACGGGGTTGTAGATAATGTCTGTGACGATCAGGTCCGGCCGGAGCATGGTCACATCCGGCACCGGGCTGGCGTCGTCCATGGGGATCATGCCCACGCTGGTGGCGTTGGTGAGGATATCGCTGTCCGCGATTTCCCGGCGGAGGGTGTCGGCGTCCTCCAGGTCATACAGACGGATCACACATTCCGGTGCCTCCTGCCGGATGACCTCCAGCTTTTCTTCCGCCACATTCCAGAAGCTGTCCTTCCGGTTGAACACGGCCAGTTCCCGGGCGCCGTCCAGGGCGGCCTGGATGGCCAGGGCCCGGCCGGCGCTGCCCGCGCCCAGCAGGGTGATCTTCTTCCCTGCCACCCCGATGCCGTGGCGGCGGAGGTCGCCGGTGTAGCCCAGACCGTCGGTGCAGTAGCCGGTGAGCCTGCCGTCGTCATTGACAATGGTGTTCACCACACCGATGGCCCTGGCGGCGGGACTCAGTTCGTCCAGGTACGGGACCACCGCGCTCTTCAGCGGCATGGTCACATTGGCGCCCCGGAGGTTGAAGGTGCGGATGGCCTGGATGGCGTCGGCGGTGTGCTCCAGGTCCACATCGAAGGCCAGATACACACAGTCCAGTCCGTATTTTTCAAAACAGTAGTTGTACATGGCCGGAGACTTGGAATGGTCAACGGGGGTGCCGATCAATCCCAGCAGTCTTGTTTTTCCGGTGATGTTCATAGCTTGCGCTCCTCTCACAGTTTTGGTTCCACGCACCCGGGATGCCTGGAAGGTCCGCGGCGGTGTTCCGGACCCGCCGGCGGCCTTTTGCTTTGTCTGGCCCTACTGTACCACTTCGTTTGACAATTAACAAATCAATAAATTTTATAATTTTATAGATTTCCTCTATTTTCTGTGCTATAATCAAGCCAAGCATTGTGATAAAAATGACATAGAGAACCATGTCTGAAGGAGGGAATTTTGTGAATTTGTCCCATCTGCGATATTTCGTCCAGCTGGCCCATACCCGGCACTTCACCCGGGCGGCGGAACAGCTGTATATCACCCAGCCCAGCCTGAGCCATGCCATTTCCCAGCTGGAGCGGGAGCTGGGCGTCCCCCTGTTTGAGAAGGGAAACCGGAATGTGGAGCTGACTGTATTCGGCGAACGGTTTCTGGAAAGCGTGGAACAGTCCCTGGAAATTCTGGACGAGAGCGTGGACTATCTCCACCGGTGCGCCCAGGGCAACGGCCTGATCCGGCTGGGTCTGCTGCGGACGCTGGGCGTGGACTATGTGCCCCGGCTGGCCGCAGATTTCATCGCCGCCCGGCCGGACAAACAGATCGATTTCACCTTTCACACGGATGTGACTTATGCACTTTTGGACAAATTGAAGCGCCGGGAATTGGACATTGTGTTCAGTTCCGAGGCTCCGGAGAGTTACCGGTTCCTGTGTCAGCCCGTCACCCGGCAGGACCTGGTGCTGATCGTGCCGTCGGACCACCCCCTGGCGAAATACCACAGCATTGACCTGGCGGACACCCTCTCCGAACCCTATGTGAAGTTCGCCCCCGGCTCCGGCCTGCGGTATGTGGTGGACGATCTGTTCAAGCAGATCGGGGACGAAACGCCCCCCACCGCCTATGAGATTCAGGAGGACCAGGTGGTGGCCGGCATGGTGTCCCACGGGTTCGGCATCGCCATCGTGCCCTATATGGAGATGCTCCTGCGGCTGAATGTGAAGATCCTCCAGATCGCCCGGCCGGTGCCAGACCGGCGGTTCTATATGGTCACGGACCCCTCCCTGACCCAGTCCCCGGTGGTGGAGGATTTCAAACAGTTCGTCCTGTCCCGCAGTCCCTTCGCCACCCCGGAAACGGCGGGGGTATAAAGAAAATTTTTGGAATCCATAGAGTATTTCTATGGAAAATTTGTCTAAAAACGGTGAAAAAAGCCTGTCCCCTTTGGGTCAGACTGCTGTGAAATACAAAATACCGCTCCGGCCATACGGCCGAAGCGGTATTTGTTTCTGTTATTCGATGGTTTCCGCTGTCAGATCCGGGCGGGGAGCATAGATTCCCGGTTCCACCGACGGGCACAGTGTTCCCAGCAGGGCGGGATCGGCCAGGAGCCGGTCCTTGTCCCGGCGCTTCAGGCCCTTGACGGCCCGCTCCAGTCTGGCGGCGGCAGGCTGATCCGGGGCCTGCCACACCATGGCGATGGCCCGGGGCGGATGGCTGGCGGTGTATTTGGCGCCGCCCCTGATCTGTCCCAGATGCTGGCGCACCCGCCGGGTCACATCCGTGGTAATACCCGTGTAGAGCTGATCTCCGGTGCACCGGAGGATATAGACATAGTACATGGCCCGGCTCACGCGGTCTCATCCGCCGCTTCCCCGTCTTCCACAGGAACTGCGTCCGGCGCACCGGTGTCCTCCGCCGGGGCTTCCCCGTCCACAGGCGGCTCCTCAACCGGCGGCTGCTCCTCCGGCACACCGGTGTCCTCCGCAGGCACTTCCCCGTCAACGGGTTCCTCCGGCGGGAGTTCTTCGGACGGCGGGTCCTGCGTCTCCTCCGTCCCGGACTGATCGTCCGTGGTCGTGGCGGTGCCGTTCCACTCCTCTTCGGTGATCCAGCCGTCCGTATTGATGGTGACGGTCCCCTGATCGAACACGAAATTATAGTACGCAGTGTTCAGAATATCCGTGGAGAAGGAGAATTTGTTTTTCACCAGCCGGATCATGCTCTGGAGATAGGCGTCATCCTCCTCCCCCAGCCAGGTGGCGGTGTTGGTGTTGGCATTGAACCACACCCGCTCCGTCAGGAAGCTTTGGTCGATGAGAATGGCGGCGTGGGTGCCGCCGGAGAACACATCCGTGCCCGCCAGCAGACGGGAGTCATAGTCGAAGCCCCACAGGTTCAGGATCGTGGGCAGGATGTCCACATTGCAGCAGTATTCGTCCACCACAATGGGTTCCTCCAGACCGCCCACCCAGAAAATCAGCGTGTCCTTGTACCGCTCAAAGTAGCCGGTCTCATGGCCGATCAGCTCGTCATACTCATCGTCGGTCAGGCCGTAAGGATAGTGGTCCCCGGCCAGGACGATGGCGGTGCGGTCCGCCACTCCGGCCTGCTCCAGCTGATCCATGAGGTAGGCCATGGCCTTTTCCAGCTCGATGTTGCAGCTGAGATAGCACTTGCCCGCCTCGGAATATGGCAGGTCCTTCACCTGTGCGTAGTTCCGCTCCGCCATGGGATTGACGGAGGTGTTGTATTTATAGTGGCCGGAGAAGGTCATGTAATAGGCGTGGAACTGATCCTGTGACAGGTAATCCGGCAGGGACTGCTCCAGCATCTCCAGGTCGGAAGCAGGCCAGGAGGTGGTGAAGGTCATGCCCTGCCCGGCGAACTTCATCTGATAGCCCATGTTGGGATGGGTGAGATACCGGCCGTAATAGCTGCCGTAATAGTTGTGGTAGCCGTAGCTCTGGATGCCCCGCTGCTGGGAAAACAGATTGCCCAGGCACAGGGGCAGGTAGCTGTCCCGGGAGGCATAGAAGCTGGAAGCCGTCTTGCCCCGGGTGGTGTCCGGGAACAGGCCCATGCACAGGGAGTACTCCCCGTCCGTGGTGGTGTTGGGGTATGTATTATAATAGTTGTTGAACACGATGCCCTCGTGGGACAATTTATATAAGGTAGGGGTCAGTTCCGGATCGATGGCTGCAGTGGAGAAGGACTCAGCGCACAGGACGATCAGGTTATAGTCCTTCAGCATCCCGGTATATTCATTTTTCCGGGTGCCGGTGAGGGAGGCACAGTAGTCGTTCAGGGCCCGGACCTTTTCGTCGTCGGTGAGCGCGTTCAGAGCGTCAAAATCGATGTCCAGCACATTCCAGCCGTACTCCGTCTCTGTCTGCTCCAACCCGGCGTCCGGTTCCACGAAATACCCCGTCTCCGTGGCCGTATCCCCCCGGAGCATATGCTGCAGTTCCAGCCGCCAGGCGGTGGCCAGGCCGAAGGTGTCCGTGGTCTGGCCGATGGTGGCATCGCTGCCGTGATAGACGCTGTACACGGTAAAAAAGCCCGTGCCGCCGATGTGCAGGGTCAGCAGCAGCACGAGGTGTACCGCCGCGGCCAGCACCAGCAACAGCAGCCGGGGCTTCCGCACCGGGGCAAACACCGTGTCCCCGAAAAACTTCCGCACCAGGCACACCGCCGGGATGGGCAGAATGGTCAGGATCAGGGAAGGCAGATGCTCCCGGATGGTCAGCAGCGTCTCCTTCCAGAAGGCCGTCACCGCGTCGCCGCCCAGGGAGATCATGGACAGGGAATACAGGGAGCCGAAAATGTGGTAGTACACGATTTCGGACGCATACACCACGCTCAGCGCCGTCACCAGCACTGTGGCCAGATTGGCATTGATCCGCCGGGTGAACAGCATCAGACCCGCCAGGACCAGGGCAATCACCGCGGTGAAGCCCATCAGATACAGATACCGGAGGGTGAGTCCTCCGAAGATGATCACATGGAGCACAGTCTCCAGATACAGCAGCGTCACGAACCAGAACACCGCCCCGGCCAGCAGGGAGCGGACAGTTTCCCGCCGCATCTGCGGATCAGCAGGATTCAATGCAGTGCCTCCTTTACTTTTGAAACGCAAACAATGCGTGAAGTTTCCGTAAAAATTACAACAGAATATTATAGTCCGGTTTTCCGTGGAAAACAACCGGTTTTCCCGAAAAGCGTCGAAAACAGCACTTGTGATTCCCTGCTTCCGATGCTAAAATGTGATTGTACCGGAACTTGTCCGGTACATCTCACGAGAAAGGAAACTCTGCAAAAACCATGAAAACCACTGAAAACCGCCCCGCCTCCGGGAAGCGGGCGCTGAAATTTCTGGGCCGGACACTGACGGTGGTGCTGGTGACGGCGCTGCTGCTGGTGCTGGCCCTGTACGGGGTCATGTTCGTCCTGACAAAAGGCCCCAGTCCCACGGCCCGGGATCTGTTCGTCATGAGCGTGCGGGAGACCAGCGCCATGGGCTGGCTGGCGAATCTGTACTTCTCCGACGAGGAGATTGCCATCATTGAGGCCGGGAAAACCGCCGGGGCGGACGCGGAGGAGACGGATCCCTCCCTGGTCCAGGTGGGCACCGGCACGGATGACTACGGCCTGACGGACGATGACGGGGACGGCATCATTCTGGAGACGGTGAACGGCCCGGGCTATGTGGGCTACATGATGGTGGTGCTGGACCCGTCCCGGATCATGCTGGGCACCCCCTCCACCTTCGGCGGCACGGGTCTGACCGTGGAGCAGATGGTGAAAACCTATGACTGCGTGGCGGGCATCAACGGCGGCGGCTTCTATGATCCCAACGGCCAGGGCACCGGCGGCATCCCCGAAGGCATGGCCATTCTGGACGGCAGGGTCTATTACGCCAGTGAGGGCACCTCCTATAATTTTGTGGGCTTTGACAGCAATTACATCCTCCACACCGGTCAGATGACGGCGGAGGAGGCCACGGAGAAGGATATTCAGTTCGGCTGCTCCTTCGGTCCGGTGCTGGTGTCCAACGGGGAGCCGCTGGACACCACAACCCTCGCCTCCGGGGTGAATCCCCGCACCGCCATCGGCCAGCGTGCCGACGGCGCCGTGCTGCTGCTGGTGGTGGACGGCCGCCAGGCCTACAGTCTGGGGGCCACCTTCTCCGATCTGGCGGACATCATGCTGGAATACGGGGCGGTGAACGCCTGCAATCTGGACGGCGGCTCCTCCTCCATGATGTGGTTTGAGGACGGCTATGTGAACCGCTGTGCCTCCGTCATCGGCATCCGGCCCATCCCCACGGGATTTCTGGTGAAGTGAGGAGGAGAGCCATGGAAACGAAACGAAAAAACCGGTTCTGGAAAGGACTGCTCATTTATATTCTGGTGATGCTGGCGGTGATCGCCGTGGGTCTGGCGGTGTTCTGGCAGTATATGGCCGCCTATGAGGCAGCCCGCCCCGAGGGCACCATGGATGCGTGGATAGAAACCCGGAGCGACGACGCCCTGTCCGGTGGCATTGCCCGCTGGGCGGAGGAGCACGCCAGCGCCCGGCAGTCCGCCCAGTCCATTGCGGACGATCTGACTGGACAGCTGGAAGACGCCCCGGTCACTTACCGGAAAGCCGTGGGCACATACACCGATTCGGCCCCGGTCTATACCCTCCGGGCCGGCACGGAGCCGGTGGGGACGCTGGCACTGGTTGCCGGTGACGGAAAATTCGGCATGAACACCTGGAGCGCCGGGGAACCGGCGTGGGATTTCTCCGCCTGCGCCTCCACACTGACCATTCTGGCCCCGGAGGGGGCGGAGGTGTCCGTGAACGGAGCGGCGCTGAACGCCGCGGACGCCCAGGCCGGGGGACTGCATCCGGATCTGGCGGAATTCGCGGACGATCTGGCGGATGCGGAAGGCATCGTCACCTACACGGTGACCGACCTGTACGGTCCGGCGGAGGTCACTGCCGCTGACGCCGCGGGCCATCCCTGTCTGGTGGAGACCGGGGAGGACGGCACGGTGTCCGTATCCCAGGTGTTCCCGGCGGAGCTGGAACCGGTGCTGCGGAGCTATGCCCAAAACTTTGTCACCGCCTACATCGCCTTCACCTCCCATGCGGTGGAGGAGCCTGGCGAGGTGCAAAGTTATCTGATCCCCGGCAGCGCCCTGTCTCAGCGGATGACCGCCGCCCAGGACGGCCTGAGCTGGGTCCAGGGCGTCACCGCCTCCATGAGCGGCCTGACCCTGGAGAACTTCCGGTATTTCGGCTCCGCCGTGCTGTGCGATGCCCGCTATACCCTCACCTCTGGCACCGGCGCCACGGAAAATGAGATGTGCATCCTCCTGACGGAGACCGCCTCCGGCTGGCGGGTGGCCAACATGAAACTGTTCTGAGGAAACTGTTATGGCAGATTACCGAACGGATATCACCGTCGTCCTGCCCTCCCTGAACCCGGATGAAAAATTCCTCCGGGTGGTCACGGAGCTGGCGGACGCAGGCTTTACGGATATTCTCATTGTGAATGACGGCAGTGATCCGGACCGGCTGGTCTGGTTCGAAAAAGCGGCCGCCCTGCCCGGCTGCACGGTGCTGACCCATACGGTCAACCGGGGCAAGGGCCGGGCGCTGAAAACGGCCTTTGAATACCTGCTTGCCCATCGTCCCCATTCCAGAGGCGCCGTCACCATCGATGGGGACGGGCAGCACCGGACGAAGGACATCATCGCCTGCGCCCGGACGATGCTGGAGCACCCGGATCAGGTGATTCTGGGCTGCCGGGATTTCAATGCCCCCCAGGTACCGCCGAAAAGCCGCTCCGGGAACAAATTCACCTCCGCCCTGTTCCGCATCGGCTGCGGTATCCGCCTGTCGGACACCCAGACCGGCCTGCGGGCCATCCCCCGGCAGTATCTGGCCGGATTCTGTCAGGTGAAGGGGGAGCGGTTTGAGTACGAGACGAATATGCTGCTGACCATGAAGCGGCTGGGCATCGGCTTTCTGGAAGTGCCCATTGAGACGGTGTATGACGGGCAGAACGAGGGCACCCATTTCCGCCCCATCGTGGACTCCCTGAAGATCCTGAAGCTGATCTTCGTGTTCATGGCCTCCTCCCTGTCCGCCACGGCGGTGGATCTTGCCATGTTCTATGTGCTGCTGACGGTGCTGCCCCGGTCACCGTATCAGATTCTGTGGGCCACGGTGCTGGCCCGGGCGGTGTCCTCTTTCTGGAACTTCAATATGAACCGGAAAGTGGTGTTCGGCAGTGGCGGCAGATATGGGAAAAACCTGTTCCGGTACTACGCTCTGGCGGTGCCCCAGATGCTGGTGTCCGCCCTGCTGGTGTCCCTGCTGGACCGCTTCATCGCCCCGGGCAGCAAGATCATTGCCACCCTTCTGAAAGTGGTGGTGGACACCTGCCTGTTCTTCATCAGCTTCACCATCCAGCGGGAGTGGGTTTTTAAAGATCATCGGTAAGCCTGCAGGACTTGCTGAAGCAGGTCAAAGAGGATGCCTGGCGGCGGGATTGAAAAAACTTTCTTACTGCAAAGTGATAAAAAGTGTTGACAAGACCCGATGTTTGGTGTATCTTAGTTCCAGCAAATCAAAAGGAGTCCATTCCATGAAGTTCGTTTCTTACTTTTATGCATACTTTACCTATTACTTTACGAAGAACAAAGTAATAGCGATTTGTGCTGCATAAAATACGGACCTCAGACTCAACACACAGAAAGTAAGAAGCCGTACAGCATGATCGCTGTACGGCTTGATTTTTTTCAGGGAGGAAACAGACATGATCGTAGTTCTGAAACAAGGCGCATCCGAAAAACAGATTGAGAACCTGAGCAACTGGTTCAAGGCCAAGGGCGTGGAACCCGACATCTCCAGAGGCACCGATATCACCATCATGGGTCTGGTGGGCGATGTGAGCAAGATCGACACCGAGCTGATCGAGGCCCTGGACATTGTGGAATCTGTAAAACGGGTTTCCGAGCCCTTCAAGCAGGCCAACCGGAAGTTCCACCCCGATGACACCGTCATTACACTGAAAAACGGCACGAAGATCGGCGGCGGCAACTTCGTCTACATGGCCGGCCCCTGCTCCGTGGAGAGCGAAGAACAGATCATCTACTGCGCCCAGCGGGTGAAGGCCGCCGGTGCCCAGATCCTGCGCGGCGGCGCGTTCAAGCCCCGCACCTCCCCCTACTCCTTCCAGGGCATGGGCGAGGAAGGCATCCGCCTGCTGCTGGAGGCCAAGAAAGAGACCGGCCTGCCCATCGTCACCGAACTGATGGACATCAAGCACCTGGACCTGTTCGATGATATCGACATCATCCAGATCGGTGCCCGGAATATGCAGAACTTCGAGCTTCTGAAAGAGATCGGCCACTGCCGCAAGCCCATTCTGCTCAAGCGCGGCCTGGCCAACACCATCCAGGAGTGGCTCATGAGCGCCGAGTACATCATGGCCGGCGGCAACCATGAGGTCATCCTGTGCGAGCGCGGCATCCGCACCTACGAGACTTACACCCGCAACACCCTGGACCTGTCCGCCGTCCCCGCTGTCCATGAGCTGAGTCACCTGCCCATCATCGTGGATCCCAGCCACGCCACCGGCCTGAGCCGCATGGTGCCCACCATGGCCATGGGCGCTGCCGCCGTGGGTGCTGACGGCCTGATGATCGAGGTCCACAACGATCCTCCCCATGCCAAGTGCGACGGCGCCCAGTCCCTCACCCCCGACCAGTTCGATCAGGTCACGGCCAGCGTGGGCCGCATCCTGGAGGCCATGAGAGGGTGAGCGACATGGAGAGTGACTTTCAGCAGCTGACCGTCGGCGTGGTCGGTCTGGGCCTGATGGGCGGCAGCTTTGCCAAGGCGTACGCCGCCGCGGGCCACACGGTCCTGGCCTGGAACCGCAGCCGGGACACCCTGGAACTGGCAGAGATGAACGGCGTGGTGTCCGGGGAACTGTCAAAGGACAACATCGGCACCTGCGATCTGGTGATCATCGCCCTGTATCCCCAGGCCACCATTGACTATCTCAAAGAGATGGCCCCGTACATCGGGCAGCGCCCCATCGTCATGGACACCTGCGGCATCAAGCGGCAGGTATGCGAGGCCTGCTTCGCCCTGGCAAAGGAACACGGCTTCCGGTTTGTGGGCGGGCATCCCATGGCGGGCACCCAGTTCTCCGGCTACAAATACAGCCGTCCCACCATGTATAAGGACGCCTCCATGATCATCGTCCCGCCGGAATTTGACGACATCGACTTTTTTGATCACATCAAGTCCCTGCTGACCCCCTGCCGGTTCGGACGGGTGACCATCACCACCGCGGAGAATCACGACCGCATGATCGCCTTCTCCTCCCAGATGGCCCATGTGGTGTCCAACGCCTTCGTGAAAAGTCCCACCGCCCGGGAACACAAGGGCTACTCCGCCGGCAGCTACAAGGACATGACCCGCGTGGCCTGGCTGAATGAGACCATGTGGGCGGAACTGTTCCTGGACAATCAGGATTACCTGCTCAGTGAGCTGGATACCTTTATGGATAACCTCACCAAATACCGCGCCGCCCTCGCCGGCGGCGACCGCCCCCGGCTGGAAGAGCTCCTCCGGGAGGGCAGACTCATCAAGGAAGAAGTGGACAAGATTGACTACCGTTCCCGTTAACGCCTCCAGACAATACGACATCCGCATCGGCACCGGTCTTCTGGACCGGGCCGGTGCCATGCTGCGGGAAGTTGTCCCCTGTGAGACCGTCATGCTGGTGTGCGGCGACATTGTAAACAGCCTGTATGCCGACCGGGTACAGGCCTCCCTGGAGGATGCGGGATACCGGGTGGCCCGGTATGTGTATCCCCACGGGGAGCAGTCCAAAAATGCAGATACTTATTTTGCCCTGCTGAACGCGCTGGCTCAGGCCGGTCTGACCCGGACGGACGCCATCGCGGCCCTGGGCGGCGGCGTCACCGGCGATGTGTCCGGCTTTGCCGCCGCCACCTATCAGCGGGGCATTTCTTATATCCAGATCCCCACCACTCTGCTGGCCGCGGTGGACTCCTCCGTGGGCGGCAAAACGGCCATCGACCTGCCGGCGGGAAAAAATCTGGCGGGGGCCTTCTATCAGCCCGGTCTGGTGCTGTGCGACTATGACACGCTGAACACCCTGCCGGAGGAGGTGTTCACCGACGGCTGTGCCGAGGTGATCAAGTACGGCGTCATCTGGGACGCGGACTTTTTCGAACAGCTGAAATCCCCCATCCGGCCCCAGATTGAATCGGTCATCGCCCGGTGTGTGGAGATCAAGCGGGATGTGGTCCAGCAGGACGAGTTCGACACCGGCATCCGGGGCCTGCTGAACTTCGGCCACACCATCGGCCACGCCGTGGAAAAATGCTCGGCCTATGCGGTGTCCCACGGTTCCGCCGTGGCCATCGGCATGGCGCTGATGACGAAAGCGGCCTATCTGGCGGGCCGGTGCGACGAGGACTGCGTGGACAGCGTGTACGCCATGCTCCGGCAGTACGGTCTGCCCACCCGGACGGAGTTTGCCCCCGATGACCTGCTCGCCGCCATGCTCAGCGACAAGAAACGCTCCGGCAGCAGAATTTCCCTCATCGTGCCCGAGCGCATCGGCAAATGCGACATTGTGAAACTGCCCGTGGAGGAGATGAAAGCCTTCCTCCGCCCGGCACTGGAGGATCAGACATGGAAGTGACCATCACTCCCGGCAGACTGTCCGGGACCATCACCCCGCCGCCGTCCAAAAGTCAGGCCCACCGGCTGATCATCGCCGCCGCCCTGGCCGGGGGGGAGAGCGTGGTGTCCAATGTGGCCTTCTCCCAGGACATTCTGGCCACCCTCTCCTGCATGGAGCAGCTGGGGGCGAAATGGGAACAGCTGGATTCCAGCACCATCCGCGTCACGGGCATCACCGGACCGAAGTCCGGGGAGCTGCCCCGGTTTGACTGCGGGGAGAGCGGCTCCACCCTGCGCTTTCTCATCCCCATCGCCCTGGCGGTGGCAGGGGGCGGCGTGTTCACCGGCCACGGCCGGCTCATGGAGCGGCCCCAGAAACCCTATTTTGACCTTTTCGAGGAAAAAGGCATCGACTATGAACTGAAAGACGGCGTCCTCACTGTCCGGGGCGCCCTGACAGCGGGGGAATATGCCCTGGCGGGGAATGTGTCCAGCCAGTTTTTCACCGGATTGCTGTACGCCCTGCCCCTGCTTTCCGGGGACAGCACCATCCGGGCCACCACGGCGCTGGAGAGCCGGAGCTACATCGACATGACCCTGGACGCCCTTCACGGCTGCGGCATCGCCGCCACCGAAGAGGCCGGGGAATTCCCGGTGTTCCGCGTCCCCGGCGGCCAGGCCTATCAGGCCACGGACCGGGCCGTGGAGGCCGACTGGTCCCAGGCGGGCTTCTGGTATGCGGCCCTGGGTATGGGCAACGATGTGACCATCACGGGCATGAATCCCGATTCTGTTCAGGGGGACCGGGAAACGGCAGCGTTTTATGAACTTCTCTCCCGTCCCGGGGACGCCGTGCTGGATGTGGCGGACTGCCCGGACCTGGTGCCGCCCATGGCGGCCCTGGCGGCCCTCCGGGGCGTCGGAAACACCACGGGCATCGTCAACGCTCAGCGCCTGCGGATCAAGGAGAGCGACCGGCTGGCCACCGTCACCCAGGTGCTCACGGCCCTGGGGGCCGACATGGAGGAACTGCCCGACGGTCTGGTGCTCTATGGCCGGGACAGTCTCCCCGGCGGCATCACCGTCAGCGCCCACAACGACCACCGCATCGCCATGATGGCGGCCGTGGCGGCCACAAAATGCGAGGCGCCCGTCACCATCACCGGGGCGGAATGTGTGAGAAAATCCTATCCCAATTTCTGGGATGACTACAAGGCCCTGGGGGGCAAAACGGAGGTGCGGCCATGAACTATACGATTTTCGGCGAGAGCCACGGCCCCGCCATCGGCGTGGTGCTCACAGGCGTGCCCGCCGGGCTGGAACTGGACATGGACGCCGTGGCGGCGGAAATGGCCCGGCGTGCTCCGGGGCAGGACCCCACCGCCACTGCCCGGAAAGAGGCCGATCAGGTGGAGATCCTCTCCGGCGTGTTCGAGGGCAAAACCTGCGGCACACCCCTGGCGGCCATCATTCATAATACGGACACCCGCAGCAAGGACTATTCCAAGCTGAAAGACCTGCCCCGCCCCAGTCACGGGGACTATGCCGGGTCCGTCCGGTACGCCGGGTGCAATGACTACCGGGGCGGCGGACACTTTTCCGGCCGTCTGACAGCCCCGCTGGTGTTTGCCGGGGCGGTGGCCAAACAGATTCTGGCCCCCATGGGCATCACGGTCTCGTCCCGGGTCTCTATGGTGGGCGGCGTGGCCGATCCCACGGAGGAACAGATCAACGAGATCATTCTGGCGGCAAAGGCCGACGGGGACAGCGTGGGCGGCGCCATTGCCGGCACCGTCACGGGCATCCCGGCGGGCCACGGCGCCCCGGATCTGGGGGAGAACGCCGAGGGCATCTTTGCCAGACATCTGTTTGCCGTGCCGGCGGTGAAGGGACTGAGCTTCGGCGCCGGATTCGCCTTTGCCTCCATGCGGGGCAGCCAGGCCAACGACCCCTTTTACATGGACGGAGACACCGTGAAAACCCGCACAAATCACTCCGGCGGCATCAACGGCGGCATTACCAACGGGATGCCCCTCACCTTTGAGGTGGCCATCCGGCCCACGCCGTCCATCGCCCGGGAGCAGCAGACCGTGAGTCTCAGCCGGAAAGCCGACGAGACCCTTATCATCAACGGACGCCACGATCCCTGCATCGTCCGCCGTGCCCTGCCCGTCATCGAAGCGGCGGCGGCATTGGCCACGGTGGAACTGCTGGGGAAATGAGGATAAATGAAACAGACTGAATACGGGAGGACAATACCAATGGACATCAACGAACTGAGAAGCCAGATCGACGGCGTGGACAAACAGATCATCGAGCTGTTCCGCCAGCGCCAGGCCATCTCCGAGAACATCGCCGCCTATAAGCTGGCGGCGGGCAAGCCCATCTATGACCCGGAGCGGGAGCGGAAAAAACTGGTGGAAGTGGCCGGTCTGGCAGGCGAGGACCTGCGTACCGGCGCCATCATGCTCTTCTCCACCCTGTTCGACCTGAGCAGCACCCGGCAGATGCAGGTCATGAACAAGACATCCGATCTGGCCCAGCGGATC
Source organism: Oscillospiraceae bacterium (assembly GCA_022779345.1). Classification (GTDB taxonomy): domain Bacteria; phylum Bacillota; class Clostridia; order Oscillospirales; family Oscillospiraceae; genus HGM13010. The sequence continues at coordinate 43,863 of JALFTG010000027.1, read as the reverse complement.
ACCGCCGCCATCGAGAACACCCCGAAGCAGTTCCCCCAGTACCCCATCGTGGCCTGCCAGGGAGTGGAGGGGGCCTATTCCCAGATCGCCTGCGAAAAAATCTTCCGCACCCCCAACATCATGTACTTCCAGAATTTTGAGGGCGTGTTCGCCGCCATTGAAAACGGCCTGTGCGAATACGGCGTCCTGCCCATCGAGAACAGCACCGCCGGGTCCGTCAACCGCATCTATGACCTGATGGCCCAGCACAACTGCTATGTGGTGCGCTCCGCCCGTCTGAAAGTGGATCACAGCCTGCTGGCGAAAAAAGGCACCAAACTGAGCGACATCAAAGAGATCTTCTCCCATGAACAGGCCATCAACCAGTGCGCCGGGTTCCTGAAGACCCTGCCCGGTGTGAAAGTCACCGTGGTGGAGAACACCGCCATGGCAGCCAAGATGGTGGCTGAATCTGAGCGCACCGATGTGGCGGCGCTGTCCTCCCACAGCTGCGCCAGCCTGTACGGTCTGGACTGCCTGGCCTCCAGCGTCCAGGACAAAGGCAACAACTTCACCCGCTTCATCTGCATCTCCAAAAATCTGGAGATCTATCCCGGTGCCGACCGCACCAGCATCATGTGCGTGGTGCCCCACCGCCCCGGCTCCCTGTTCAAAGTGCTGTCCCGGTTCTTTGCCCTGGGCATCAACCTGGTGAAGCTGGAAAGCCGTCCCATCCCCGACCGGGATTTTGAATACATGATGTATTTCGACTTCGACACGCCGCTGTATTCCAAAGAATTCGTGCAGGTCATCAGCGAGCTGGAAACCATGTGCGAGGAGTTCCGGTACTTCGGCAGCTATTCTGAAATCGTCTGACAGGGAGGAAACCACTATGAGAATTTACGGCCTTTTGGGAGAACATCTGGGGCACAGCTTCTCTCCCCAGATTCACAAGATCATCGGTGGCTACGACTACGGCCTGTTTGAGCGCAGCCCGGAACAGCTGGATGCGTTCCTGCGCTCCGACGAGTTCGATGCCATCAATGTGACCATCCCCTACAAAAAGGCGGTCATCCCCTACTGTGCCGAGCTGTCTCCTCAGGCAAAAGCCATCGGCAGCGTGAATACCATCGTCCGCCGGGAGGACGGCACCCTGTACGGCGACAACACCGATTACTACGGCATTCTCTACACCATCCGCCACTCCGGCGTGGACATCGCCGGGAAAAAGTGCGTGGTGTTCGGCGACGGCGGCGTGGCCCCCACCGTGCGTACCGTCCTGCGGGACCTGAACGCCGGGGAGATCGTCACCGTGTCCCGGAAGGGTGAGAACAACTTCACCAATCTTGAGCGGCACTACGACGCCCAGGTGGTCATCAACGCCACCCCTGTGGGGATGTACCCCAACAACGGTGTGTCCGTGGCGCCGCTGGAGCATTTTGACCGGCTGGAGGCCGCCTTCGACCTGGTGTATAACCCCCACAAGACAGAGTTCCTCCGCCAGGCGGAGGAAAAGGGCGCCGTGGCCGAAAACGGTCTGCGGATGCTGGTGGCCCAGGCCAAGCGGGGCTCCGAGATTTTCCAGGGCACCACCATTGACGACGATGTCATCGAGCCCATCCGGGAATCCATGGAGAAGCAGTCCATGAATGTGGCGCTGATTGGCATGGCCGGCTGCGGCAAGACCACCACGGGCACCGCCCTGGCCAGGATGCTGGGCCGGAAGTTCATCGACTGCGACGATCTGATTCCGGAGTACGCCGGGGGCAAGTCCATCCAGCAGATTTTTGCTGAGGACGGCGAGGATGCCTTCCGGAAGATCGAGACCGCCGTGCTCCGGGATGTGTCCAAGGAGAGCGGCCTGGTCATCGCCACCGGCGGCGGCGTGGTCACCCGGCCGGAGAACCTGCCTCTCCTGCGGCAGAACAGCGTCACCGTTCTGCTCCACCGGCCCATTGAGGACCTGCCCACCGACGGCCGGCCCATGTCCCAGCTCCACGGCAAGGCGGCGCTGTATGAGAAGCGCAAGCCCCTGTACGAGTCCTGGGGCGAGGTGCGGATCGAATGCTGCGGCGTGGACGCTACGGCCCAGGCCATCAGGGAGGCGCTGGGACTGTGAAGATTCTGGTCATCAACGGGCCCAACATCAACATGGTGGGCATCCGGGAACCGTCCATCTACGGTGCCCAGACCTATGAGGAACTGTGCCGCACCATCGATGCCGCGGGCGCGGAATTCGGCGTGGAGATCGAGCGGTATCAGTCCAACTACGAGGGTGATCTGGTCACGAAGATTCAGCAGGCCTACGGGGTGTTTGACGGCATCGTCATCAACCCCGCCGCTTACACCCACACCTCCGTGGCGATTCTGGACGCCCTGAAAGCGGTGAGCATCCCGGCGGTGGAGGTGCACATCTCCGACATCAGCCAGCGGGAGGCTTTCCGCCAGCTGTCCTACCCCGGAATGTACTGCGAAAAGACCATCAAGGGTCACGGCTTCGCCGGATACCGGGAAGCCATCCAGTACCTGGCGGAAAAATACGGAAAATAATACAATACCGCAAATCATGCAATCAGCCCCGGTTCAGAGAACCGGGGCTGATTTTTGCGGACAGAAAGAGGGCCGGGACTTGCATCCCGGCCCTCCGGTTATGTTGCTTAAGCGATTTGGCCGGATGCCGGATTACAGCAGGCGGGCAACATTGTAAGCCTCGTGGATGGCCTTGACGCCGTCACGGGCCTGCAGAGCGTCACCGATGGTGATGCAGGCTGCATTGTACTTGTAAGCAATGTTCTGGATGGCAGTACCATCGTTGGCAACAGCGCCGCCAGCGTAGATGATGACATCAGCGGGAACTTCGAACACTTCGTCCTTCACCACGACCATCTGCTTGGTAGCACGGTCTCTCTTCTTGATCAGGGTGTGAGCGGTGACCTTGCCAGCCTCGATCTTCTCAGCGGTGGTGTTGGCCAGCATCTTGATGGGATGGGGAACGGTGTTCACGCCGTCATTGCCCTTGACCCACAGACGGAAGCCCTGGCCACGGCCCTTGGAAGGCCAGTTGCCGAAAGCAGCCTTGGACTCGATGCCGGTGACGGAGGTGACGCCTTCCTGCTCCAGAGCCCACATAGCGGTCTCAGCGCCGGTGCAGCCGCCGCCGATCACAACGACATTGCCGGAGACAGGCACAGCGCCGGTCAGAACATCAACAGCGGAGACAGCAACGCCCTTGCCGCCGGGGATGGGGCAAGCCTTCTGCTTGGAGCCGATGGCGTTGATGATAACATCGGGAGCAACTTCCTTCACGACAGCTTCGCTGAAGGGAGTGCCGGTGCGGATTTCCACGCCAGCCTCAGCAGCCCAGCGGGCCATCTGATCAGCAGCCAGCTTGAAGTCCTTCTTCATGGGAGGAATGGCAGCAACATTGTACTGGCCGCCCAGAGTCTCGGTAGCCTCAATCAGCACGACCTTGTGGCCGCGGGTAGCCAGAACGCGGGCAGCTTCCAGACCGGCGACGCCGCCGCCAACGACCAGAACCTTCTTGGGCTCGGTGGTGGGCTTCAGGGCCAGTTCCTTCTCATAGCCGACAGCGGGGTTCCGCATGCAGGAGATGTGCACCTGACGGGTGGGAGTGGGCCAGTTCTCATCGAATGCCTCGATGCAGGCCTGGTCGCAGCCGATGCAGTAACGGATATCCTCAACCTTGCCCTCGCGGGTCTTCTTCAGGATTTCGGGATCAGCCAGATGTGCATGGCCCCATGCCACGAAGTCAGCGCCGGCTTCCAGAGCCTTCTCGGCGGCATCGGGAGTGCCCAGACGGCCAACAGCCATGACCTTCACGCCGGCCTTCTCCTTGATGTAGAGGGCGCGATCCAGGTTGAAGCCGGGCTCCACGAACAGGTTGGGGCCTTCCCACATGCCCACATCGGACTGGAAGTTGCCGCGGGAGATGTCGAACACATCGACGCCACGGGCAGCGGCTTCCTTCACGAACTCGACGACATCGTCCAGAGTCAGGCCATCGGGCTGCTTGGTCACGGGGTCGAACAGCATATCGTCACCTGCGGACAGACGCAGGAACAGGGGCTTGTCTTCGGGCCAGTTGGCACGGACGGCCTCGACCACTTCCAGGGGGAATCTGCGGCAGTTCTCAACGCTTCCGCCGTAGCCATCGGTACGATGGTTGAAGTGGGGGGACAGGAACTGGTGCAGGGTGTAGTTGTGGCCATTGTGGATCTCGACCACATCGAAACCGGCCTCGTTGGCGCGGCGGGCAGCCTCACCAAAGGCAGCGACGACGGCGGGGATCTCCTCGGTGTGGATGGTGGTGTCGCCCAGCTTGCCGCCGAACAGCATATCGGGGGCCATGATGCGTTTTTTCCGGTTGTCGTAACGGCCGTTGGGCAGAGCCTCAGCGGGGATGTACAGCTGAACACCGATCTTGCCGCCGGCAGCGTGGACAGAATCGGTCAGCTTCTTCATGGTCGCGATGTTCTCGTCCTCGGACATATGCATGGTGAAGTCTGCACCAGCGTTGGGGAACACGGAGCAGCACTCAGTCAGCACCAGGGCGCCGCCCTTGGCACGCTCAGTCAGATAAGCGATGATGTTGTCGTTGGCGCTGCCATCTTCGTTGGCGATCAGGCTGCCCATGGCCGGCATGACGATGCGGTTATCGAGTTCCAGACCTCTTATTTTGATGGGCTCAAAAATTTTCTCATATGCCATAGGTAATTCTCTCCTTTTGTTTCTGGCACAATGCCAGTCATTTGTTTCATTATAGCATGTTTTTCTTGTGATATGTATGACAATTCTTAAAAAAATACTAAAATTTTTCACAGGAAGTTTTTCCGGAAACGATTATTTTCAGCAATATGTACAAAAGCATTTCTGAATTTCAGAATTTCCGACATTTCCGGAATCCCCTGATCATTCCTCCTCCGGTGTCCCGGAAACCGGTTCCGGTTTCGCCGCGGCGCAGAAGGCCCGCACGCTGTCCAGCAGCAGTTCCTTCTCTGCTTCCTCGAAAATCCGCTCCCGGAGGGTGTCCGGCGTATCCTCCGGCAGGACGGCCACCGTCTTCTGATCCAGAATCCGGCCCACCCGGCCCACTTCATCCGCCAGATAGGCTGTGGCCCCGGTGACACGCACGCCCCGGTTCAGGGCAGAAGCACACACCTCCCGCTCGGGGACGCCCTCGAAGGCGGGGATCAGTGCCGGGAACACGCCCAGTACCCGGCCGCTGTAATACCGGGCGGCGGGACCCAGTCCGGGGGTGAAGCCCGCCAGGATCACCAGGTCCGTGTCGATATCCTTCAGCATATTCAGCAGGGCCAGGCCGTAGGACCCGGTATTGGGGAACAGGTGCTCATCCACCACATAGGCGGGCACATTGGCACTCCGGGCGCTGCGCAGGGCGTTGGCCTCCGGATCGGAGGAGACCACGCCGGCGATCTCCAGGTTGTCGATCTCATTGAAAAACGCGCTGTCCAGCAGATACCGCATCCGCCGGCCTTCACCGGACACCAGAATCGCCGCTCTCACCATGATTTCAGATCCTTTCCCGCGCCTTTTCGGACGCACTTTCACAGATAGAAATATTTTATCAGAATCCCCCGCATAATGCAAGAGCACCCATTTGGGAAAAGCGGAGGAGCTTCTGTCGATACACAGGCGAAAACCGCCTGCACAAGGGATGTGCGGGCGGTTTTCCTGCAAAGATGTTTATTCCTCAATGGCATCCGGCTGGTCGCGGAACAGGAGTGAGATACACCAGATGGCGGCCAGACCCACCAGCGTATAGATGACACGGCTGACGGTTGCGGTCTGACCGCCGAACAGGTAGGCCACCAGATCGAACCGGAACAGTCCGATACAGCCCCAGTTCAGCCCGCCGATCACGGCCAGGGCCAGCGCGATGCGGTCCATCATCATCATAGTCGTTCAGTCCCCTCTTTTGATGGTTTCGCCTTTAGCGTACCCGGAATCCCCAAAAATTATACAGTTGAAAAAATTTTAATCAGCCCCCACGGTTCGACAGATTTTTTACCGGGGAGGGTGTATCTTATGATCACAGCTTATCCAATTGGTTCCCGGCAACGGGAATCCGGCTCATATCTTTATCCCACAACCCTGTTTTAGGCGGATCGGTGCTGTGCCGGTCCGCCCCTTTTTACATCTGCAAGGGAGCTGAGCGCACATGAACAGACGGGACAGGCGTCTGGCCGGGACGGTGCAGTACCTCCCGGTGGACGAGATCGAAAAAAGCACGGTCCAGCCCCGGAAAACCTTTGACGAGACCGCCATCCGGGAACTGGCCGCCTCCATCGCCGCCTGCGGCATCCTGAACCCCCTCACCGTCCGGCGGAAGGGCACCGCCTATGAACTGGTGGCCGGCGAGCGGCGGCTGCGTGCGGCAAAGCTGGCGGGGCTGGCGGAGGTGCCCTGCATCATCCTCAACGCGGACATGGAGACTGCCTCCCTCATGGCCCTGGTGGAGAATATCCAGCGGGAGGATCTGGACTTCATTGAGGAGGCCCAGGCCATTCAGCGGATGATCCGGCTGTTCGGCCTCAGTCAGGAGGAGGCCGCCCGGCGGCTGGGACGGTCCCAGTCAGCGGTGGCCAACAAGCTGCGTCTGCTGAAGTTGCCGGAGGATGTGCTGGACCGGCTCCGGTCGGCAGGTCTGACCGAGCGTCACGCCCGGGCGCTGCTGCGGCTGGAAACGCCGGAGGACCAGCGGGCGGCGCTGGAGGTGATCCTGGCCCGGGAACTGAATGTGGCCGGGACGGACCGGTACATCGACTCCCTGCTGCAAACCCGGGCGGCGGAGCGGAAAGCAAAACGCCGCACCTTCCTGATGAAGGATGTACGGCTGTTTCTCAACTCTGTGGAGCACAATCTGGATGTGATGAAGCGCAGCGGCATCCCGGCGGACATGGAGACCCGGGAGACGGAGGACGCCCTGATCCTGACCATCAGCATCCCGAAAAAGCGGGAGGAGCAGGCGGGATGACATACAAAAACCGCGGAGCCGGATGGCTCCGCGGTTTTTGGTTTGGTTTGTTGGTCTGGAATCCGACGATGGGGGAATCAGGCTCAGGCCTCTTCCTTCTTGTCGCCGTAGACCTTGGGCAGCATCAGGCAGACCACGATACCGATGACCACGCAGACAATCTGAGCGATGGCGACCTTGTGCAGGGCGGTCACGCAGTAGTCCAGAGTGGCAGCAGCCTGATCCATGCCGGCGCCCATTCTCTCCGCGATGCCAGCGGCCAGACCGCCGGTCATCATGGGCACGAAGATGGCCACACCGAAGGGAGCGGACATATCCTTGAACACATTGTAAGTACCGGAACCGGCACCGGCCAGCTCGGGAGCGCAGCCGGACAGAACGACCTTCATGAAGATGGTGCCGTTGCCGCCGAGGCCCAGACCGATGAAGAACAGGGCAGCGCAGGTCAGAGGCACACTCAGAGTCTTGCCCAGAGTCAGCTGCAGGGCAGCGCCGATGAGCACGAAGATCAGAGCGATGGAAGCAACAATCCGGGGCTCCTTCTTGTCGGCCTGGGGTCCGAGGATGATGGTGCCCAGAGCCATGCCGAGGTACATGACGGAGGTTGCCAGACCGGCGACGGTGGTGTCACCAAAGCCGTACTTGGCGTAGACGATGATGTTGGTCATGCAGGCCTGCAGCAGACCCTGGGACAGGAACAGGACGATGACAGGCAGGATGAACTGCTTGCGGGCCATGAACTTGCCGTTCAGGATGGGGCTGGCAGCCTTCTTCTCCACGGCGACCAGGATGATCAGGGCAACGACTGCGACAGCGGCGCAGATCAGGGTGGTGGGAGCGGTCCAGCCGGCGTTCTGGCCGAAGGTGGGCACGCACAGAACCATTGCGAAGAAGATCAGAACGAAGATGGCGCCGACAAAGTCGAAGCCGGCCATGCTCTTCTTCTCGGATTCGGTCTTCTTGATCATGATGAAGCACAGAGCCAGGGCGATGACGCAGGCGACCACGCAGATCCACATAACGGGACGCCAGCCGGTCTTGCCCATGACGATGCCGCCCAGGACGGGCCCGAAGATAACCATGCCACAGGCGATGAACATATAGATGGTGAAGCCCTGACCCATTTTCTCAGGCGGGAACTCCATCATGATGTAAGCCATGACGCAGGGGGCGATACCGGCGGCGCCGACACCGACCATGAAACGGAACAGAAGCAGCAGGGGAAGAACGCCAGTGGGGCAGATAGCGATCAGCAGCTGACCCAGAGTGTACAGCCCCAGGGAGATCAGCAGGGTGGTACGGCGGCCGAGAACATCGCCGATTTTACCCATAACAGGGGCCATGGCGGCGGCGCCGACGGAGTATGCCAGGGTGATAAAAGTAACAGCGGTTGCCATGTCCCACTCAGCAACGATGTTCGTGGGAACAGCTGCCGTGAAGCCGCCACACAGACTCATGACGGCGCAGGCGATGGCGTAAGGGATAAATCCCTTCATGTAGCCAGAGTTAGTTGTGCTCTCCAAAACAATTCCTCCTTATAACGGTGCTTTCACAAATTTCACCTGTGTTGCAGGTGGCCGTTGAAAGTATCATATCATGATTGTTTAAAAATAGTCAATAACCAAATTCCCGGATTTGTGTAAAAAACGGTGCATTCTGTTAGAAATGCACCGTTAACATGGCTATTTTATTATATAAAATGACGGTAAATCAGCCATGCAGCCAGGGCCAGCTGGGCCAGCAGAATGGCAGGAAATCCGTACCGGAAGGACCGATGAAGGGTTTTGTGATGGAAAACGCGCATCCCCAGGATGCCGCCTGCACTGCCGCCCAGGGCTGCCAGGAGGAACAGCGTGGCCTCCCGGATCCGCCATTTTCCGTGGACGGCCTTGTACTTGTCAATGCCCATCAGGGCGAACAGAAGCACATTTACCGCCAGCAGATACACCAGAAGCCACATCATCTCCGCTTCCCGCCTTTCCGGTCATTGTTCTGCCGGGCGCCGGAGCGGCCCTGCCGGGGCGGTTCGCTCTTCCGGCCGTCCCGCCTGTCCCGGGTGTCCCGCTTGTCCGGTCTGCCAGAGGCCTTCGCAGCCGGGGACCGGTCGGATTTTCCCTGGGGCTTCCCCGTCCGGGGATTCTGGGGCCGGTCGGGCCGGACCAGGCACTCTTTGCCGTAACCGATCAGGTCCTCCCGTCCCGCCTCATGGAGGGCCTGGATGACCAGTTTCCGCTTATCCGGCCGTGCCCACTGGAGCAGCGCCCGCTGCATGGCCTTTTCATGGGGCGTTTTCGCCACATACACCGGCTTCATGGTCCAGGGGTCGATTTCCGTGTAGTACATACAGGTGGAAATGGTGCCGGGGGTGGGATAGAAATCCTGCACCTGCTCAGGCACCCTGCCCCGCTTGTGGAGATACTCCGCCAGTTCCACAGCGTCGTCCAGGGTGGAGCCGGGGTGGCTGCTCATCAGGTAGGGCACAATGTACTGTTCCTTGTCATACCGGTCGTTCAGGCGGCGGTACTTGTCCATAAACTTCTCATAGACCTCGATATGGGGTTTGCCCATATAGTCCAGCACGGAGTTCACGCAGTGTTCCGGGGCCACCTTCAGCTGGCCGGACACATGGTAGTGGACCAGCTCGGAGAAGAACTCCCCGTTTTTGTCGCAGAGCATATAGTCATAGCGGATACCGGAGCGGACGAACACCTTTTTCACACCGGGGATGCCCCGGAGCTTCCGGAGCAGGGCCAGATAATCCGACTCGTCCGCGTCCAGATTCCTGCAGGGGGTGGGCGCCAGACACTGGCGGTTGGGGCACATGCCGTGTTCCAGCTGTTTCTGGCAGGAGGGGTGCCGGAAGTTGGCGGTGGGGCCGCCCACATCGGACACATAGCCCTTCCACAGGGGGTGCTTCGTCATGGCCGTCACCTCACGGATGACGGAGGCATGGCTCCGGGAGGTGACCATCCGGCCCTGATGGAAGGCCAGGGCGCAGAAATTGCACCCGCCGATGCAGCCCCGGTTGTGGATGACGGAGAAGCGCACCTCCTCAATGGCGGGCACGCCGCCCATGGCGTCATACATGGGGTGGACCTCCCTTGTGTAGGGCAGGTCCGCCACCGCGTCCAGCTCCGCCGTGCTCAGGGGCATCTGGGGCGGGTTCACCAGCAGATACTTCCCGGCGCAGGACTGGATCAGCGCACGGCCCCGGACGGCGTCGTGCTCTTCATACTCCATGCGGGTGGCGTTGGCGTAGGCCACCTTGTCCGCCACCACCTCCTCGTAGGAGGGCAGGTCCACATGGTCATAGACGCACACAGCCGGATCATTTACGATCACGGCGGTGCCCTTGATGTCGGTCATGGTGGCGGGGGATTCCTTTTTCTTCAGCCGCCGGGCGATCTCCCGGGTGGCGTTCTCCCCCATGCCGTAGGTCAGGATGTCGGCCGGGGCATCGAACAGGATGCTCCGGCGGACCTTGTCGTCCCAGTAATCGTAGTGGGCGAACCGGCGCAGAGACGCCTCCAGCCCGCCGATGATGATAGGCATATCCGGGCCAAACGCCTCCCGGGCACGGTTGGCGTACACGATGGTGGCCCGGTCCGGGCGCAGGCCCATTTTCTTGCCGGGGGAGTAAAAATCCTCGCTCCGGCGTTTTTTCGCGGCGGTGTAGTGGGCCACCATGGAGTCCAGGTTGCCCGCCCCGATCATGACACCCAGCTTCGGCCGCCCCATGGCCAGAAAATCCTCACAGGAGTGCCAGTCCGGCTGGGCCAGAATGGCCACCCGGAAGCCCTCGGCTTCCAGCACCCGGGCGATCACCGTGGGGCCGAAGGAAGGGTGATCCACATAGGCGTCGCCGGTGACCACGAGAAAATCGTACCACCACCAGCCCCGGTCCTGCATATCCTGCCGGGACACGGGGAGAAATACTTCAGGATACATCGTCAGGTCTCCTCAGCGGGCATGGGCAGACGGCCCCGGCCCAGATCTTTTTCCATCAGCAGCAGCGGCGCGCCCACGCCCACGGTCTCGCCCACCTGGACAAAGCCGGTGTGCCGGTAAAAGCCCTGGGCGTGGAGGTTGTCCTCGGACACATGCAGGCAAACCGCCTGCCGCCCCAGATTCGTGAACAGCGTGGTGGCGTAGCCCAGCAGCTGGGAGGCGTACCGCTTGCCCCGGTGCTCCGGGAGCAGGTAGAAGAAGCCGATCCAGCCCTTGCCCTCGTCCGCGCCCCGCTGGGTGTCCAGGGCGATGATGCCCACGGGGGTGTCATCCTCCAGGGCCACGGCCACGGCGCCGGGGTTTTCCGCCTGCCACCGCTTGGCGGAGATCAGGTACAGCCCGGGCACGAAGCCCTCCGTGTCCCCGTGGGAGGTGCGCCAGGCATCCTCATAGCAGCGCAGGTAGAATTTCGATTCCGTTTCAAAGTCCAGGGGCCGGAACCGGAGGTTGCCCAGGTCCGTACCCGTGCGCCACCAGGTCTGTTTGGAGAAGGTGCTCAGCTCGTCGCTGAGATGGGAATTGTCGCAGGCGTATTCCACTTCCATGCCGTTCTTCGTCACATCCAGCAGGGTGACGCAGGTGTTGTCCCCGTGGCGGACGGTGTGGATATCGCTACTGCCCACACCCTGGAGCAGGCACATGAGCGCCCGGATGGCGGTGCCGTGGGACACGATGGCAATGGTCTGCCCGTCGTGCCGGGCGGCGATGTCCAGAATGGCGTCATAGATCCGGTGCTGCAGGTGGTCCCAGGACTCGCCGCCCTCCACCTGCCAGTTGGCGGGATCGTTGCTGAAGTTGGAGTACTGCACCGGGTCGTCGTGCATCACATCGCCCCAGCTGCGGCCTTCCCACACGCCCATGCACACCTCCCGCAGGCGCACATCCGTGTGCAGCTCCAGATCGTGATATTTCAGAATCGCCTGGGCCGTGGTCTTTGTGCGGCTCAGGTCGCTGGAATACAGCGCGTCAATATGGACATCCTTCATCCGCTCCGCCAGCGCGTCGATCTGGCGCATGCCCAGGGCGGTGATGCGTCCGTCCCAGTGGCCCTGGATGCGGCGGTAGTAATTGCCCTCCGCCTCCGCGTGCCGGATGAGATACACTTTCGTCATTCCGTTCCTCTCCTCGTTCGTTTCGTACTATTGTAAAATGCAGAATAATTTATCATACCATGGATCCGCCGGAAAATCAACGGACACGCCGCCGGTCACACGGCAGTGCAGGAAAACACGATCACCTGCCGGGCGGCGGCCATCTGCCGCAGATAGGCCATCACCCGCTCCCGGCGTACCGGATCGATGTTGGCCAGGGAGTCGTCCAGAATCACCGGGCAGTCCCCGCCCGGCAGCACCAGCTCGCACAGCGCCAGCCGCACCGCCAGATATAAAAGGTCCGACGCCCCGGCGCTTAAGTACCCCGTCCGGCGGGGCACCGCGTCCCCGGCCAGCCGGGCCTGGGCCGTCAGGTCCCGGTCCAGTGTCACCGCATCGTACCGCCCCCCGGTGAAGGCCTCCAGGATCTGAGAGGCCCGGGCGCTGAGCTTCGGGGAAAACACCCGCTGGATCTCCTGATCCGCCGCCTCCAGGGTCCGCATGGCCAGAAGGATGGCCTCGTACTGGTCCTCCAGCCGCTGCTTTTGGGCTTCCAGTTCCCGGATGCGCTCCTGTCCCCCGGCCACGGCGGCGTCCGTCTCCAGCCGTCCGTCCAGCTTGGCCAGACGGGTGCGGTATTCCGCCGCCAGTTGCTCCGCCTGCTTCAGCCGCCGTCCGGCGCTGGCCGCGGCGTTCACTCCGGTCTCAAAATCCAGGGAACTTAAAATCTCCGCGTCCCGGCCGGACCGGCTGGCGTATTCCCCGTCCAGGGCGGCCTTGGCGGCCGTCAGCCGCTGGTCCGCCGCCTGCCAGACACGGTAGAGCTGTTCATAGTCCGCCGCCAGTACTTCCAGTTCCGGGGCGGAATCCACCCCGTAGCAGGCCAGCAGATTGGCCAGCTTCCGCCGGGCCTGGGCGGCATTTTTCCGGCCCTGCAGGATCAGCGTCACCGTCAGTACGCCGCAGAAAAACGCGCCGAACCCGGCGGTGGGCTGCCAGACGATCCCCAGCACGATGCTGATTACCGTCAGCGCGGCCGTCACCCAGGCCGCCCAGGGGACGCTCCGGCGGCTCTCCCGCTCCAGACGGCGGGCGCTGTCCAGATCCGTCTCCGCCCTCCGGCGGGCCTCCGCCGGGCCGGAACCGGAAAAGGGGCTGTCCGCCAGGGCGTCCGCCGCCTGATGCTCCGCCTCCGCCGCCGCTTCCGCAGCCTTTTGCAGATCGCTCAGCCGGGTCTTGTCCGCGCTCATCCGCCGCAGGGCGGCCTGCCGCTGTTCCCGGCGCAGGTCCGTGCTCTCCTGCCGCAGATTTTCCACGGTCTGCTCTGCCAGCTCCAGCTGCCGGGCCACCTGCGCCCGCTCCTCCAGCAGGGCCTGGCCCGATCCGGCGGCGGTGCGCAGCCGGGTCAGCTCCGCTTCCGTCTGTTCCATGGCTTTCCGCCGTTTCCGCAGCCAGACACGCAAAGTGTCCCCGGCGGCGGTGGCGGACAGATCCTCATCCCCGGAGAACACCAGCGCCCCGATGCGCTTTTCCAGCTCCGGGGAACCGGTGACGGGGATCTCCCCCTGTCCGATGAAGGCCGTGCGCCGGAACACCTCCCGGCTGGCCCCGGTGAGCTGTTCCCCGGCGGAAGGGCCGGTCAGCCCCGGGACGGGCAGGCCCGTACCCGAATAAACCGCGGAGAAGTCCCGCATGGGGGCGGACTTCTGGGCGGTGGTTCTCGTGATTGTCACGGCATCGCCGTTCCAGTCAATGTCCATGCGCCCCTCCATGGGCGCGCCGGACCAGGGGGCGTACCGCACCTTGGCGGGCAGCACCCCGCCCTTTTCCCGGGCGGAGGAGTCCACCCCGTAGAGCATGGCCTGAATGAAGGCGCACCATGTACTTTTCCCCGATTCGTTGGGGGCCTCGATCACATTCAGCCCCGGATGGAGCTCCAGCGTCTCGCCCCGGAGTTTTCCGAAGGAGCCGGTGAGGGATTTGATGATCAAAGCTGTTCCGCCTCCTCTCTCCCGTCCAGGGCGGCCAGACCCCACCGGGCCGCCGCTTCGATCCGGGCGTCCCCGGCCGGGTCCCCGGTCATCTGGCCTTTCAGCGCCCGGAGGAACGCCCCCCGCAGGGTGGCCTCCCCTGCTCTGGCCCACAGGTCCTGCCGCACCGTCACCTGACTGCGGACTTCCGTATGGAAAAACCGCCCCGCCAGGGAGCAACGGATGGTCTCCGGCTCCGGGGGGATGTCCGCCGTGCCCGTGAGGACGATGCGGACAATGTCCCTCTCCGCACCCTCCGGCAGGGCTCCGGCGATGGCGGTGAGGGGGTCCTCCCCGGTGATGTCCACGGGCAGGATGCGGTACTCCCGGCCCCCCAGGGGGGCGAACCGGGCGGTCACGCGACCCGGTTCCACATCCGCCACCACCACGCCTTTCGTGCCCGTCTCATCAAAGCCCCGGCCCATGGGCACGCCGGGCCAGAGATAGAAAGTATCCCCCGCCCGCTGAAGGCCGGAGCAGGTGTGGCTGTGGCCCAGGGCGGCATAGTCCATGCCGCTGGCAGCCAGCTGTTCCGGCGTGATGGGATTATACGGTCCGTCGGCGGCCACGACCCCGTGGACGCACAGGAGGTCCACCGTGTCCGGATGCTTCTCCGGCGGCCGGAACTCCGCCAGCAGCGGGCGGCACACGCTGTCCGTGAACGCCCCGCCCCAGACCCGCAGGTCCAGTTCCGGCACGGGGACACATTCGATCTGATTCTCCCGGAACACATGGACATGTTCCGGCAGATACATCTTGTCATACACGCACCCGGGCCGGTAAAAATCGTGGTTGCCCGGGGCGATGAACACCGGGACCTGCAGGGCCTGAAGCATCCGCTCCACGGCCTCGATGGCCTCGGCCCCCGCCCGGCCGTCAAACAGGTCTCCGGGGAGGAGCACCACCTGAGCCCCCACCCGCTCCGCCAGACGGACCAGTTTCTCCGGGATCTCCCGCAGCTCCGCCCGGCGCCGGGCCGCCAGGGCATCCGGCAGGCCGTCAAAGGCCGTGTCCAGATGCAGGTCGGCGGCATGAAGAACGCGCACCTTGCCCATCAGGTCAGCCGCACGCTTTCTGCCCGGACGCACCGGCCGGTGTCCGTGTCAATCTCGAACACGGCGCCCTCCAGCTTGGCGGGGCCGGAGGCCGGCTCATACCGCCGGGGAGGATCGCCCAGGAATTTCCCGATGCTCTGATCCGGCACCACGCCGATGACGGACCGGATGGGTCCGGTCATGCCCAGGTCCGTGATATATCCGGTGCCGCCGGGGAGAACCGTGGCGTCGGAGGTCTGCACATGAGTGTGAGTGCCCCACACGGCGCTGGCCCGGCCCTCCAGGAAATAGCCCATGGCCACCTTCTCGCTGGTGGCCTCGGCGTGGAAATCCACCAGCACGATGTCCGCCGGGGGGTCCTGGAACAGATCGTCCGCCACCACAAAGGGGTTGTCCGTATTGCTGTCCAGCCCGTACCGGCCGATCAGGTTCACCACCCAGACCTTGCCGAATTCCGTGTTGATCACCGTGTCCCCCCGGCCGGGGCACTGGGGGGCGAAGTTGGCGGGCCGGATCACCCGGGTGGATTCGTCCAGATAGGGCTGCAGTTCCCACCGGGTCCAGGTGTGGTTCCCCAGGGTCACCACATCCGCTCCGGCCTTCAGGATGGAGTCGCACTGTTTGGGCGTCACGCCCACCACATTGGCGTTTTCCCCGTTCACCACGCAGAATCGGATGTCGTTTTCCTGTTTAAAGGGTTTCAGCCGCCGGTGGAGGATGTCCAGGCCCACAGTCCCGCACACATCGCCCACGGCGAGAATCTTCACTGTCATGTCACCGCTCCTTTTTATTGAAAAGCAAAGAAAAGCAAAAGCTGCCAGTCTTAGCAGGAATTCTGAAATTTTATTGTACCATATAATCTGTGCGATTGCACATAATAAATGCGACAATTTCAAAAGGAGGTACCGCGATGAACAATATGAATTTTGTCAAGGGGATCAGCCTGGGCCTGATGATGGGGGCCGGCGTGGGCATGATGATGAACGCCACTCAGCAGAAGAAGTCCGGCAAGAGCACCGTCAGCAAAGCCCTGAAGGCCATGGGCGACCTGCTGGAGGATGTGGAGACCGCCCTGGGCTGGTAAAAAGAGTCAATCAAGGGGCGATGCCCCTTGATTGAGAGATGCGGCCGACTGCGTGCGCCCTGCGGGCACACTTGCGGCCGAGAAGTGTTTTTCCGGCGGCAAAGCTGCCGGAAAAAAGGATTGGACTTTTTTCGCATCTGCGGACGCGAACTCTGCGAGGCCATGCGGCAGAAAAAATAATTTTTGGGATTTTTGTAAAAAAAGGCTTGCATTCCCTATCCGGCTGTGCTATTATACTAAAGCACTCTTAAAGAGAGTATGCGCCGTTAGCTCAGCTGGATAGAGCGTCTGGCTACGGACCAGAAGGTCAGGGGTTCGAATCCCTTACGGCGTACCAGAAAAAGCAGTTGCCCATCGGGCGGCTGCTTTTTCTTATTTCCGGATAACAGGTTTCTCCCCGCCGCAACAGCGTGTTGCTTGGCTTTCCATGGCTGCCATGGTATACTGTCCGCAAGGTGGTGAGCGATATGGATACAAAGGATGTTATTTTTGAACTGCGGACCCGGCACGGCCTCTCTCAGGATGCGCTGGCGGAAAAGCTCTATGTCACCCGGCAGGCCGTCTCCCGCTGGGAGACCGGCGAAACCCTGCCGAATACGGAAACCCTCAAGCGGCTCTCCATGCTGTTTGACATCTCCATCAATACGCTGCTGGGGTCTCCCCGGACGCTGATCTGTCAGTGCTGCGGTATGCCGCTGGATGACGCCTCCCTCAGCCGGGAGCCGGACGGCAGCTTCAACGAGGACTACTGCAAATGGTGCTATGCCGACGGAAAATTTGTGTACACCAGTCTGGCGGAGCTGACGGATTTTCTGGTGGAGCATATGTCCGGCGAAACCTGGCCCCCGGAGCAGGCCCGCGCCTACTTTGCCGCAAAGCTACCGGAGCTGGACCATTGGAAAGCAGCCGAAAACTGAACAGACTGACAGCACCGGGATACCCGGTGCTGTCAGTTTTTGTTTTTCCCACCGTTGACATTTCCGGTCCTGTCTGCTATACTTCGATTAATGACATAAGTCAAAAACGGAGGAGACAGTTATGCCAAGGCCCTGTAAACGCCGGCGGATCTGCGCCGAGCCGGACTGCCGGACCTTCGGTCCCCGGGACGACCGGGTGGCGGAGGCCGTCGTCATGACGCTGGATGAGTTTGAGACCATCCGGCTCATCGATCTGGAGGGACTGACCCAGGAGGAGGCGGCGGGACAGATGCGGGTGGCCCGGACCACGGTGCAGGCCATCTACAGCGGCGCCCGGGGCAAACTGGCGGACTGTCTCGTGAACGGAAAGGAATTGCAGCTCCGGGGGGGAGATTATGTGTTGTGCGAGGGTGCCCAGCCCGGTTGTCCGGGCCGGGGGTGCCGGTATCAGCCGCCGGAGCCGGGTCAACAGGAGGAAACATCTATGAAAACCATTGCAGTCACTTATGAAAACGGCCAGGTGTTCCAGCACTTCGGCCATACGGAGCAGTTCAAACTCTATGACATCGCCGACGGCAAAGTCGCGGCCAGCCGGGTGGTGGACACCAACGGCAGCGGCCACGGCGCCCTGTCGGGATTTCTGGCGGCCCATCAGGTGGACACGCTGATCTGCGGCGGCATCGGCGGCGGCGCCCAGCAGGCCCTGACCGAAGCGGGCATCCGGTTCTATGCCGGGGTGTCCGGCGATGCGGACCGGGCGGTGGCCGCCCTGCTGGCGGGAGAGCTGGCCTATACCGCCGGCGCCACCTGTGACCATCACGACGGTCACGGGGAGGGCCACGCCTGCGGCTCCCACAGCTGCGGCAGTCATTGAGACAGACAGAAACGGCATGACTTATATCATGCCGTTTTATTTTTGTATTTTATAGTATCCCATCTTGACATTCCGGGCGGCCGTGACTATAATGGCTCACCGCCGGGGGAACCCCCGGAAAATCTTTTTAAGAAGGCCTGATTATGAAAAAATTCATGTCCATGCTGCTGGCCGTCTGCCTGACCCTGTGTCTGGCCGCCTGCGGCGGAGCCGATGCGGAAGAAACGGACGCACCGGATGACCCCACAGCATCCCCGGAAACGACCCAGCAGGCCGATCCCCAGGAGAAATCCACACCGGAAGCCCAGGAGGAGTCCGGTCTGATCCAGTTTGCCGTCCGGGAGGATGCCAACGGCAATCCCATCCTGCGCGTGCAGTTCACCATGACCAACCAGTCCGGGTATGATCTGACCTATATGACCGATTGCCATGAGACCGTGACCCAGGGCAGTGAGCAGCTGGAGATGGTTTCCAGCAAGGATTTGCCCGACGGGGTCTGGAACGAAACCGGAGAGGATCTGAGTGCGACGCCCATGACGGTCGTGGCGGACGGCGAGTCCCTGGATGTGTACCTGTTCTATGCGCTGAAGGACACCCAGACGCCGGTCACCGTGGAGATCGACGGCAGCTTCCTGTATGACGATCTGGAAGATCACATCTTCACCGCTACTTACAATTTTCAGTAAAGACTGTTCGTGAAAAGCGCCGGTGTCCTGCCGGCGCTTTCTCTTTTTTCCCGGTTCCGCCCCTTGCGGTTCCGGGAAAATCGTGATACACTTCCAGACAACAGGAGGGACGGACCGTGCATGACGAACTGACAAAAGTGGATATTGAAAAGATGCAGGCCGAGGTGGAATACCGCCGGAACGAGCTGCGGCCCAAGCTGATCGAAGAAGTCAAGATCGCCCGGGGCTTCGGGGATCTGTCGGAGAACTTCGAGTACAAGGCCGCCAAGCGGGAGAAGAACCACAACGACAGCCGCATCCGCTATCTGGAGAATATGATCCGCACCGCCGTGGTCATTGAGGACACCTCCAAAGCCGACGAGGTGGGCCTGTTCGACACGGTGACGGTATTCATGGAGGACGAGAACGAGGAATCCGTGTTCCGCATCGTGACCACCCTGCGGCAGAACCCCCTGGAGGGACTGATCAGTAAGGAATCCCCCGTGGGCGCCGCCCTCATGGGTCACAAGGTGGGGGACGCCGTGCACATTCAGGTGAACGAGAAATATGGCTATGACGCCAGGATCATCAAAATCGAAAAAGGCACCGATGACGAGGATCTGCCCATCAGCCGGTACTGAGGAGGAGACGCGATGAAAAAACCGGACAATCGTCTGATCGGCGTGTTCAACGGCATCTCCGGCGTGATGAATCTGATGATGAAATAAGACGCCCGGCGCGGGGAGCGTACACTCCCCGCGCCGGGTGAGTCTGTCGAAAAACCCCTTTGGGGCTTTTCGACAGAGACTTTGCGGCCGCTCCATGCACCCTTCGGGCACACTGCGCCGGCCGAGAAGTGTTTTTTTGCACAGCAAAGCCGCACAAAAAAACAGATTTGATTTGTTTGCGCCATTCGGCGCAAATTCTGCGAAGCTTTTTCGTCAAGTTGACCCGGCGCAGGGGGGGCATACGCCCCCTGCGCCGGGTTTTGTTGAGAAGTCTGATGCGCCCCTTGTCCCAATTAACTTAAAATGTTGGTGGTCTAAACTCCGGCGATTTTACCAAAACCTGTCCAAAAATCCATATCAGCCAGCTTATATACCTGTAAAAAATGACGGGGTGCACTTCTTTTCGGGATACATGGGAGAAGTTGATATACCAATGAAGTGGATTGTAAGCAAAGTTTACCGACCAAGAGTTATACCAGAAATATGGACTGACACCAGATGAAATCGCAATCATTGAGTCCGTAATCAGGGAACGCAAATAAAATACAAGGCACAGAGGTCAACCGCCTTCTGTGCCTTGCTTATACTTCTCGACAAATTCTTTTGATGATGCTATACTTAAAATATCATCAAAGAACCGGAGGGAGTTTGGATGAAAAAATTGGCTGTATACGGTGTAGCATTAGCAATGCTTTTGTCCTTATGTGCTTGCGACGCATCAGATGGTCAAAAGAATAAAGATAATGCAGGAAACAGTGCTTCTACATCATCAAATGATGTAGAAACCAACTCTAACAAAGATAATGGAGCATTTATTGTCCCAACGGAACCCCTGAGTGACTTGGAGCAAATTGACAGCACAGTTACTGATACATTGATAGCTACAGGATACAGTATTGATCACGCAAGTGCTATACAGGAAATTTTGAATACTGTAGGCATAACCGAGATTGAGATTGAGAGTATGACTGGTGAAGCAGAGAGCGGACTTAATTCCGTAGTCTGCTATCCAAATGGATATACTGATAAGGATAGACGGTTCTTCTTTACAACTGAAGATGGTGTGCTGTTTTACGCTGGGTTCAGTGGTGAAGATTTGTATGACAGTGAAAATGGAGGATTTCTAAAAAATTATTCAGATGTTCATGTCCCCGAAAAAGAAGTTACACTTGAAGTGTATGGAGAGTTGCAGTCATTGGCAACAAGTGCTGTGAAACAGTATTTAAATTATCCTGATACTGCTGATTTTGGCGCACTTGATTGGAAAATAGGTCGTAGTGATGAGAAATATCAAATTTTAGGTAAGGTAACTGCTAAAAATGGGTTTGGGGTAAAAGATGATATTCTTTTCTCCGTTTGGTTTATTGCCAACGGCACAGAGTATACAGTTGAAGGCATTTCACTGAATGGAGTTCGTGTAAAATAATGACGAAGGCACCACAAGATTTCAAAATCTTAGGGTGCCTTTTCTTATGCCCTTTTCCGTCATTTCGACGAAGGATTTTCCAAAAGCCTAAAACCAACACATTAAGTTAAAAGGGATCGCCCCTTTCCCGGATTTACAAACGGGGCATTTTCTGATATGATAAGATGTCAGCGAGTCTTATGCCCGGAACAGCCAGGAGGCGGCAAATACTGCCAGGACGCCCAGCACCATGCTGGACAGGGCATAGACCAGCGCCGTGCCGGTGCTGCCCCGCTGGAGGAGGTCCGCCGTCTCAAAGGCAAAGGTGGAGAAGGTGGTGAACCCGCCGCACACCCCCGCTTTCAGAAACAGGGTCCAGCCGGAGTCCAGGGCCTGGTTCCGGGCGGCGATGGTGGTCACCATGCCGATGACGAAGGCGCCCAGGATGTTGATGCCCCAGGTTTTCACCGGGAAGCCCCCGGAGGTCCCCACGGGCAGCAGCCCCAGCAGATACCGGCACACGGAGCCGAGAAAGCCTCCGGCGCCCACACAAAGCAGTTTCCACATTTCGACACATCCCCCTTTTGGGGACATTATATACCGGCATGGCGGGTTTTTCCATGTATTTTTCAAATTGCAAAGGAGGGTTTGGATGAATTACGGTTTTATCATCGGAAGCGTCCAGCAGAGCCTGATCTATCACATCCTCGCCGTGATCGCCGGGTGGTTTTCCCGGCAGTGGCAGCGCAGCCCCATCATCGGGTGGTTTCTCCGGCAGCCCGGCCGGGAGGACCGGTCCCGGGAGAGTATCTTCTACCGGCTGTTCTGCCTGCTCCACCGGCTGCTGAACAAACTGTGCTGTTTCCTGCATCTGGACCGGATCACGGAACACAGCGTATTCCGGAAGCCGGTGCTGTGGGCGGGACTGGCCCTGGCGGCGGCCCCGGCGGCCCCCACCATGGGGGTGCTGGCCCTGGTGCTGGTGACGGTGTGTTCCCTGGCCCTCACCTTCGGGTGTGACGGGGAGCGGAAGCTGGTGTTCTTCCCGGTGAACAAGTATGTCTACTGCTTCGCCTTCGTGTATCTGGTCTCCGCGTTCACTTCCGTGACGCCGGCGGCCAGTCTGAAGGTCAGCGCTATGTTCTGCGCCTTTTCCCTGTTCTTCATCCTGCTGACCAACAGCGTCACCACCTATAAACAGCTGAAGGTCCTGTCGGGCATTCTGGTGTTTGCGGGCGTGGCCGTGGCCCTGTACGGCATTCTCCAGTTCCTGAATCCCAGCGGCCTTCGCATCGGCGCCTGGGTGGACGAGGATATGTTCTCCATCGGCTTCCGGGTGTACTCCACCCTGGAAAACCCCAATGTGCTGGGAGAATACTTCCTGCTGGTGATCCCATTGTGCGTGGGCTTCCTGTTTTCGGCAAAGACCTGGTTCCAGCGGATCATCTGGGCCGGGTGCTTCGGCATCATGATGCTGTGCATGGTGCTCACCTATTCCCGGGGCTGCTGGCTGGGCATCTGTCTGGCCGCCGCCATCTTCATGGTCATGTATGACCGGCGGTTCATTCTGGTGGGTGTGGCGGTGCTCATCGCGGCTCCCTTCGTCCTGCCCGATTCCATCATGGCCCGGCTGACCAGCATCGGCGACATGAGCGACTCCTCCACCTCTTACCGGGTGAGCATCTGGATGGGCTCCATCGCCATGCTCCGGGAATTCTGGTTCTGCGGCGTGGGACCGGGACAGGCGGCCTTCAACAAGCTCTACGGCACCTATGCCTACGGCGCGGCCTCCGCGTCCCATGCCCACAACCTGTTCCTCCAGATCATGGCGGACACGGGCATCTGCGGGCTGGTGCTCATCGTGGTCATCGTGTTCTCCGCCGTGCGGACCCTGGCCACCGCCGTGCAGAACGAGACCTGCCGGGAAAACCGGATGTTCCAGACCGCGGGCATCGCCGCCCTGGCGGGCTTCATGGTCCAGAGCATGTTCGACTATACCTTTTATAATTACCGGGTCATGTTCATGTTCTGGGGCTTTCTGGGCATCTATCTGCTGTTCACGAAGCTGCACAGAGAGGAGGCCGGAGCATGATAAAAGTCCTGAATGTCATCAGCGACACCAACATCGGCGGCGCCGGGCGGTGCCTGCTGAATTTTCTGAAATACTACGACCGCTCCCGGTTTGAGGTGAAGGTGGTCCTGCCCCATGACAGCCTGCTGGCCCCCCAGGTGCAGGCGCTGGGCGTCCCCGTCATCGAGGCGGACGGGCTGGGAGAACAGTCCCTGTCCCTGACCGGCATCCGGGCGCTGCGGAAGATCATCCGGGCGGAAAAGCCCGCCATTGTCCACACCCACGGGGCCATGTCCGGCCGGATCGCCGCCCGGGGCACCGGGGCAAAAATCGTCTACACCCGGCATTCCGCCTTTCCCCTGTCCCCCCGGATGCAGAAAGGATTGGGCCGGTTCGTGTACAAAACCGTGAACGAGCTGTTCGCCGACCGGATCATCGCCGTCAGCGAAGCCTCCCGGGTGAATCTCCTGGAGGGGGGCATCGACCCGGAGATGATCGACACCATGATGAACGGCGTGGAGCCGGTCCCCCGCCTGGACGCGTCGGAATGCGCCGCCCTGCGGAAAGCTTACGGCATCCCGGACAACGCCTTCGTCACCGGCATTCTGGCCCGGATCGAGGAATACAAGGGCCACCGGTACATTCTGGAAGCCCTGCGGCTCCTCCGGGATCAGGGCCGGGAGGTGTATCTGCTGGTGGGCGGCACCGGCGGATATGAGGAAGAAGTGAAGGCCCTGTGCCATGAGATGGGGCTGGACCCCTGGGTGCGGTTTTTCGGTCTGGTCACGGAGATCGACCGCTTTCTGTCCCTGCTGGACCTGCAGCTGAACGCCTCCTATGTGACGGAGACCTCCAGCCTGTCGGTGCTGGAGGGGCTGAGCATGGGCCTGCCCGCCGTGGTCAGCAACTGCGCCGGGAATCCCTGGGTCATCGACGACGGGGACGACGGGCTGCTGTTCACCAATCAGGACAGCGCCGACCTGGCGGCAAAAATCGCACAGCTCATGGACGACCCGGACACCCTGCACCGCATGGGCCGGCGGGCCGGAGAAATCTATTCCCAGCGCTTCACCGGCGAGATCTTCGCCCGGAATGTGGAAGCGGTTTATGACAAAGTACTGGAGGTCTGAATATGGAACCGGAAAAGAAAAAGCTGAAAATCAGCATCTTTGATATCATCATCCTGGCGGTGGTGATCCTGGCGGCCGCGGCGGTGATTCTCGTCTTCCGCCCGTCCAGAACCGCGGCGGACAACACTGCCTCGTCCGGCACCGTGATGCAGTACACCGTGGAACTGCAGCAGCTGCCCGCCGGAACGGCGGAACTGATCCAGCCGGGGGACAGCGTGTCCGACGGCGCCCGGAACTACGCCATGGGCAAGGTCGTGTCCGCCCAGGCCGCGCCCTATACCTATCAGGTGGCGGACGAGAGCACCGGCGAGGTGAAAAATGCCCCCCTGGACCGGTATGAGAATGTGATCATCACCATCGAGTCCGGCATGAACACCTCCGGCAGCAGCCTGACCACGGACAGCGGCTTCGTCGTCACCGTGGGCACCCAGGTCCATGTGACCGGCCCCTGCTACGCCGGCACCGGCTATGTGATCGCCATTGAGAGAGGGGAATGACACCATGAAAGAGAAAAAAGCCTATCATTTCAACTGGGTGGACGCGCTGGTC
Organism: Oscillospiraceae bacterium; assembly: GCA_022779345.1. Classification (GTDB taxonomy): domain Bacteria; phylum Bacillota; class Clostridia; order Oscillospirales; family Oscillospiraceae; genus HGM13010. The sequence goes on along the minus strand of JALFTG010000027.1, from coordinate 19,262 downwards.
TGCCTGCTGATCGCGGTCCTGGCCCTGGGCGCGTTCTATAAATTCACCGTGTCCGACAAGACCGGTTCCGTCACCGCCACGGAGACCATCACCTATGTGGTGCAGGTGCTGAGGGGCAAGGACAGCTCTCTGGACGCCTTCCGGGAGGGGGACGCCCTGTATGACTCCGACTCCGGCACCCAGATCGGCACCATCACCAAAATAGAGGCCGCCCCGGCGGAGACCATCATCCCCCTGCCCGACGGCACCGCCGAGTGGGGCACCATGGAGGGCCGGTCCGATGTGTACCTGACCGTGGAGGCCACCGGCACCGTCACGGACAGCCGTCAGTATCTGGTGAACAAGACCTACCAGATCAATGTGGGCTCCAAGCGGAATCTGAACACGAAGTACCGCTCCTTCGAGGGCACGATCTGGTCCATCGGCTGACCGGGAGGCGCTATGGAACGAAAACGCAAGATCCTCATGGCCACCATGGGGCTGGAGATCGGCGGAGCCGAGACCCATATTGTGGAGCTGAGCCGGGAGCTTCAGCGCCGGGGATATGAGGTCCTGGTGGCCTCCAACGGCGGCGTGTATCAGGCGGAGCTGGAGGCGGCCGGGGTCCGGTGCCTGTCTGTGCCCATGAACCGGCGGGAGCCGGTGGCCATGCTGAAATCCCTGATCCTGATGTGGCAGATCATCCGGAGAGAACGGCCGGATGTGGTCCACGCCCACGCCCGCATCCCCGCCTTCCTGTGCGGCATCCTGCACCGCTTCATGCACTTCCCCTTTGTCACCACCGCCCACTGGGTCTTTGACGCGGGCGGCGCTCTGGGCAAGCTCACCAACTGGGGTCAGCGGACCATCGCCGTATCCGACGACATCAAGGACTATCTCTGGGACAACTACGGCATCCCCGGCGAGCAGGTCACCGTGACCATCAACGGCATCGACACGGACAAGTTCTCCCCGGAGATCTCCGGCGCCGCCGTCCGGGCGGAACAGGGCATCCCGGCGGACGCCCTGTGTCTGGCATCTGTCAGCCGGCTGGACGACAGCCGGGCCTTTGCCGCCCGGTGCCTGATCGACATCGCCCCCAAGCTGCTGGCGGACTTCCCCGGTCTGCACATTCTCATCGCCGGCGGCGGCGATGTGTATGACGAGCTGAAGGCCAAAGCCGACGCGGTGAACGCCGAAGCAGGCTATGAAGCCCTGCACCTCCCCGGTGCCCGGACGGACATCAACGAGATCGTGGCCGCCGGCGATGTGTTCGTAGGCGTGTCCCGGGCGGCGCTGGAGGCCATGGCCGGAGCAAAACCCGTGATCATCGCCGGAAACGAGGGCTACCACGGCATCTTCACCCCCGACAAGCTGGCCGAGGCCATGCTGGGCAACTTCTGCTGCCGGGGCCTGCCCATGTGCACCCCCGATGCCCTGTATGCCGACTGCAAAGCCCTCCTTTCTGCCGGGTCGGAGGTCTGGAAAGACATGGGCGCATACAATCGGCAGGTCATTTTCGACAACTACTCCGTGGCCCGCATGGCGGAGGACGCCCTGTCTGTGTACCGGCAGGTGTGGAAAAAGCGTTCCGCCGTCATCTCCGGGTATTACGGCTACCACAATCTGGGGGATGACGCCATCCTCCTGTCCATCCGCCGCCGTCTGGAATCCCTCAGCGATGATGTGACCCTCACCGCCCTGTCCAACGCCCCGGAGACCACCCGGGCGGAGTACGGCGTGGAGGCGGTGCAGCGGTTCAACCTGTTCCAGGTGCGCCGGGCGGTGAAAAATGCGGACCTGCTGATCTCCGGCGGGGGCAGCCTGCTCCAGGACCGGACCAGCACCCGGTCCCTCATGTACTATCTGGAGGTCATCCGCACGGCCCTGCGGTATCACAAGCCCGTGATGCTTTACGCCAACGGCATCGGTCCGGTGACCCGGGAGAAAAACCGGCGGCGGGTGAAGGATGTGGTGTCCCGGGTGGACCGGATCACCCTCCGGGATGGGGACTCCATGGAGGAGCTGAAGCGCATGGGCGTCTCCGGCCCGGAGATGACCGTCACCGCTGACCCGGTGTTCACCCTGGAGGGCATCGCCCCCGCCGCCGCCCGGCAGCGGCTGGAGGCGGCTGGCGTGCCCCTGGGCAAGCCCATTCTGGCGGTGTCCATGCGCCAGTCCGGCCACATGGAACGGAATCTGGACGCCATCGCCGCCTTCTGCGACCGGGCCGCGGAGACCCACACGGTGCTGTTCATCGTCATGCAGACCCCCGATGACGCCGCCGTCACGGAGGACATCCGGACACGGATGACCGCCCCGTCCTGGACCTTCTCCTGTCCCGGAGAGCCGGACACCATGATGGGCATCATCGCCGTGTGCGACATCGTGTTCAGTATGCGGCTGCACACGGTGATCTTCGCCGCCAAAGAGCGGGTGCCGGTGATGGGGCTGGTGTATGACCCCAAGGTGGCGTCCTATCTGGAGCTGCTGGGCATGCCCGCCTGCGGCACCACGGAGGCGTTCTCCGCCGATGAGGCCGCCGCCGTGTTCGCGGACCTGACCGGCAGCCGGGCAGAATACGCCGCCCGGCTGGACGCCGTGGCCGCCCGGCTGGAGGAGGCCGCAGGGGAAAATGAGCGGGTCCTCGCCCGGCTTCTGGGGCTGGATCAGGCATAAATACGAGGCAACCGGGCCAGACTGTTGATAGCGGTCTGGCCCGGTTTTTGCGTCCGGGAGCAGGCGGGTTTGGAACCCGCCCCTGCCCATGGCAGCCAGTTCTGGCAAGCCTCCCCCTCTGGGGGAGGTGCCGAGCGGCAGCGAGGCGGAGAGGGCCCTCTCAGTCACGGCTGACGCCGTGCCAGCTCTCCCAGAGGGAGAGCCATGAACAAGGCGATTTCCCTCCTCCCGGAGGTTTCCGGCATTTGTCTGAAAAATATCATAATTCCCTATTGACTGAGTAGGGAATTCGTGTTATCATCTAATTACCAAGTAAGTTGATAGGGAAATCAACAGACAGGAGACGCTTATGAGAGTTTACGCAGACAACGCGGCCACCACGAAAATGAGCCGCACCGCCATTGACGCCATGCTGCCTTACCTGGAGACCCATTACGGCAATCCCTCCAGCCTGTACAGCATCGGTCAGGAGGCGGCAGAAGCGCTTCTGGCAGCCCGGGAGACCGTGGCAGGCTGCCTGGGGTGTGAGCCCCGGGAGATCACCTTCACCTCCGGCGGCAGCGAGGCCGACAACCAGGCCATCATGACCGCGGCCGCCATCGGCGCCAGAAACGGCAAGAAACATATCATTTCCACGGCGTTTGAGCACCACGCCGTGCTGCATACCCTGAACAAACTGGCCCGCCAGGGCTACGACATCACCCTGCTGGATGTCCATGAAAACGGCATCGTCACCCCCGAACAGGTGGCCGAAGCCATCCGGGAGGACACCTGCCTGGTGACCATCATGTACGCCAACAACGAGATCGGCTCCATCCAGCCCATCCCGGAGATCGGCAAGGTGTGCCGGGAGAAGGGCGTGCTGTTCCACACGGACGCGGTGCAGGCCGCGGGCCATCTGGCCATTGATGTGAAGGCGCAGAACATCGATATGCTCTCTCTGTCCGGCCATAAGTTCCACGGTCCCAAGGGCGTGGGCGCTCTGTACTGCCGGAAGGGCATCCCCCTGACGAACCTGATCGAGGGCGGCGCCCAGGAGCGGGGCAAGCGGGCCGGAACGGAAAATGTGGCCGGCATCGTGAGCATGGCCGCGGCGCTGAAGGAGGCCTGCGACAATCTGGATGAGACTGCCCCCCGGGTGGCCGCCATGCGGGACCGGCTGATTGACGGTCTGCTCCAGATCCCCCACTCCGTGCTCAACGGCGACCGGACCAGCCGGCTGCCCGGCAATGTGAACATCTGCTTTGAAGGCATCGAGGGCGAGTCCCTGCTGCTGATGCTGGATGACGAGGGCGTGTGCGCCAGCTCCGGCTCCGCCTGCACCTCCGGGTCCCTGGACCCCAGCCATGTGCTGCTGGCCATCGGCCGGCCCCATGAGATCGCCCACGGTTCCCTGCGGCTGTCTCTGTGCGACACGAATACCGACGAGGAGATCGACCACATCCTGGAGGTCGTGCCCAAAGTCGTGACACATCTGCGGGGCTTCTCTCCCGTCTGGCGGGACCTGGAGTCCGGAAAACGGGAGCATCTGATTTAAGGAGGATTTGATTATGGCTCTGTATAGCGATAAAGTAATGGACCACTTCCGCAATCCCCGGAATGTGGGCACCATCGAAAATGCCGACGGCGTGGGCGAAGTGGGCAACGCCAAGTGCGGCGATATCATGACCATGTACCTGAAAATCGATGACGATGTGATCACCGATGTGAAGTTCGAGACTTTCGGCTGCGGCTCCGCCATCGCGTCCAGCTCCATGGCCACGGAAATGATCAAAGGCAAGCCCGTTTCCGAGGCCCTGACCGTCACCAACAAGGCGGTGGCTGAGGCGCTGGACGGTCTGCCCGCCCACAAGATGCACTGCTCCGTGCTGGCCGAGGAGGCCATCAAGGCGGCGCTGAAGGACTACTATGACAAAAACGGCATTGCCTATGACCCGGAGCTGTTCCCCGGCGAGAGCTGTGCCCATTGTGAACACTGATTCCTTTCTCTTTTTCTCTACCTCTCCACATATTTAACACAAGACGAACCGGGCAGTCCTGCGGGACTGCCCGGTTCGTCTTGTTGAAATCAAAGCTGCAGAAGATCACTCCGTCCTCTGCAGTTTTCTTTTTACACCATGATCTGCACGGCTTTGTTCAGGTTCCGGAGGGTGACCTCCTGACAGGCGCCCCCATCCTCCCCGTCCCGGGTCCAGGCCACGGGACTGTCAAAGGTGAATTTCGCCCAGGGGGTGGGAATCATCTGAATGCAGGGGCCGGAGTAGTTCCGGTTGATCAGGGCCGTGACCGTCTGGCGCAGGTCCGCAATGTTCCGGGGGCCCCGGACCAGGGCCAGCTCAAACAGGCCGTCATCCAGCTTGATCTCCTCGGAATTCAGGTGGATCAGCCCCGCCACGGAGGTGGAATTCATCACGCCGCCAAACAGGAAATCGTCCTCGATCACGCCCCTGTCATACTCCACCTTTGCGTGGTACTGGGTGATTTTGGGCAGGCGCATCATGCCTTCCAGCACATAGGCAAAGTGGCCCAGGGCCTGCTTCTCCTGCTGGGGCGTCTCATAGCTCACATCCGTGAACGCGCCGAAGGCCGCCACATAGGTGAAGGTGTCCTCCCCGAAGGTGCCCACATCGAAATCCATGGGATGGCCGTAAATGATCCGGTCCACGGCGGCCAGGATGTTGTTTTTCGGCAGATCCAGGGTGGTGGCCACATCGTTGGCCGTGCCCAGGGGGATGTACCCGATGGGCGGCCGGGGCACCGGACTGCTCACCAGGCCGGCCATGACCTCGCTCAGCGTCCCGTCCCCGCCCAGACAGCACACCAGATCATAGTCCCGGGCGCAGGTGCGGGCGATCTCCGCCGCATCGCCCCGCCGGGCAGTGAACCGGACAGTGGGGATATATCCCCCCTCATGCAGTGTCAGCAGCGCCTCGCCGAAATTGTTCCGGTAAGCGCTTTTCCCCGCCATGGGATTGACAATAAACAGCAGTTTTTTCATGATAAACTCCTATATCAACACCAAATCATCCGCTGATTCAAATGATATCTCCGGTCAATCAGCCCCAAAGGGTATTAGAAAGACTGAAATGCTTGCAATTCCCGTCGATATTGAGTATAATACAATATTATTGACCATTTCACAAGCCAGTTAATGGTTTGTTTACAAGTGAAAGGACGAAAAGAACCATGAAACGACAGAAAATCGCCGGGATCTTTGCCGACAGCGCCGCCTTTGACGGACAGGACATCACCGTCATGGGCTGGGCACGCACCATCCGTGATATGAAAAACTTCGGTTTCATCGAACTCAATGACGGCAGCTGCCACAAGAACCTGCAGGTGGTGTTCGAGCGGGCCGCCCTGGGCAACTATGAGGAGATCGCCAAACAGAATGTGGGCGCCGCCCTGATTGTGAAGGGCACCCTGGTGTGCACCCCCGACGCCCCCCAGCCCTTTGAGCTGAAGGCAAAGGAGATCACCGTGGAGGGCACCTCCTCCCCGGACTATCCCCTACAGAAAAAACGCCACAGTGTGGAGTACCTGCGCACCATCCAGCACCTGCGGCCCCGGACGAATCTGTTCTCCGCCGTGTTCCGCATCCGCTCCGTGGCGGCTCAGGCCATCCACACCTTCTTCCAGGACCGGGGCTTTGTGTATGTGCACACCCCCATCATCACCGGTTCTGACTGCGAGGGCGCCGGCGAGATGTTCCGGGTCACCACCATTGACCCCGCCAATCCTCCCCTGAACGAGGACGGTACCGTGGATTACAGCCAGGACTTCTTCGGCAAGGCCACCAACCTGACCGTGTCCGGCCAGCTGAACTGTGAGAACTTCGCCATGGCCTTCGGCGATGTCTACACCTTCGGCCCCACCTTCCGGGCGGAGAATTCCAACACCCAGCGCCACGCCGCCGAGTTCTGGATGATCGAGCCGGAGATGGCCTTCGCCGATCTGGACGACGATCTGGAGTGCATGGAGGCCATGGTGAAGTTCATCATCAACACCGTGCTGGAGAAGTGCCCCCAGGAGATGGAGTTCTGCAACAAGTTTGTGGACAAGGGCCTGCTGGACCGGCTGCACAATGTGGTCAGCAACGACTTCGGCCGGGTGACCTACACCGAGGCCATCGACATTCTCCAGAAGTCCGGCCAGAAGTTTGACTACCCCGTGAAGTGGGGCATCGACCTGCAGACCGAGCACGAGCGGTATCTCACCGAGCAGGTGTTCCAGAAGCCCCTGTTCGTCACCGATTACCCCAAGGACATCAAGGCCTTCTATATGCGCCTGAACGACGACGGCAAGACCGTGGCCGCGGCGGACTGCCTGGTGCCCGGCATCGGCGAGATCATCGGCGGCTCCCAGCGTGAGGAGCGGCTGGAGGTTCTCACCGCCCGGATGCAGGAGCTGGGTCTGAAGGAAGAGGACTACTGGTGGTATCTGGACCTGCGGCGGTACGGCTCCTGCCGTCATGCCGGCTTCGGTCTGGGCTTTGAGCGCATGGTCATGTACCTGACCGGCGTGAACAACATCCGCGATGTGGAGCTGCACCCCCGCACCGTGGGCAACGCGGAATTCTGAAAAACAACACCCCCGGCCGGGCGGCCGGGGGTGTTTTGTCGGTTCACCGCAGGGTCTCCCCCTGCGGTGATTTTTTCTGGGATAGGGCATCTTCTCGTCCGTCCGTTCCAGCAGATAGTCCAGGCTGGTGTCGTACAGGTCCGCCAGCTTTTTCAGCACTTCCAGAGGGAACTCCCGGATGCCGTTTTCATAATTGCTGTAAGCACTCCGCGTGATCTGCAGATACTCCGCGACCGCCTGCTGGGTCAGGTCCCGGTCCTCCCGCAGCGCCTTGATCCGTTCTGTTTCCATTTGCATCACCCAGATTATTATACTTGACACAAAATGTGTAATTGGCTTTTAACACAATATGTGTCAAATCAAAAAGGAACAACTGTCAATGAAGGAGGAATCATCATGAACAGAGAACAAAACGCCCTGAACTTCATGCTGTATCTGCTTGACGATCCATGGATTCTCACCGCAATGAGAGGGGAGCTGACCGAAGAATACTATCTGGACTATATCGAGGCGTTGGAACGGCTGACGAAGCAGGAATATTATGAGGCCTGCATCCTGCTGCTGGCCTGCTGCCAGGAATCCAGACTGGTTGACCGGGTATTTCGCAATGCCATGAAATCCATGCTCCTGGACCAATGGCAGAAACAGGGCGTCCATAGGATGCTGGATGACACCATTTCCCATCTCCGCATCCTGTCCAAAACATAAACCCCGCCCCCGGAACAAATGTTCCGGGGGCGGGGGCGTTCATTCAGTTCTCACCGTCGCCGTAGAAGGAGGTGATGCCGCTGAGGGCGGCGCGGACATAGGGGTTGAACCGCCGCTCCGCTGCCAGCGTGGTGGGGTCCATGTGGCCGGGGTACACCTCAAAATCCCCGGGCAGCTCCGCCAGACGCTTCAGGGATGCCAGCATGGCCCGGTCATCGCCGCCGTCCAGGTCCACACGGCCGCAGCTGTCCTTGAACAGGGTGTCGCCGGCGAACATGGCGTCCTTGCAGATCAGCGTCACACCGCCGGGGGTGTGGCCGGGGGTATACAGCACCTGCACCGGCAGGGTGCCGATCATGACCACATCGCCCTCGTCATAGAACCGGCACTCGCCGGAGGGGACGAAGGGATAGCCCATGGAACGGGTGCCGGGAGGCGCCCAGTCCTTCTGGTGGATATACACGGGGGCGCCGGTCTCGTTCTGCACGCCGCTGACGCCCATGGTGTGGTCCATGTGGCCGTGGGTCAGCAGAATGGCCACGCACTCCATTTTGTTGTCCTCCAGATAGTTCAGGATCATGTTGGAATCTCCGCCGGGATCGATCACGGCACTTTTCATGGTCGTCTCATCGGTGAGGATGTAGCAGTTGGTCCCGATGAAGCCCACCTGCATGGCTTTGATCAGCATATCGTCAAACCTCCAAATTTAGTCATTCAAACACCCGAAGGGTGTTTGAATGAGAATTTTGCGGCCATTCCATGCACTCGCTGGCGCTCGCACACTCCATTGGCCGAGAAGTGTTTTTTGGCACAGCGAAGCCGCACCAAAAAACAGATTGTATTTTCTTCGGCTCTTGCGAGCCAAATTCTGCGAAGCTTGTGCTAATTTCTGCGAAGCTTTTTACAAGCTGTATTGCGCTTCTCTTACAGCTCGTTGGTGTCCAGCAGGATGGTCACCGGGCCGTCGTTCACGGAGGCCACCTGCATATCCGCGCCGAACTCGCCGGTCTCCACATGGAAGCCCCGGTCCCGGCAGGCGGCGATCACCCGCTCATACAGGGGGATGGCCGTGTCCGGCCGGGCGGCGGCGGTGAAGCCCGGCCGCCGGGATTTGCAGTCGGCAAACAGGGTGAACTGGCTGATAATCAGCAGTTCCGCCCCTGCATCCTTGGGGTTCACATTCATTTTGCCCTGGGCGTCCTCAAACACCCGCAGACCGCAGATTTTGTCGGCAATCTTATCCGCCTGGGCCCCGGTGTCGTCCACATGGACGCCCAGCAGCACCAGAAATCCCGGGCCGATGGCCCCTTTCACCGCCCCGTCAATGGTGACGGAGGCATTTTTTACCCTTGTTACAACTGCTCGCATAGGTTCTTCCGTTCCTTTTCTTTCAATCTCAGGTACCGGGATTCTTGCCGGCACGGGTCACGCTGGTGACGCCCCGGATGGACAGGAGCTTGTTGGTGACCACCTTGATCTCCGCGGCGTTTTTCACTTCCATGGAGATGGCGATATATGCCGTGTCCCCTTTGGTGATGGTCTGCAGGCCCAGCACATTCACACCCAGGGAGGACATCGCTGAAGCCACATCCAGCAGCAGGCCCACCCGGTCCTTGCTCTCCAGGGTCAGGGCTGTCACATACCGGTCCGCCGGGCTCTCGGCCCATTCCACCCTGATCCATCGGCCCATGTCCGCCGGGTCGCCCTTTTCCACCTGCTTGATGTAGTTGGGGCAGTCCTTCCGGTGGATGGAGATGCCGGCGCCCCGGGTGATGAAGCCGATGATATCGTCCCCGGGCACGGGGGTGCAGCACTTGGAGAACTTGATCAGGCAGTTGTCCAGGCCCTCCACCAGAATGCCGTTGATGGGCTTGCGTTTATCCGGCTGGGCGCTGCGCTTCTCCGCCTGCTCGTTGATCTTGTCGATAAAGTCCTTGGGCTGGACGGCGGTTTTCTGACTGCGCTGGAGTTCATCCTTGATGCGGTTCACCGTCCGGGTGGCGGTGATGCCGCCGTAGCCGATGGCGGCGTACATATCGTCCAGATTGCTGAAGGAAATGCGCTTCAGGATGCCGGGCAGCACCTCTTCATCCAGCACGGCGGACAGGGGGATGCCCGCCCGCTTCAGCTCCGCGTCGAACATCTCGCGGCCCCGGAGGATGTTCTCGTCCCGCTTCTCTTTCTTGAACCACTGCTTGATCTTGGTGCGGGCCGAGGGGCTTTTCGCCAGAGTCAGCCAGTCCCGGCTGGGGCCGGGGGCGGATTTGGAGGTGCGGATTTCCACCACATCGCCGTTTTGCAGCTTATAATCATAGGTGACGATCCGGCCGTTGACCGATGCGCCCACCATCCGGTTGCCCACGCCGGAATGGATGGCATAGGCGAAATCGATGGGCGTGGCCCCGGCGGGGAGGGAGATGACATCCCCCTTGGGGGAGAACACATACACCTCATCGTCAAACATATCCACTTTCAGGTTGTGGAAGAAGTCCTGGTCATCGGACTCCTGCTGGGCCTCCAGCAGGGAGCGGACCCAGGCGAACTTCTCCTCGTCCCCTTCCTTGACGCCCTTTTCCCCGGATTTGTATTTCCAGTGGGCGGCAATACCGTATTCGGCGATCTGGTGCATCTCCCAGGTGCGGATCTGCACCTCAAAGGGGATGCCCTCAGAGCCGATGACGGTGGTGTGCAGGGACTGGTACATATTGGGTTTCGGGGTGGAGATATAGTCCTTGAACCGGCCGGGCAGGGGCTTGAACATATCGTGGATGATGCCCAGCACATTGTAACAATCGCCGATGTTGTCCACGATGACCCGGAAGGCGCACAGGTCAAAGATGCCGTTCAGGTCCGTCTGCTGGGCATACATCTTCCGGTAAATGCTGTAAATATGCTTGATCCGGCCATAGACTGTGGCGTGGATGCCATCTTCCTCCAGCCGGGCAGAAATCTGGCTCTGCATGGCGCTCATGAACGCCTCCAGTTCCGGCATCCGCTGGCTGAGGATGTTGTTGATCTCCTGATAGCCCACCGGGTCCAGATACTGCAGGGACAGGTCCTCCAGTTCCCATTTCACCTTCTGAATACCCAGACGGTGGGCAATGGGGGCATAGATTTCCATGGTCTCCAGGGATTTGCTCCGCTGTTTTTCCTCGGACTGGAACTGCATGGTCCGCATATTGTGCAGCCGGTCCGCCATTTTGATGAGAATGACCCGGATGTCCTTGGACATGGCCATGAGCATCTTCCGCAGGCTCTCCATCTGGGCCTCTTCCTTGCTCACCAGCTGCACCCTCGTCAGCTTGGTGACGCCCTCCACCAGGTCCGCCACAGTGGTGCCGAACTGCCTGGCGATGGTCTCATGGGTGGCGGGGGTGTCCTCTATGGTATCGTGGAGCAGGGCGGCGATGATGGAGTCCTCGTCCAGCCCCATGTCCACGGTGATCTCCGCTGCTGCGATGCAGTGGGTCACATAGGGATCGCCGTTTTTCCGGCGCTGGCCCGCGTGGGCCCGGGCGGCAAAGTCATAAGCGGCGCGGACCTTTTCCAGGTCCAGATTCAGTCCGGCGTCCCGGATCTTCTGTTCCAGCTCCAGATACATGGGCTCCGTCTCTTTGACGGCGTCCTCCGGAGAAATTTCAATTTTATTGACTGCAAGACCAGCTTCTGTCATTGGGTATCCCTTCTTGTTTCCAGATGTCTCAGATAGCGCAGCAGCTTCGAGTCCTCCAGATTGACCTTTCCATGGCCGGGGATGACCTCCACGCTGTAAATTTCCTGTTCAAACCGGCCCCGGGTCAGCGCCACTTCCTGGAAAATCCGCATACACACGCAGAACTTACCGGGGATGATGCCGGGGACGATGGGCCGGACGATCTCATCCAGCGTGTACTGCCGTGCCCCGGCGCGCTCCAGCTTCCGCCACACGGCGCCCAGTTCCCGGCGGGAGGGCACCAGTCCGGCAATCTCCAGAGGGGCGGGCGTCTCGCCGGACAGGATGCGCCGGCAGATGGGCCTGTCGTCTGTGGGCCGGATATCCGACACCAGCAGCTGTACACTGCGCTGGTCCCGGTAGTGATTGATCTGGGGCGTGAAGGCCACATCCACCCGGTCGCCGGTATGCAGCCCCAGCTCCTCGGTGGTGTGGGCAAAGAACACGGCGTCGAACACCCGTCCGCCCCGGCGCAGCTTCAGCCGCAGATGCTTCCCGCCGCCGATGGGAATGATCCCGTCCAGCACGGCGCCGGTGATGCACATGAGCGGTTTGGGGTTGCCATTTCCGTAAGGCTCCATCAGCTCCAGCGCTTCCACACATTCCGCCGTGAGCAGCCGGGCATCGCCGATGTGCAGCTCGCACCGCAGGTCCGGGGATTCGTCCGGCGGGCGGCGGAGGTAGTATTCCCGCAGGGCCTCCCGGAATGCCTTCAGGTCCTCCTTGCGGATGGACAGTCCGGCCGCAAGGGCATGGCCGCCGAAGTCCTCCAGATATTCCGAACACGCCGACAATGCGGCAAACAGATCAAAATTGCCATAGCTCCGGCAGGAGCCCTTGCCCTCGTCTCCGTCCAGGCAGATCATGACGGAGGGGACATTGAACTGCTCCGCCAGACGGGAGGCGGTGATGCCCACGATTCCCTTGTGCCAGTGGTCGCTGGCCAGGACAATGGGGGCATCGGGGTGCTGCCCCTTCATCATCTCCACCGCATCGTTCCAGATCTCCTGCTCCATGGCCTGGCGCCGGGCGTTCAGGTCGCACAGGGACTGGGCCAGGCTCTGGGCCTCCTGCCAGTCCTCGGTCATCATCAGCCGCACGGCAAAGGTCGTCTCCCCCAGGCGGCCGGCAGCGTTGATCCGGGGGGCCAGGGAGAAGCTGATGCTGGATGCGGTCAGCTCCTTGCCGGGGGACAGGGATTTTTCAATCAGGGCGGCCAGGCCGGGCCGGGGATTCCGGGCCAGCTTCACCAGGCCCGCCCGCACCAGAAAGCGGTTCTCCCCCACCAGGGGCATCACATCCGCCACGGTGCCCACGGCCACCAGGTCCGCATACCGGCGGAGAATCTCCATAGCGTCCCCTTCCAGGGCACACAGCACCTTGAAGGCCACGCCGCAGCCGGCGAAGCCGTCATAACCGTAGGAACTGTCCGTGCGCTTGGGGTCCACCACTGCCACGGCGTCGGGCAGGTTCATGCCCCGGCACTCGTGGTGGTCGGTGACCACGGTATCGATGCCCAGACTTTTGGCATATTCCACTTCATCCGCCGCAGTGATGCCGCAGTCCACGGTGATCATCAGCGTCACGCCTTTGTCCGCAAAGGTGTCGATGGCCTGGCGGTTCACGCCGTAGCCCTCTTCCACCCGGTCGGGGATATAGGCCAGACAGGTCACGCCCCGGCTGCGGAGATAACCGGTCATCAGGCAAAGGGATGTGATGCCGTCCACATCATAGTCGCCGTAGACCAGCACGGTCTCCCGGTTTTCGATGGCCCGGCGGATCCGCGCCACGGCGGCGGGCATATCCGGCAACAGCATGGGATCCCCCAGGGTCCCCGGCGCAGGATGGAGGAAAGTCTCCGCATCCTCCGATGCAATCCCCCGCAGGGCCAGCACCGCCTCCAGCAGAGGCGGCCTGCTCCCGGCGGCGCAGTCCTCCAGCGTCACCGGGTGGTATGGAATTTCCCATCGTTTCCCGGACATAATTGCTCCCTCATATCTCTCCGTTCCGCCGTCCGGCACGGTTCCCGGACAGGCGGATGCATTCCTGACAATCCATTCTTAAATATTAATTATAACAAAACATCGTCACTTCCGCAACAATAATATAGAAAAACCGTCCCGTTTCTTGACAGCCCCGTCCGGGAATGATAAGATATTCTTCATGAAAATCAGCCGCTGTGGTGGAATCGGTAGACACAGGGGACTTAAAATCCCTCGGTAGCGATACTGTACGGGTTCGAGTCCCGTCAGCGGCACCAGCTCAGAAACGGCCCGTCCGGCAAAGAAGCCTCGCCGCAGGCGGGGATTCGTGCCAGGAGGGCCGTTTCTTCGCTTTCGTGCCAAACCCGCTGCGCTGGGCTTTGGTTTGGTTCTGGGTGCTGACCTGGAAGTGAGCGTATCTATACTGTTGCCATGATACAAAAATCCTCCGTATGACAAACGCATACGGAGGATTTGCTGTTTATTTCGTTCTGGGGTTCAGAATGGCGAAGCCAAGGGAATCGTCGTATTTGCGCTCCATCTCGATGCCGTCCAGCTCGGCGATCACCGTGTCCACCGTAATCAGCACCGTGGTGCCCTCCGCCAGATGGCCGCCGTAGGCATTGCCCTCCGGATCGCTGATATTGATGTGGACATGGAGGTTGATCTCCCCATTCTCGTCGTGGCAGATCACGCCGGAGATACCCAGCAGTTCCCAGGGCTCGTGGAGGATCTGAGGGCTGCCGTACCCATAGCCGGCTTTGGTGTCCGGCATTTCCGTGGGATTGCAGATGGACACCGTGGCCAGACTGCCCAGGCCGCTGACAATCACACCGTTTTTGATCCCGTTGCGCTCGCAGGCCTCCCGCAGGCCCACCAGCACATCCGTGCCCGGCTTCAGACGCACAGCAATCACTCTTCCGAATCCGCCCTGTGCCGTGACTACATTTTCCTGTTTCATGTCTTTTCCTCCTATCAAAAAGTGGCCGGCCTGTTTACAGGCTCTGGCTGCGCAGATATCCCTCCAGCATCAGGCTGGCGGCCACCGCATCCACCGTTTTCCGGTGGTCTTTTTCTTTTCTTCCATTGGCGTGGAGGATGGCGTGGGCCTCGATGGAGGACCGGCGCTCATCCCAGAGCACCACCTCCAGTCCCGTGGTCTCCCGGAGCTGCTCCGCAAGTTCCCGGCTCAGCGCCGCCCGGGGGCCCTCCGTGCCGTCCATATTCTTCGGCAGGCCCAGCACCAGCCTGCCCACATTCCGGGCCGCGGCTTCCTCCGCAATGCGCTTTACCGCCCGCTCCGGCTTCCACTCGTTCATCGTCCAGGCGTCCCCTACCAGAATCGCCCGCTCATCGGACACGGCCAGACCGATCCGCCGGTCGCCGTAATCAATGGCCATGATCCTCATTCCGTCCTCCCGAAATACCGGCGGACATCCGCCGCCATATACAGCGACCCGCAGGCCACCATCACACCGTTCATCACCCTGGCCCGGAATTCCGCGCCCTCGGCCCCGGTGGCCACCTGATCCGCCACGGCCACCCAGTGATCCCGGTCACTGAGATACCGTGCCAGGTCCACCGCGTCCAGCGCCCGGGGGGAATCCGGCGTGACGCACACAAAATCCGTTGCCACTTCCTTCAGCAGGTCCATCATGGGCTGCCAGTCCTTGTCCTCCAGGACTCCCACCAGCGCCACGATCCGCTTCCCGGGCAGATAGTGCCGCACAGCGTCGCACAGGCACTGCATTCCCTGGAGGTTGTGGGCGCCGTCCACAATGGCCAGGGGGCCGTCCTCCTGCACCACCTCCAGCCGTGCGGGCCATCGGGCGGCATCCAGTCCGGCGGCCAGGGCCGCGTCCGGGAGGTTCCACCCCCTTTCCCGCAGGATCTGCACCGTCTCCAGCACCACGGCGGCATTTTTCAGCTGATGGGCGCCGGGGAGATGGACGGTCAGCTCCGGGAACTCTTTATACACAAACCGCTGGGCCTGCAGGGAGTCGGACACGGAGGTGATGGCCGAAAAGTCCGCCACCGTCAGGGGGCAGCCCTGCTCCGATGCGTGGGTGCGGATGGCCGCCATGGCCTCTTCCCCGCTGGCATAGGATACCACGGGGCAGCCGGGCTTCATGATGCACGCCTTTTCCCAGGCGATCTGCCCCAGCGTGTCCCCCAGATACTGGGTGTGGTCCAGGCCGATGGTGGTGATCACGGCGCACTCGTTTGTCCGGATCACATTGGTGGCGTCCAGCCGCCCGCCCATGCCGGTCTCCAGAACCACAATGTCGCATTTCTCCCGGGCGAACCACAAAAACGCCGCGGCGGTGATGATCTCAAATTCCGTGGCCCCGTCGGGCAGGGCGTCCGCGGCGGGCTTCACCAGCTCCACCACCTCCGCCAGGGCTTCATCGCTGATGGCCTGTCCGTTGATCTGCATCCGCTCGTTGAAGCGCATGATGTACGGGGAGATGAACAGCCCCGTGCGGTAGCCTGCGGCGGTGAGCACGGCGGACAGCATGGCGGACACGGAACCTTTCCCGTTGGTCCCGGCGATATGGACGAACTTCAGTCCGTCCTGCACATTGCCCAGCGTCTCCATCATGGCGGAAATCCGCTCCAGTCCCGGCCGGGACCCCTGCCAGGAAACGCTGCTGATATAGTCCAATGCTTCTTCGTAAGTCATAGATTCTCCTGTCAGTGCGGGACATCCCCGCCTTAATCGGTTCCCATTATAGCATCATCTATAGGAAATGGACAAAAAATTTTTCCCCGGGCAGCCATTTCGTATCCTTTGCCCCAGCACAGCCGGAAAGGCCGTTTCTTTTTGGCCGGAATGACCGAAAAATGCGGGAAAAATTCTTGAAAAATCACGGGAAAATACTTGACGGGATGGGGTGCGCGTGGTAAACTATCTCTACCTGTCAGCAGATGGGTTTCATTTTTTGCGCCCATTCGCACAAAACAGGGAGGCAACAGCCCCCAGGCGGGGCAAATTCTATAAGGAGGTGCCGAATTTATGGCTAAAGCAGGCGCACGCGTCAAGGTCACACTGAGATGCAACGAGTGCAAGCAGCGCAACTACGATACCATGAAGAACAAGAAGAACACTTCTGATCGTCTTGAACTGAAAAAGTATTGCCGTTTCTGCCGCAAGCATACTGTACACACCGAAACCAAGTAAGTCTTTCGAAAGGATGTATCCAAATGGCTGAAGAACAGAAGAAAGCCGGTGCTCCGTCCCAGGCCAAGCAGGCAGTGAAGAAGGGCGCTCCCGCCCAGGTCACTACCCAGGCCGTCAAGAAAGGCGAGGAACTGTCTACTTGGGGCAAAGTCAAGAAATGGTTCCGCGATATGAAGGGTGAACTGAAAAAGGTCATCTGGCCCACGAAAAAGCAGGTTGTGAACAACACCCTGGTGGCCCTGGTCGTCATGCTGGTGGCTGCGGTGTGCATCTGGGGCTTCGACCAGATCGCCCAGATGGGCGTGAAGGCCCTCATCACCCTGGTGAAGTAACATGGCGGAAGAAGCAAAATGGTATGTGGTTCACACATACTCCGGTTATGAAAACGCAGTGGCAGCCGCTATTATGAAGGCTGCGGAAAACAGAAGGATGCAGGATCTGATCCAGGAAGTGAACATCCCTCTGGAAACCGTCACCGAGATCACGGATAAAGGCCCGAAGGAAATCGAGCGGAAGGTATTCCCCGGTTATGTTCTGGTCAAGATGATCCTCACCGACGACAGCTGGCATCTGGTCCGCAATGTGCGCGGCGCCACCGGCTTTGTCGGGTCTGACGGAAAAGCTGTCCCCCTGACCGACGAGGAAATCATCGCCCTGGGCGTTGAGCGTCGCGAGATCGTGGTGGGATTTGAAGTGGGCGACACCGTGAAAATCACAGACGGCCCCCTGGCCGGGTTCTCCGGTCTGGTGGACGAGCTGGAGCCGGTGAAAAACCGCGTCCGCGTGGTGGTCTCCATGTTCGGCAGAGAGACCCCCGTCGATCTGGAACTGGACCAGGTCGAAACCATCAAAGAATAATTAGAAAGAGGTGCTTACATTGGCACAGAAAGTAGTTGGATATGTCAGATTCCAGGTTCCCGCAGGCAAAGCAACTCCGGCTCCCCCTGTAGGTCCTGCCCTTGGTCAGTACGGCGTCAACATCGGCCAGTTCACCAAGGAATTCAATGAGCGTACCAAAGGCGATATGGGCATGATGATCCCCGTGGTCATCACCGTCTATTCCGACCGCAGCTTTACCTTTGTCACCAAAACTCCCCCCGCCGCCCTGCTGATCAAGAAGGCCTGCGGCATCGAGAGCGGCTCCGGCGTGCCTCAGAGAGACAAGGTGGCCACCATCAGCAAGGAAGATGTCCGCAAGATCGCCGAGCAGAAGATGCCCGACCTCAACTGCACCGACATCGAATCCGCCATCAGCATGATTGCCGGCACCTGCCGCAGCATGGGCGTCATCGTCGGGGACTAAGCTGCGCCCCTTCAAGTGGGAGGAATCAGCTTCCGCAAACCACAATAACAGGAGGAAACGAAATTGTTCAGAGGTAAAAATTATAAAGAAAGCGCAAAGCTTTTTGATAAACAGACGCAGTACGCCCCCCAGGAGGCGTTCGATATCGTGTGCAAGGCCTCCAAGGCCAAGTTCGATGAGACCGTCGAACTGCATGTGAGACTGGGTGTTGACGGCCGTCACGCTGACCAGCAGGTCCGCGGCGCCATCGTTCTGCCCCACGGCACCGGCAAGACCAGCCGCGTGCTGGTGTTCTGCAAGGAAAACCGCGTTCAGGAAGCTCTGGATGCCGGCGCTGATTACGCAGGCGGCATGGAGCTGGTGGAGAAGATCCAGAAGGAGAACTGGTTCGAGTTCGACACCGTCATTGCTTCTCCCGACATGATGGGCACTGTGGGCCGCCTCGGTAAGGTCCTGGGCCCCAAGGGTCTGATGCCCTCCCCCAAGGCCGGCACCGTGACCCCCAACATCGCCAACGCTGTCAAGGAAGCCAAGGCCGGTAAGATCGAGTATCGTCTGGATAAGACCAACATCATCCACTGCCCCATCGGCAAGGTCTCCTTCGGCCCCGAAAAGCTGTTCGAGAACTACGACGCTCTGATCAACGCCATCATTAAGGCAAAGCCCGCCGCTGCGAAGGGCACTTACATCAAGAGCTGTGTGACTGCTTCCACCATGGGTCCCGGCGTGAAAGTCGCCGCCAAGCAGACCGTTAACGGCTGATCGACCCTGTGAATATCGCCCACCGGAATCCCGGTGGGCGTTTTTTTGCGGGTACTTTCCCCGTTTTCTGTTTGACGGGAACGACGGAAACAGATATACTATAAGGTACAACTTTTTTCATCATACGACGAGTGAGGGAAACACATGAAAGATATGATCCTGCTGAAACAGGGCGAAATCGTCCTAAAAGGCCTGAATAAACGCAGCTTTGAGCAGAAGCTGCTGTCCAATATCCGCCGCCGCCTGAAAGACCTGGGGGAATTCGAGGTATACTGTGTCCAGTCCACGGTGTATGTGGAGCCGAAAAATGACGAAGCCGATCTGGACGCTGCCTTTGAATCCCTGAAAAAGGTATTCGGTGTAGTAGCACTGAGC
>JALFTG010000011.1 GCA_022779345.1 Oscillospiraceae bacterium | reverse complement strand
TAAAAGGAGATGACCCATGAAAGGAATCGTTCTGGCAGGCGGGAAAGGCACCCGGCTGTATCCCATCACCAGACCCTGCCCCAAACCCCTGCTGCCCGTCTACGACAAGCCCATGATCTACTACCCCATCGCCACGCTCATGACCGCGGGCATCCGGGACATTCTGATCATCACGCCCCCGGACGGCGCGGAGCCGTTCATCCAGCTGCTGGGCGACGGCTCGGCCCTGGGCGTGCATTTCGCCTACAAAGAGCAGAAAGTCCAGCGGGGCATTGCCGACGCGTTTCTGGTGGGCGAGGAGTTCATCGGGGACGACAGCGTGTGCCTGGTGCTGGGGGACAACATTTTTGACGGCCCGGGCTTTGAGATCGACCTGGAAAAGGCGGTGAACCACCCCGGCGGCGCCACGGTGTTCGGCTACTATGTGGAGGACCCCCGGCCCTTCGGCGTGGTGGAGATCGACCGGTACGGCAAGGCCGTGTCCATCGAGGAGAAGCCCGCCCACCCGAAAAGCCACTATATCATCCCCGGATTGTACTTCTATGACAACCGGGTGGTGGAGATCGCCAAAACCGTCCAGCCCTCCGCCCGGGGCGAGCTGGAGATCACCTCGGTGAACAGCGCCTATCTGGAGATGGGGGAGCTGAATGTCATCAAGCTCGGCCCCCGGTTCTGCTGGTATGACACCGGCACCGCCGAGAGTATGTTCCAGGCCTCCGAGGCCGTGCGGGACATCCAGCACAAGCACCGGCGGATGGTGGGCTGTCTGGAGGCGGTGGCCTACAAAAAGGGCTTCATCGACCGGGATCAGCTGATCATCACCGGCGACTCCCTGAAAATGACCGAATACGGCCGCTCCCTCCTGCGGCTGGCGTATGAATGAACCGACAAATTGGCGCCGGAAGAAATTCCGGCGTCGATTTTTTTGCTTTTTTCCTGAAAAACAGGTGACAAGATATGCCGGAAAGTGATAAAATATTTCCAATTATCCAGGTCTGTCCGACAAAGTCCGGCAAAATCCGACAGACCGGAAAAAACAGACTTATTGGAGTTGTTGGAATTGAGAGGGAAAGCGTTCTTTTCTGTCCTGCTGGCGGCTGTGATGACTTTGCAGTGCGCCACTGTGTCCGTGGTGGCAGCGGACACAATACCGGAGACGAAAGACACCGCTGTGGAGACCCCGGCGGTTGTGTCCGCGGTGTTCCATCTGGGCGGCAGCGCCGGCGATGTGGCGCTGGAGACCGCCCCCGGCGGCACGGTGACCGTGCCCGGAGAGCACATCCTGCAAAGCGGCATGGTGCTGGACGGCTGGCGCACCGGGAAATACCTGGGCAGCGTGGAATTCCGTCCCGGAGAGGAAGTGACCATCACGGAGGACGCGGAATTTTATCCCGTCTGGCGCACCCGGGAGACCCGGAAAGTGACCTTTGTCACCGAAACGGGCAGCACCGTGGGCACCGCCCGGGAGGGCGCCGGGGTATCCACGGTGCCCCAGGCCCCCAAAGCCCCGGAGGGGCTGCGGTTTCTGGGCTGGAGCAATGAAAACGGCGTGATCATCCGGCCGGAGAGCGAGCCGGTGTGGGACAATGTGACCTACACGGCGGTCTATGCCCCGGATCTGACGGAGGAACACGCGGTGTACATCCAGGGCTATGACGACAGCACCTTCCGCCCCGGCGGCACCATGACCCGGGCGGAGGCGGCGGTCATCATCGTGCGCCTCATGAAGCAGGTTCCGGATGCGGAACCGGCCCTCACCGATGTGGAGGAGGACGCCTGGTATGCCCAGGCCGCCGCCGTCATGACCCGGCTGGGCGCCCTGCTGACCACCGGGGACGGGGAATTCCGGCCGGACGAGCCCATCACCCGGGCGGAATTTGTGTATGCGCTGGCCCGGTTCTTCCCTGTAACAGCGGAGGAGGACCGGTTCGCGGATGTTCCGGCGGACTACTGGGCCCGGTACGCCGTGAATTTCGCGGCGGAGCAGGGCTGGCTCACCGGCTATGAGGACGGCACTTTCCGGCCTGAGGCGTCCATCACCCGGGCAGAGGCCGTGACCGTGCTGAACCGGGTGATGGCCCGGTCCGGCGACGAGGCCGCCGGGGAGTATCACATCGCCCGGTTCCCGGACCTGCCCGTGAGCCACTGGGCCTTCACCACCGTGATGGAGGCCGCCACGGAACACACCGCAAATGTGACGGACGACGGCGAGACCTGGACGGAATACCCCGAAATCCGGCTGGCCCCCGGCTTCCACTATGAGGGCGGGGAGCTGATGTATGTGGACCCGGAGACGGGCTGGTATGTGGCCGACGCCACGGTAGACGGCTTCCAGTTCGATGAAAACGGCCTGTACACCTCCGGCAATCCGGAGCTGGACGGCTATGTGAAAGCCGCCCTGGCCCAGATCACCGATGCGTCCATGAGCCGGGAGGAGATGCTCCACGCGGCGTTCAACTACACCCGGGACAGCTTCACCTATCTCCGCCGGAACTATTATCAGATCGGCGACACCGGCTGGGAGATGGAGAACGCCCTGGTCATGTTCCAGACCGGGTACGGCAACTGCTACTGCTTCGCCTCCGTGTTCTACTACCTGTCCCGCCAGCTGGGCTATGACAGCACCGCCATCTCCGGCGTGGTGGGCAGCAACCGCTCCCCCCACGGCTGGGTGGAGATCGACTTCAACGGCGTGACCAATATTTTCGACCCGGAGCTGGAAATGGCCTACCGGAAAAAAGGCGTGTTCATCTACGACTTCTACATGATGCCCTACAGCCGCATCCCCTGGGCGTATGTGAAATAACTTCATTCAGAGCATCCCTGCGGGACGCTCTGAATGAGAAAGCTGCGGCCATTCCGCGCACTCGCTTCGCTCGCACACTTCATTGGCCGAGCAGTGTTTTTCCGGCGGCAAAGCTGCCGGAAAAACGGATTGGACTTTTTTCGCGCCTGCGGGCGCGAACTCTGCGAGGCTGTTGTATCAGAGTAGGGGCGGGTTCCAAACCCGCCCGTTCCCGGACATCCGCCGCACCGGATATGGCTCCCCCTCCGGGGGAGCTGGCACGGCAAAGCCGTGACTGAGAGGGCACTCCCCTTCTCTTTTAATCTTTCAAAAAAGGCTGGAATTTCTTTGGTTTTTTCTTCCGCGATCTTTTTGTTCTGCTTTCTGCCGGCGGTGTTCGTGATCGACCGGCTGCTGCCGAAGCAGGCATGGAAAAATGTCTGGCTGGCCCTGGCCAGCATCGTGTTCTACGCCTTCGGCCAGCTGGCCTATGTGCCGCTGTTTCTGGGGTCCGTGGTGCTCAACTACGGCATGGGCCTGCTGCTCCGGGGGGACGGTTCCCACCGGAAAGCGGCGGTGGCCGCGGCGGTGGTGCTGAACCTGGGCATTCTGTGCGTGTTCAAATACACAGATTTTCTCCTGAGCAACCTGAATGCGCTGCTGGGCAGTTCCATCCCCCTGCCGGGGATCGAGCTGCCCATCGGCATTTCCTTTTTCACCTTTCAGGGCCTGAGTTATGTGATCGATGTGTACCGGGACCCGGAGTCCGGCACGGATAATTTCTTCAAGGTCCTGCTGTACATCGCCTTTTTCCCCCAGCTCATCGCCGGGCCCATCGTGAAGTATCACGACATCGCCGCCCAGATCGACTGCCGGAGCACCACGCCCGGCGCCACCGCCGCCGGGTTCCAGCGGTTCATCACCGGCCTGGGGAAAAAGCTCCTGCTGTCCAACGCCGCGGGCCTGATTGCCGACACGGTGTTTGACACCCTCCTCCCCGCCGGGGGACTGGACTGGCGCCTGGCCTGGCTGGGCGGCATCTGCTACACTTTGCAAATCTACTTCGACTTCTCCGGATACAGCGACATGGCCATCGGCATGGGCCGGATGTTCGGCTTCACCATCCGGGAGAACTTCAATTACCCATACACCGCATCCTCCATGCGGGATTTCTGGCGCCGGTGGCACATCTCTTTGTCCACCTGGTTCCGGGAGTACCTGTACATCCCCCTGGGCGGCAACCGGAAGGGAAAGCGGCGCACGGAGTGCAACCGGATGATCGTGTTTCTGTGCACGGGCATCTGGCACGGGGCCAACTGGACCTTCGTGGTCTGGGGCGTGGTCCACGGCCTGCTCACGGTGCTGGAAGATGTGGGCGTCATCCCCGTGGACCGGCTGGAGAAATCCCGGGCGGGCCGGGCGGTCTGCCGGGTCTATACCCTGCTGGCGGTGATGCTGCTGTTTGTAGTGTTCCGGGCGGACAGCCTGTCCGACGCCGGGGCGCTGATCGCCGCCATGTTCACCGGCCCGCAGACCTGCGAGGGGACCTATCTCCTCCATGAACTGCTCACCCCTGCCGCCTGCCTGATGCTGGCAGTGTCCGTCATCGCCGCGGCGGGCCTGGTCCCGGCGGTGAAAGGCCGGATCGAAGGGCTGAGCGCCCGGGGACAGACCGTGTGCCTGGGCATCACCCGGGTGCTGAGCCTGGGTCTGCTGGTCCTGGCCATTCTGAATCTGGCCCGGGGCGGCTTCAACCCCTTCATCTATTTCCAGTTCTGAGGGGGGCACGCCAATGAAACGAAATTTCTTCCATCTGCTGTATATCGGGCTGGTGCTCATCATCCTGGCCGTCCCCGCCCTGGGGATGCTGGTGACCGGCCCCAGCCAGGCCGGGGCCAACGAGGTCCTGGCCGCCGCCCCCTCCCTCCGGAACCGGGACGGCAGCTTCAATACCGGCATCCTCTCGGATGTGACGGACTACATGGCCGACCGCTTCGCCTTCCGGCAGGAATTCGTCACCGCCTGGGCAAAACTGAACGCCGCAGTGCTCCACACCTCCGTGGAGGACAAGGTCATCCTGGGCGGCGACGGCTGGCTCTACTATGACGCCACCCGCGCCGACTATATGGGCGAGGGCCTGACGGACGGACAGCTGCAAAGCGCCGCAAGGAATCTGGCGCTGATGCAGGAGTATGTGGAGGGCCGGGGCGGACAGTTCCTGTTCACCATCGCCCCCAACAAAAACAGCCTCTACCCGGAGTATATGCCCGGATACATCCCCAGTTCCCCGGACACCGCCAATGCCGCCCGGCTCCCGGCCCTGCTGGCGGACGCCGGGGTGCAGTACGCCGGCCTGTACGCCCCCATCGGCGCTGAGGACGAGGTGCTGTATTTCGCCACGGACTCCCACTGGACAGGCAAGGGCGCCGCACTGGCGGCGGACACCCTGCTGACTGCTCTGGGCCGCACCAGCGATTACTACGCCGGCCCCTTCGCCCCGGAGGAACACCTGGGGGACCTGTATGAGATGCTCTACCCCGCCGGGACCGACACGGAGACCGCCCCTGCCTGGGCGGGCGGCTGGACCTACACCACCGACGCCGACCCCAACGGCGGCAACGCCATCACCATCCGCACCCGGAATCCATCCGGCACCGGGACACTGCTGTGCTTCCGGGATTCCTTCGGCATCGCCCTGTATCCCTATCTGGCCCAGAGCTACGGCGACGCCCTGTTCTCCCGCCAGAGTGCCTATGACCTGACCCAGATGGACGCCGTCGGGGCGGACACGGTGCTCATCGAGCTGGTGGAGCGCAATCTCTCCTACCTGCTCACCCAGCCCGCTGTATTCCCCGCCCCGGAGCGTGACATCTCCGCCGACCGGGCCGCACAGGGGGACGGGGCCGTCACCATCCGGCTGACGCCGGGCACCACCGCCGGGACGGCGGAGCTTGTGCAGGTGACCGGCACGCTCCCGGCGGGCACGGCGGACGCCGGCACACCCGTCTATGTCATCGCGGACGGCGTGTGCTACGAGGCCTGCCGCACCATGGATGCCCGGCTGGGCACCGACGGCTTCTCCGCCTGGATTCCGGCGGGGGAGACTGCTTCCATTTCGCTGCTGACCTGTCAGGAGGGCACGGACACCGTGACCACCTGCACAGTCCAGTCATAAAACCCAATGCAAAAAGAGAGGAAAAAACCATGAAACAATGCAAGACTATCCTGCTGCTGACCCTGACTGCGGCGCTGCTGCTGACCCTGTCCGCCTGCGGCGGTTCTGATTCCCAGCAACCGCCGTCCCCCACCCCCGGGTCTGTGGAATCCCCCGTGCCCGACACGACCACGCCGCCTTCCGTAGAAACGGAAGAACCGGTCCCGGAAACCACCCCCGAGGCGACTGTAGTCCCGGCAGAACCTTCTGCTACCCCAGAACCGGTGACGGTGGCCGATCCCAAAGCCACGGCGGAGCTTGTGCAGGTGACCGGCACGCTCCCGGCGGGCACGGCGGACGCCGGCACACCCGTCTATGTCATCGCGGACGGCGTGTGCTACGAGGCC
>JALFTG010000183.1 GCA_022779345.1 Oscillospiraceae bacterium | reverse complement strand
GCCACTGCATATAATCATGGACTGTCCGGACGCGCTTCATCCTCCGCCCCGCCTTTCTCCGGTGTTCTTTGCCCTATAAGATATCCTACTTTTCCCCGGAGCGCAATAAATAAACTGTAAATTAACGGAATATTTGCCGGCGAAATCCCCCGCAAATCAAAAGGACGGACAAGCGTCCGTCCTTTTTTCATCTGTCTCAGTTCTCCCAGAGCTTGTGGAGATTGCAGTAGTCGTAGGCTTTCACCACCCGCTCGCCCTCCGGCAGGCAGAACTCCGCCCTGGGGGCGTCGCCGGGCTTCAGATACCGGCACAGAAAGCCGTGCTCCGTCTCCACGATGATCCACTCAATATAGTGGGTCTCCACCATGGGGTGCTCCACGGTGCTGACCTTTACGGTGACCTTCCGGCCGTCCTGGCTGACGATGGGGATATGCTTCTCCGCCGCGCCCAGCACATTGGGCGTCAGCTCCGCCATGGTTTCCCCGCAGCACTCCACGGGCACGCCCACAGGTTTCATAAAATACACCACATTGCCGCAATGGGCACATTCAAAAAATTTCATTCCGGTTCCTCCTTGCGTTCCCGGCCCGCGCCGGTGCCTTCAGCATAGCCCTTTTTCCGGTTCTGTCAAGGCGAACCCTGACGGATCACCGGACTTTCACCACCGGACACTCCCGGCATACGAAAAGCCCCGGAGCAGATGCTCCGGGGCTCTTCCCACGGTCTCCCGCCGGGAGACCGACTTACAGCTTTTTCTTGGGGTTGACAATATCCCGCCAGTCCAGGTCGCCCCGGGCCAGGCCCTGAATCAGGACCTCCGCCGTGGCCACATTGGTGGCAAAGGGGATCATATACTGGTCGCACAGGCGCTCGATCTGGTTGACCTCATAAAAACCGCTCTTGCTGTTGGGGTCACACAGGAAGATCACCAGGTCGATCTCGTTATAGGCAATGCGGGCGCCGATCTGCTGGCTGCCGCCCTGATCCGCATGGAGATACAGCGTCACGGGCAGGCCGGTGGCTTCTGCGATCAGTTTTCCGGTCGTGTTCGTAGCGCACAGCGTGTGTTTTTCCAGAATGCCCTTATAAGCGATGCACAGCTGCACCATCAGTTCTTTCTTCCGGTCGTGCGCCATAAATGCAATGTTCATAAGCTTCTGCCCACCTTCCGTTTCTCTTCTTTCATAACAGATACATTATACACAAATCCGGCTGGTATTTCAACAGAAACTTGCGGGAATCTGACAAAAATTTATTGCAGCAGAGTCATTTCCGACTCCACCGTCTCGTTGGAATCCTTGATGCTGAAATATGCATCCAGCACCTCCCGGGCCAGCTGGGCAATGGCGGAACCGGCGGCGCCTTTTTCCACCACCACGGCCACGGCGATCTCCGGATCATCATAGGGCGCATAGCACATAAACACAGCGTTTGCGGTCGTGCCGTCGCCACGCTGGGCGGAGCCGGTCTTGGCCGCCACGGTCACTGGATAATTATAGAAGGTGGCGTAGGCAGAACCCTCCGCTGCATTGGCCACCAGGTACATACCGTACTGGACCGCCTTGTAGTTTTTCGGGTCACTTTCCACGGTGCTGAGCACCTCCGCATCCCGCTGATACAGGGTATCGGAGTAGTCATAGCTGGAAACTTTTTTCAGAATGGACGCAGTGTGCCGGTTCCCGCCGTTGGCGATGGCGGCGCAGTATTCCGCCAGCTGGAGGGGGGTGAACTGGTTGTAGGACTGGCCGATGGCCGCCTGGATCGTATCGCCGGCGTACCAGTTGGAGCCGATGTACTGCTCTTTGTATTCCTGGGTGGACATGACGCCGGTCTCCTCATACAGTTCAATACCCGTGGAGGTGCCCAGGCCGAAGCGCAGGGCATAGTCCGACAGGGTGTCGATGCCAAGATAGTCGCCCAGCTGGTAGAAGAAGTAGTTGCAGGACACCATCAGTGCCTGGGACACATTCAGCGCACCATGGGTGGTGTGTCTGCTGTTCCAGATCCAGCAGGCGGGGGCATACCCGGCGTACTCGTACTTGGTGAACACGCCCTCGTCCACAATGGTGGTCTCGGTGGAGATTTTCCCCTCCGTCAGTGCTGCGATGGCGGTGCAGGGCTTGAAAGTGGAGCCGGGGGCATAGGTGCCCTGGAGGGCCCGGTTGAACAGGGGATTTCGCTCATCCTGGCTGATCTCGGTGTAATGATCCAGCAAGGTGGTCAGGTCATAGTCCGGGTAGCTGGCAATGGCCAGGGGCTCACCGGTTTTCACATCCACCGCCACGATGGCGCCGCCGGAAATGTCCTCTTTGATCATGTCCAGTTCGCCCCGCTGTTCATAGGCCGCATTGTCCAGATCGCGCTGGGCCTGCATCTTCTCAATATTCGAGCTGAGCACCCGCTCCACCGCTTCCTGAAACACGATGTCGATGGTCAGATACACATTGTCGCCGGGCTGAGGCTCCTCCGTATAGACCTTCTTCACCACCGCACCGTCGGCAGTTTTCGTCACAGCCGCCTCTCCGTCGGTGCCGTGGAGATAGGTTTCAAAGGCACGCTCCGCACCGTCCTTGCCCACTTTGGCATCCAGGGAATAGTCCATCAGACTGTATTGGTTGTCGTATTCCCCCGGGGACATGGAACCGATATATCCCAGAATGTGGGCGGCACCGGTGGTGTTGTACTGGCGGACATAGCTGTTTTCAATCTCAATGCCGGGGATGTCCTGCTCCAGCAGGCTGGTGATCAGCGCCATGCTGGCATTTTCCACGAAGATGTAATCCGCCGTGGGGACAATGTAGCGGCTGTTGATCTCATAGCGCAGGCCCGCGATCTTCCGGGTCTGCTCGTTGTCATAGGAATTGTCGATCTTGTACCGGCTGCGGAAAAAGGCCATCAGCTCCACGGCAGTGACCTCATCGTCCACCACATAGTCGCTCTCCCCCTCCTGGCCCTTGTTGGGGTTTTCCTTGGCCAGACCCGTGGCCAGGGCGGTACCGGTGTACTGACTGACGGCGTTTTCCAGATACCCGTTCAGAATCGTGCGCTGGACATCGCTCATCTCCGTAAACTCGAACGGCGCCTGCTTCGTGATGGGCAGATCGTCCGTATAGCTCTCCCCGAAAGATTCTACCGTCTCAATCAGTTTCAGAATGACGGCGTTGGGGTTCTCCTGCTCAAACAGTTCATCGGAGTTGATGACGATGTTGTAGCAGGTACGGCTGGACACCAGCAGGCGGCCGTACCGGTCCATGATGTTACCCCGGGAGGCAGCCACGGTCTCATAGATGACATTGCTGTTGGCGCTCTCCGCATTATACGCCGCGCCTTCCACGATCTGCAATTTATACAGCACCCCGATGTAAAACATCACCAGCAGCGCCAGTACCACGGCGCCGCCCACCAGTCTCGGGGTTGAAATCAGTTTCTTCATACTCTGT
>JALFTG010000165.1 GCA_022779345.1 Oscillospiraceae bacterium | reverse complement strand
CTCACTTTCCCCGCAAACTGGAATGAGGTTTATACCTCTTGGAAAGCGGGAGAAATCACCGCAAAGACCGCTATGGAGCAGACGAACACAAAGCGCACCAGTTTCTACAAGTTGGTTGGCATGATGGAGGAAAGGTGAGTTATACTTTATCTTATCACCAGAGTTGTGACGTACATAAAGAACGGCACAAGCAATTTTGGAAAAGCGAAAGTCTGAAAACGCTTGATTTTCCAAGGATTTGTGTTTGCCCCTACTGGGGGCAAAGCCCCCAGAACGACGATGTCCAGAATGTCTGGCACAACTGGGAGAACTGCGACTGAGCACTTTCTGATGCAGAAAACTACGGGCTTCTGATGAAATGTGAAGTTTTCTGGACTTTTTGAAAGATATCGTCTCCGGAAAACCGCCTGAACGATGACATCCGCGCAGATTTTTCCTGCTGAACAACGCCTCTACCCGAATCACCCTTTTGCAGACCGCGAAAGGGTGATTTTTTTGTTGGCAAAATGAGGCGGACAGCTATTCTGTCCGCCTCATTCACAAACAGCGCTTTACAGCCGCCAGAGATCCTCCAGGGTTTCCGCCGCGGCCCGGGAGACCGGGGCCAGCAGGCACTCCGGGACCGGACAGGCTTCCCAGTACGGATGTTCCCGGCGCAGGCGGTAGGCCTCCCCGTGGGCGGCATACTGGTACAGCACCTCTCCGGTGGTGTCCAGTCCGTAGGACACGAACAGGTCCTTGTACAGCGCTGTCATCTCCCAGTACACCTCCCGGGCGTCCGGGTCATCGACCATGGGTTGAAGGGCGTCCTGGGACACGGAGTAGTACCAGGACTGCTGCTCCTTTGGCGCGTGGAACCGGTCCCACAGGGCTTCGCCCACCCGGGCATGATCCCGGGCCATGCTCCGCAGGTTGGATACCTTGTCGGCCAGCACCAGCATCTGCACCCGCCGGTCCGCCCGGGCCAGCTCCGCCACAGCCTTCGCTTTCCGCTCCTGCCAGGGCAGGGATTTGTCATCCGTGTGTGCGCCCACCAGTCCGGCCACGCCGGGACCGAACCGGGCTTCCAGCTCCGGAAGGGTGGCGTCCGTGTCCTCAACGGTGTCGTGGAGCACACCGGCCATGAGCAGGTCCGTGTCGGCGTTCATCGCCGACAGCAGGAGCATCACCTCCAGCGGATGGAGAATATAGGGCCGGTCCGTGCCTTTCCGGAACTGATGGGCGTGTTTGTCCAGGGCGAACCGGATGGCATCCTGCAGCCGTGTGCTGCCAGCATCCGGGCTGCTCATTTTCTGTCCCTCCGGTGATAGTCGGCGTCGATATCCGCTTTCCATGCAGCGGACAGGCGTGCACCGCTGCGGACCTGGCGGATGGCGTCCCCCAGCACTTCATAGTTCAGGGCCGTGCCCTCGCTGTCACAGTGGTAATCTGCCGCCCGGTCGGCCCCGATGCCGAACCGCGCCGCCTCGGCCGCCGCGTCGATATTGGCGCCCAGGAACAGAAATTCCCAGCCGTACTTCTCCTGTTCGTGGCGGATCAGCTTCTGCACCCGGTCATAGGTGTAGGTGCGGCTGGCGTTTTCCAGCCCGTCGGTGGTGATGACCACCAGCGTCCGGTCGGGCACATCTTCCCGCCGGGCATATTTGTGGATCCGGGCGATGTGGCGGACGGTGCCGCCCACCGCGTCCAGCAGGGCGGTACAGCCCCCGACGGAATAGTCTTTTGCCGTCATGGGCGGCACTTTCTCCAGGGGCAGCCGGTCGTGGAGAATCTCCCAGGTGCTGTCAAACAGTACCGTGGTGACCAGGGCCTCCCCCGGCTCCCGCTTCTGTTTTTCCACCATAGCGTTGAACCCGCCGATGGTGTCCGATTCCAGCCCCGCCATGGAGCCGCTGCGGTCAAGAATAAATACCAGTTCTGTTTTCATGAAAAAGCCCTCCTTCGGATTTCTTACGCTGTTATCATAGCGCATCCGAAGGAGGGCGTGGTCGCCCGGCGGGCGACATTTTTATACGCCGATCATGGGCTGGTCGAACTGGAACAGTACCTGGTTCAGCTCGAACAGATCGTAATTTTTCTCGAGAATGAAGTATTCCACGATGATGTCAAACCGGCTGCTGTGGGAGAGGGCATAGCCCGCCCGGCCGATCAGGTCCTTTGTCTCCTCAAGATCCAGTTCCAGCGCCAGGGCGAAGGCCAGCGCCGTGGGCTTGGATGGCCGGTAATCCGGGTGATTGCGGATTTTGGAGAACAGCTTCCGGTCCACATTGGCCCGCTTGTACACCTCCGCGTCCGTTTTCCCGGACCGGTCAATGAGCTGCAGTAGCGTCTCGGAAAAGCCAGCGTCCGTCTTCCGGAGCAGTTCCTCCAGCGGATGGCGGGGTGCGGAAGCCGGGGCCGCATAGGCGCAGGTGTCCTCCCGCAGACGCCGCATCCGCCGCTGGGCCCGGAGGGTCTGCTCCAGTTCCACTTCCCGGATGCTGCGTTTGTCTGAGATGCCGTATTCCTCCAGCTTTTTGTCCTGGGTATAGGTGTCGTCAATGTACTGCTGCACGGAGCGGAACAGCTTTTCCGACAGGGCCAGACTCTCCCCACCGAACACCACCAGCGAGATGTACATGTCATGGTCCATCAGGAAGCTGCTGAAAGCACTCACCGCCGTCTGGAGGGCCAGTGCCTTGGAAAATCCGTGATTCCCGGCGCACAGCAGGGGAAAGGCGACGGACTCGCACCCGGCCTTCTCCGCCAGATGGAGAGCGGTGTCATAGCAGCTGCGAAGAAGCGCTTCCTCCCCGTGGCTGCCGCCCTGCCATACAGGACCCACGGCGTGGATCACCCATCGGGCGTCCAGGGCGAAACCGGGGGTGATGGCGGCGCCGCCCACGGGGATGGCCCCGATGGCCTTCCGGGCTTCCAGCAGTTCCGGCCCCGCCTTGGCGTGGATGGCCGCATCCACCCCGTAGCCGATCCCGGGCAGGGGAGAGGCGGTGTTCACAATGGCGTCCACCTTCATATTCACAATGTCGTTGCGTACGATCTCAAAGGGCATCGGTTCCGCCAGCCTTTCTGGGGGAAAATGTTTACAAAACCCCGGTGGGAAATTGGATAATGGTATCATATAATCCCTCTGTTTTCCTGTCAAGAGGGAGCAGGAGCATCCAAAAGAGGTGTCTTTCATGCTGTGGATCGCGTATCTTCCGGCCGGGCTGGTAAGTCTGTGCGGCTGGGCCAGCTATGCCACCGTGACGCCGGTCAACGAACATGAAATTCAAAACCACGAAAGCCGGGGCTGTGTCATTGACACAGCCCCGGCTCCGCATAGAAAGAAAGGGATAGAAAGGAGAGAAGGAAGTTAGTTCCGGGAGAGTTTTTTCATGGGGGAGATGGCGATGGCCACCAGGATCAGCACCATGCCCAGGATGGCGGCGCCGGCGAAGAACAGCCAGCCGCTGGCCATGCCGCCCTCAGATGCCAGGAACCGGGCCATGATGGGGGCGTACAGCGCCTGACCCACATACACGGCGGTCATCAGGGTGGCGGAGATAGCGCCGGAGTCCTTCAGACCGAAAATGGACTGGCCCATCAGGCCGGGGATGCTGGCGTTCAGGGGATAGGCCAGAGCGCCGAACAGGACGATGAGGATCATCATCATGGTAGTGGGGGTGGAGCCCAGGAAGTACATGCAGGCCATGCAGGCCACAAAGGCGGCGCACACCAGAATGGCGAACACGGAGGGGCTGACCTTCGCCGTGACCTTGCCCACAAACAGGAGCACCAAACCGGACAGCAGCAGGTACAGAGCGTCCCAGTTGGAGGCGGCGGTGGCGCTGAAGCCGTTCATCTGCCACCAGGCAGGGCAGTAGGCCATGAAGGCGCTGCCGGCCATGCACACGCACAGCAGAGCGGCGGCCAGAACCCAGAAGGATGCGCTTTTCGTAGCGGTGGCCTTATCCACGCCGGTCAGGTCCGCTGCATTTTCCGCGGCAGCCTGTTCCATGGCCTCGGCCTTCTCCCAGCCCAGGGGCTTCTGTCCCAGGTCTTTGGGGGACTTGATCAGGCAGAACACGGCAAACAGACCGATGATCAGGGCGAGGACGGCCAGCACACGGTAGCTGCCCTTATAGTCCATGTACTTGAACAGCTGTCCGGCCAGGAACACCCAGATGGCAGCGCCGAAGCCGGCGCCGGAGAACACGATGCCCGTGATCTGATCCCGCTTCTCCACGAACCACTCAGCAATGACAGCGCCGCAGACGGCGTGGGTGCCGAAGGTGATGCAGAATGAGGCCAGGAACCCGGCAATGTACATACACAGCAGGCTGAAGGTGTTGTGGCCAGGGGTGGCAAAGCAATAGAACTGGGTGTGGATGGCGCAGGCCAGCACGCCAATGAGCATGGTCTTTTTGGCACCGAATTTAGACAGGAATTTCACCGCCAGAATGGACAGAATCACATTGCCCACGGTGTTGACGGTACCGATGTAACCCACAGCGCCCAGATCCCAGCCGCTGTATTCCGCCAGACTGGTCACGAACACGCCCAGGGTGGAGGCTACGCCCAGATTCACGAAGATGACCAGGAACGCGCCGATGGCGGCTTTATAGCCGAAAAAGTTTTTTTCTTTCTCCATAATTTATTCTCCTATCAGTGGGGCTCCGGCCCGTCGCCGGATCGGAGCCCATGGATGGATTGTTATTGGATGCTCATGGCGGCGTAGAAACCTTCCCGGATGGCGTTTCCGGCCTTGGCGGGCTTCATGCAGTCGCCGATGATGGTGGTTTTGGTGGGGTATTTGTACTGGATGGCGTCGGCCAGTTCCAGGTTGCGGCTTCTGCCGAAGGCGGCCACGACCACATCCGCGGGGATGACCCGGCGGCCCTCGGCGCTCTCGACTTCGACGCCCTCGTCCGTGATGCCCACGACTTTGGTGCTGGTGAGCTGTTCCACGCCGTACTGGGCCAGCAGGCGGTCGATGCTGATCTTGTTCACGACCATGACATCGTTGCCGATGGCTTCCTGCATCTCCACGATGGTGAACTTCCGGCCTTCGTTCTTCTCGCCGTATTCAATGGCGGTGTCGCAGGCGGAGAGACCGCCGCCGCAGATGACGACCTTTTCACCGGCGGGCATGCCGCAGCGGTGGACTTCCTCCACATCGATGACCTTGGGATTGTCGATGCCGGGGATGGGGGGCAGCAGGGCCTTGGAACCGGTGGCCACGAAGATGGCGTCGGCGCCGGCCAGGGCGGGATCGTCGGCGGAGATCTCCGTGTTCAGCACCACCTTCACGCCCAGCTTCTTCAGCTGCACATCGTACCACTCGATCAGCTGGGGCATCCGCCACTTGAAGCTGCCGGTGGAGATGGTCAGGAAAGTGCCGCCGATGTGATCGGCCTTTTCATACAGGGTGACGCTGCAGCCGCGTTCTGCCGCGCAGCGGGCAGCTTCCAGACCGCCGGGGCCGCCGCCGATGACCACCACATTTTTGGGGGCGGGCACGGGTTTGACTTCCATATAGGTCTCAAAGCCGGTGGACGGGTTGACCGTGCAGCTGAGCTGGGTCAGACGGCCGAAGATGCGGCCGATGCATTCCTCGTTGCACACGATGCAGGGGCGCACATCTTCCCGGCGGCCCTCACGCAGCTTATTGGCGAACTGAGGATCGGCGATGGACTGACGGCCGAACTGAACCATATCTGCATTGCCGCTCTTCAGCAGGGCCACGGCGCTCTCCATGCTGTGGTTGCCGGTGTTGATGATGGGGTGGGTCAGGTGCTTCCGGGCCTCCTCGCACACATAGGCCATGCAGGCCTCGCCGGTGTAGCGGGTGGGGAAGATGTAGTCCATGGTCTCGTAGCAGCCGGAGTCGATGTCAAAGGCGTCGATGCCGCACTTATCCAGCACATCCAGGATTTTCATGGACTCCTCGATGGTCCGGCCGCCGGGGAAGCCGTGATCCAGGGAGATGCGGTAGGTGATGGGGAATTTGGGACCGACCACGCTGCGGATGGCGTCCACGGTTTCCATGGTGAAGCGGCAGCGGTTCTCGAAGCTTCCGCCGTACTTGTCGGTGCGGTGGTTCCAGACCTCGGACATGAACTGGTCCATGAGGTATCCGGCGTGGGCGTGGATCTGGATGCCGTCAAAGCCCATGAGCATGGCATTCCGGGCGGCGATCTTCCAGGTCTCCATCATCTGCTCGATCTCCTCGGTGGTGAGGGGGCGGCAGATCATGTCGGGATTATAGAAGGAGGGGTTGGCGGAAGAGGAGATGGGAACACGCTCGCCGATCTGGGGCATGCCGTTGCGGCCGGTGCCGCAGCTGAGCTGGGCGAAGATCTTGGCGCCCCAGCGATGGACACGCTCGGTGAGAACCGTGCCGCTGGGAATGGACTTGTCGGTGGAGAAGTCCAGGGTGCGGCCGCCCTGGGCGGTGATGGAGTCGATGAAGTAGGCGCCGGTGTGCATCAGGCCGATGCCGCCCTTGGCGCGCTCTTCATAGTAGCGCAGACCGGACTCGGTCTCGATCTGATCGCCCATGGTGGGGGTGAAGGTGCCCATGCCGGACATGCTGATGCGGTTGCGGATGCGGCATCCGTTGATGTCGATGGGTTGCCAGAGAATGCTGTATTCGTTATCCATAGTGCTGTACCTCGTTTTTCAGAATATCAGGATCAGACAGCGGTCCAGCCGCCGTCGCAGGTGATGATGGAGCCGGTCACATAGCTGGACTCGTGGGCAGCCAGATAGATGATGCTGGAGTCCAGTTCACCGGGCTCGCCGGGACGCTGCATGGGGGTGCGGGCGGTGATGAAGCCGTTCATGTTTTCCATGGCCTCGGGGGTGTTGGCCTCGGAAGCAAAGAAACCGGGGCACAGGGCGTTGCAGGTGACGCCTTTCAGCGCCCACTCAGCGGCGGCCTGGCGGGTGAAATTGATGATGCCGCCCTTGGCAGTGCAGTAGGGGGAGATGGGCAGCTCGGGCAGTCCGCCCTTGCCGAGGATGGACGCGATATTGATGACCCGGCCGTAGCCCTTTTCCAGCATCACCTGGCTGAAATACTTGGTGCAGTAGAACACGCCGTTCAGGTCCAGATCCAGGCTGCGCAGCCAGGCGTCCTCAGCCAGTTCGCTGATGGGACCGGCCTCACCGCCGCCGGCATTGTTGACCAGGATATCCACCTTGCCCCATTTGGCAACGATCTTATCCCGGGCCGCTTCCACCTGCTTGGGATCGGTCACATCCGTGGACACAGGGAAGGCCTCACCGCCCAGTGCCTCAATTTCCGCGGCCACCGCGTCCAGCTTTTCCTGCCGCCGCCCCAGAAGTGCGACCTTTGCGCCCTGCTTTGCCAGAGCCAGTGCGTGCTGCCGGCCCAGACCGGTACCGGAACCGGTGACAACTGCCACATCGCCAGTCAGATCAAACATTGCAATATCCTCCTTTTATGTCATATGAAATAAATGCGTCGGATAATTTTTGAAACCTTACCGGAACCCCTCCCGGGGCAGCCATGGTCGCGCTGTCCCGGGAGATTTTTCAAGGAGGTAATTGTGCTCAGCAGAGGGCGTCCATGCCGGCGTCCAGACGAATGCCGGAACCCATGATGTGGGAAGAGATGTCGGATGCCAGGAAGGCGGCCAGGTCGGCGACCTCTTCCGGACGGCAGTAGCGCTGATCCAGATAATCCTTGCCGAAGATCTGTTCGCACTCCTCGTGGGTCTTTTCATCGCCGAAGGTGTTGTGCTCAATGCGGCGGATCATGGGGGTGTCCACGCCGCCGGGGCAGATGTAGTTGCAGTGGATGCCGTGGGGACCCAGCTCCAGGGCCACGGACTTGGCCACACCGGCGACCGCGTGCTTGGAGGAGCAGTAAGCGCTCATGCCGGCGGCAGTGGTGTAGCTGCCGTTGGAGGCGATGGTGACGATGGCGCCCTTGCCCCGCTCGATCAGATAGGGCGCGGCATATTTGCACAGGAATACCACGCCGAACACATTGACGCTGTAGACCTTCATGTAGGACTCCATGGTCACATCCTGGATCAGCTGGTATTCGCCTTCATACCCGGCGTTGGGGATCACGATGTCGATGCCGCCGAACGCTGCCGCGGCGCCGTCCACATAGGCCTTGACCTG
>JALFTG010000147.1 GCA_022779345.1 Oscillospiraceae bacterium | reverse complement strand
GGCCTGCTTCTTGTTTGTCACGGTCTTGATGGCAAACAGGGTGCCGACCATGAGCACGGCGCCGATCACCAGGCAGATGACCGCGTTCTGGACGAAGCCGGCAACGATGTAGCTGACGAAGCTGACCGCCGCCACGGTGATAGCATAGGGCAGCTGGGTGGCCACATGGTTCACATGCTCGCACTGGGCGCCGGCAGAGGCCATGATGGTGGTGTCGGAAATGGGGGAGCAGTGGTCGCCGCACACAGCGCCGGCGCAGCAGGCGGAGATGCCGATGATCAGCAGGCTGCTGTCGGAGGGGAAGATGGCGGTGACGATGGGGATCAGGATGCCGAAGGTGCCCCAGCTGGTGCCGGAGGCGAAGGCCAGCAGGCAGGCCACGATGAAGATCACGGCGGGCAGCATGCTGTACAGGCTGGCAGATGCGCCCCACATCACATCGTGGACATACTCCGCAGCACCCAGGCCGCTGGTCATGCTCTTCAGGCTGACGGCCATGGTCAGGATGATGATGGGAGGCACCATGGCGTTGAAGCCCTTGGGCACGCAGGCCATGGCTTCCTTGAAGGTGATGACCCGGCGGGCCACCAGATAGATCACGATGATCAGCAGGGCAATGATGCCGCCCCAGGGCAGGCCGATAAAGGCATCGGTGTTGCCGAAGGCGCCGATGAAGTCGCCGGCGCAGTCGGTGCCGCCCCAGGCGTCCACACCGAAGAAGCCGCCCACATAGATCATGCCGATGGTGCTGGCAGCGATCAGGACGATCACGGGCAGGACCAGATCCAGCACGCGGCCCTTGGGGTTGCCCTCGTCGGACTCGGAGCCGGGGATGGCGCTCAGGTCGCCCTCGGTCTGGGCTTTGGTCTCATAGTCCTTCATGGGGCCGTAATCGAACTTCATCACGCACAGGGCGATGATGAACACGAAGGTCAGCAGGGAGTAGAAGTTATAGGGGATGGCCTTGATAAACAGCTGGATGCCGCTGATGCCGGTATCCAGGCCCTCAGCCGTGCTGGACACAGCGGCGGCCCAGGAGGAGATGGGGGCGATCATGCACACGGGAGCGGCGGTGGCGTCGATCAGGTAGGCCAGCTTGACCCGGGAGATCTGATGCCGGTCGGTGACGGGACGCATGACGGAGCCGACGGTCAGGCAGTTGAAGTAGTCATCGATGAAGATCAGGATGCCCAGCACGAAAGTGGCCAGCTGAGCGCCCACCTTGGTCTTGATGTTCTGTTCTGCCCAGCGGCCGAACGCGGCGGAGCCGCCGGCGGCGTTGACCAGAGCCACGATGGTTCCCAGCAGGACCAGGAACAGGAAGATGCCGGCATTGTCGGCAATGGCGGCCACCAGGCCCTCATTCAGCAGGGCGTCCAGGGCGGCGATGGGGTGGAAGTCGCAGTAGAACAGGGCGCCTACCACGATGCCGATGAACAGGGAGGAATAGGCCTCCTTGGTGATCAGGGCCAGAACGATGGCCACGATGGGGGGCACCAGGGCCCAGAATGTGCCGTACATGGCGGGGCCGGCGGCCTCTGCCTCATCGGCGGCAAATACGGTGGTGGTCATCATGCAGATCACCACGGTCAGGACTGCCAGCAAAGGCAGAACCCGGCGAAGATGGTTTCTCATATCTCTTATCCTTCTTTCTCTCACAGCAGACAGAAGCTTTCCAAGCGACAAAAAAAGCCATGTCCGCGCACGCACAGAACATGACCAATCAACCTGGCAGTTCAGACAGCGCTCCGCTTTCGCGACAGTCACAGGGATCTTCTCCCGGTGCCCGGGTACAGCGCCCAAGACAACTGCGCTGACCCTCGGCGGCCTCCCCTTTCTGCATCCCGGTGTCTTCCGGTTGCTGTGGTGCATACTTTTGTCGGCCGCACCTCTATCATAACTGTTTTAAATTGCTAATATGTTAGTATGTCATCCGTGAAAAGTCAAGTGTTTTTTCAAAGAAACACTGCCAATTTCCTGACAGGCCTTGCATTTTTCCTGACGGATTGATATAATCTCAGTGCCCCGGCGTCCGGAGCGCCGCGCGGCGGCAGTCAGATCGCACCTGACTCGAAATCAAGTGATCAATCCCGGAACCTGCATAAAATTCATACGGAGATGTATCGAAGTGGTCGTAACGAGGCTGACTCGAAATCAGTTGACGGGCAACCGTCCGGGGGTTCGAATCCCTCCATCTCCGCCAAAAAGCCTTGGAAATTCAGCGTTTCCAAGGCTTTTCTTTTTTCTTGAATGGTTCCGGGATTTGTCTGATACTCAAAATGGTGCCAATGGTGCCGGGCTTTGTGGTGCCAAGGCAATTCGGCCTATGCACAAAAAATGAATGTTGTGGTGCCGAAATGGTGCCGATTGCACCTGCGGCATCTTATAAAAGTGAGTATAAACATAAGGGCGCTCTCAACGATCTGCGAGAGCGCCCCAGTGCTTATTCTATGCTAATAACAGAATTTAAGTCTAAGAGTTTCTGGTGGTAAGCATTCAGAACGAAAGTCTTGCGATCAAGACGGACATCTACATATTGAGCAGTAACCGACTCCAAGTTGTTAGAGATACCCAACTGGATACCGATACCCTTCAAACTGTGTCCAAGGATCTGTCCCACTGTGTAGAAGTCGCCGGTCAGCTCGTGCATATTAGTTGCTGCTGAATGACGCAAATCGTGGAAACGGATATGCCTGAGACCCTGATGACGGAGAAACTGGCTGAAATTCGCAGACACACGGTCTCTGCGTTCCGGGCAGCCATTGGGCTTTGCAATTACCAAGTCGTTGTCATAGTAGGTTTCGCCGGATGACTCCAATAAACGCTTTTGCTCGATCTGATACATAAGCTGGCGCGTGAAATACTGCACAGTCACGTTTGTAATGGGTAGTACACGTTCACTGGATTTGACCGGAGCCATCTCTGTGACGTATGTAGTTCCCGCTGGAAGTGCAAAGGGAAGTTGCTCTACAACGCTGAAGGTTTGATTATCAAAATCAACATTGCTCCATCGTAGACCAAGGATCTCGCTCAGTCGTAGTCCATACAAGCCAGCAAGGACAACGATTAACCCCCATTCGTTTCCCGTTGTTCGTGCAAGTAGTTGGCGCATCTCCTCTACCGTATAAGGATCTGGTGTCTTCCCTTGCTTTCCGAATTTGGTAATGACATCCCTGGCGGGGTTGCTCTCAATATAGTGGTATTTTCTGGCGTGCTCCAGCGCAACACCCAGAATGCGGTGGGCATATTTTACAGAAGAAGGCGAAAGCCCTTTCCTGTCCAACTCCCCGTACAGATCGTCCAACATTCCCGGTGTTAACTGACTGAGATAAACATCGCCGATATAGGGCAGAATGTGATTTTTGATGTGGCTTTGATAGCTTGCACGGGTACTGGGACGAAGATTGGCGTTGCCATGACGTTCCAACCACTCCTCCAGATAGTCCCGCACCGTCATACGCCGTTGAGCGGCCGTGGGAGGAACATACGAGGGGTTTGCCAG
Source organism: Oscillospiraceae bacterium (assembly GCA_022779345.1). Lineage (GTDB taxonomy): Bacteria > Bacillota > Clostridia > Oscillospirales > Oscillospiraceae > HGM13010. Next base: position 569 of record JALFTG010000147.1, on the reverse strand, counting down.
TTTATTCTTCATGGTGGCCTCATGCTGCTGTGCTTCGCTCTTGGTGGGAAACCCCTTCTTGGAATAAGTCTTGGGTCTCCCTTCCGATGTATACTTGATGTTGACGTCGTAGACTGTTCCCGGTCTGCCGGTTAAAATGCCTGCGGAATTGCGCTTGTTCTTGACGGTTCGTTCTGTGATTGCCATAATAGAGATACCTTCCTTTCTTTGGTGCAGCGTCATCCAATGTGATTTTTCATAAACCTCACCACACAAATGCTCCGAGAGTACGGCAACATCCGTGTGGCTCCGTTTATGAAAAATCACATTGTCTGATGCTGGCGATGTAATAAAAGTGCACCCGATCAGGCGGGATTATCCGATCTCAAAGGACTGCTCCTGGGTAGGACGGGCGCTTTGTGGCGCTCGTAGTAATCCAGGATAGCCTCCGGCCGAAGCAGACGGTGTTTCCCAATCGGGAGATACTCCAGTTCTCCCTCATCCATCAGCTGCCGGATCTTGTTCTCTCCGATCCCACTGATCCGGGCAAGTTCTTTCGCCGTCACCAACAGGGGCGTGGGCAGAGCGGG
>JALFTG010000108.1 GCA_022779345.1 Oscillospiraceae bacterium | reverse complement strand
GGGAACAATGATAGCCAGCAGTGCGGGAGCGACCATCTCTTTCAGAGCACCTTTGGTGCACAGGCCGACACAGGCAGCGTAATCAGGATCGGCCTTGTATTCCATGATGCCGGGGATCTCCTTGAACTGACGGCGGACTTCCACAACGATGGACTCAGCAGCTCTCTGCACAGCGCTCATGGTGAAAGCGGAGAACACGAAGGTCAGCATCGCGCCGATGAACATACCGACCAGAACGGTGGGGCTGGTGAGGGTGAAGTTCAGGGTCTCGGTGGTGTTGGACTGAACGATGTTCACATAGGAAACCAGCAGGGCCAGAGCAGTCAGAGAAGCGGAGCCGATGGCAAAGCCCTTGCCGGTGGCAGCAGTGGTGTTGCCCAGGGAGTCCAGAGCATCGGTGCGCTCGCGGACTTCTTCCGGCAGACCGGACATTTCGGCAATACCGCCGGCGTTGTCAGCCACGGGGCCGTAAGCGTCGGTGGCCAGGGTGATGCCCAGGGTGGACAGCATGCCGACACCGGCAATACCGATGCCGTACAGGCCGCGGTTGAAGGCAGCGGTGAAGGCACCGGAGGCATCAACGATCTCCACGGAACCACCGGCAGCAAAGTAGCTGATCAGGACGGCGGCAGCCACAATCAGAATGGAAGTCATGGTGGACTTCAGGCCCAGGGAGATACCGCCGATGATGATGGTGGCGCTGCCGGTCTCGGAAGCGGCAGCCAGCTCCTGGGTGGGCTTATAGGTATCGGAAGTGTAATACTCGGTGAAGTAACCGATGGCGCAGCCGCCGACCAGACCGCACAGGATGGCGATATAAACGCCCCAGTTGCCGATGATGAAGTAAGTCAGCGGGGCGGCAGCCACAGCGGACAGCACGGCAGCGGTGTATGTACCGGTACGCAGGCTCTTCAGCAGGGACTGCTGGGTGGCGTTTTCCTCGGTCTTGACCAGGAAAGAGCCGATGATGGAGCAGATGATGCCGCACACAGCCAGAGCCACGGGCAGCAGCATACCTTCCCAGCCATAGCCGCCCACGGCGCCCAGTGCGAAGGTTGCCAGAATGGAACCGACATAAGACTCATACAGGTCAGCGCCCATACCGGCCACGTCGCCAACGTTGTCGCCCACATTGTCGGCGATGGTAGCGGGGTTGCGGGGGTCATCCTCGGGGATGCCGGCTTCGACTTTGCCCACCAGGTCAGCGCCCACATCAGCGGCCTTGGTGTAGATACCGCCGCCCACACGGGCAAACAGTGCCATAAAGGAAGCGCCCATGCCGTTCATGACCATGATGTTGCCCAGCTGTACGGGATCATCCACATGGAACACAAAGCGGAGCAGGAAGAACCACATGGTAATGTCCAGCATACCCAGACCAACCACGGTGAAACCCATGACGGAACCGGAGGAGAAGGCAACACGCAGGCCCTTGTTCAGGCTCTCGGAGGCGGCCCATGCGGTGCGGGCATTGGAGTTGGTGGCGATCTTCATGCCGAACAGACCGGCCAGCATGGAGAAGATGCCGCCCGTCAGGAAGGCAAAGGGGGTGAACTTGGAGAGCATCTTTCCGCCGGAAGCGAAAGCGATGATCAGCAAGACCACAAACACAACGGCAAATACCTTAATAACCGTAGTGTACTGCTGTTTCAGATACGCATTGGCACCCTCACGGATGCTTGCAGCGATTTTCTGCATTTTATCGGTTCCTTCGGAGAAGGACATGACCTTGTTGCGCTGCATAACAGCAAACAGCAGGGCGATGATCGCTCCGACGAAACCGATGAGGAAGAACTTTTCCATCTTTGAGTTTCACTCCTACTTTCTTTTTTTGCGGACTTTGCGACTGACGCTGTCCACGGTTTGTTACACATTATACAACATCAACAATGCATTTTCAATAAACCTTTACAATTTTCCAGGCAAATTTTCTTACAATCCTTTCTGCTCCCTTTTGTGACAGATGCCAAAATTTCGCAAATAAAATGTTAAGTTTTTCACAGAAGGCAGCGGCAGCCGGGAGGAGATCCAATCTCCGTCCGGCTGCCGGACCGGGTCAGCGTTCCTCGATGGCGTCCACAGGACATTCCTCCAGCGCCTGCCGGGCCCGTTTTTCCAGTTCCGGTGTGTCCGCCTTGCCGATGACATGGGAAACTCCCTCCGATGTCATTTCAAATACATCCGGGCACAATCCGGCACACAGGCCGCAACCGATACAGTTGTCATTCACATAAAATTTCATTCGCCGTTCCTCCTGGCAATGTGATATGCCCAGTATACCCGGAACAGGCGCAGTTTAATCCAAAGACCTCCGGTCATGCGGAGCGGTCAACCGGGCATTGACGGCCCTCGTGATTGATGGTGTAGTCCCCGGTAAGCAGCAGCTGGGACACCGGTACAATCTCATAGCCTTCGCCCTGGAGATATGCAATGATATCCGGCAGTGCCTCCGGCGTGTGCAGCGCCGCATTGTGGAACAGTACGATGCTGCCCGGCGCCACACTGCTGGTCACACGGTTGTAAATCTCCCCCGCTGACAGATCCTTCCAGTCCAGACTGTCCCCGCTGGCAGCGGCTGGAACGGTCGAATAAGCACAGCACAGCCCTGTCGGGCTGAACCATGTTTCTTTGTTGTATGGAAAGGACTCTCCCCTGTCTCAAATTATTTCTTTGTTTTATGCATAAAAATGTCTTGCTGTTCCGTCAGAAAAAGGCCTTGGCAGGAAGGAAGCAGCGAGCTATAATAATGTTCCGGTCCCAGATGGCCGGAACATTTTTCGGGAGGAAAGACATGACGGATTATACGGAACTGACCCGGCAGCTGGAGGCACTGACGGAGGGTGTGCCCCATCGGATCGCAAATCTCTCCAACGCCGCCGCGCTGGTGTATCACACCCTGGAAGATCTGAACTGGGCAGGCTTTTATCTCATGGAAAACGGTATGCTGGTTCTTGGACCGTTTCAGGGGCGGCCGGCCTGCATTGAGATTTCGGTGGGCCGGGGCGTGTGCGGAACGGCCGCGGCGCAGGACAAAACCCAGCGGGTGCCGGATGTCCACCAGTTCCCCGGACACATTGCCTGCGACGGAGCTTCCCGTTCGGAGATCGTCATTCCCATCCACGCAGGCGGGCAGATTGCCGGCGTGCTGGATCTGGACAGTCCGGTACCGGACCGCTTCTCCCCTGCCGATCAGGCGGGGCTGGAGGGATTTGTCCGGGTTTTGGAACGCAATGTCTTTGGGAATGCGCCGGAAGCGCTGACGGAATACTGCAAAGTAGAGATTTTCATTCCTGAATCCCATCTGCCCCCGCTGCAGCAGGCCCTCCAGGCTGTGGATGCCGGGCATATCGGAAACTATGACTGCTGCCTGTCCTACGCTCCCGTCACCGGGTGCTGGCGGCCGCTGGAGGGAACCACCCCCTATCTGGGCAGTGTGGGCGAGATCAGCCGGGAGCCGGAACTGAAGGTGGAGGTCACCTGCCGGACGGAGAATGCCGGCCGGACGGTGGAAGCAGTGAAGCGGGTCCACCCCTATGAGGAGCCGGTCATCAATGTAATTCCCCTGTACCGCACCAGCTTCTGAAAAATGAAAAAATCCGGGGAGCAGACGATGATCGTCCGCTCCCCGGATTTTTCTGTTGCAGATCAGCCGTGGAGTTCCTGTTCGGTCACACACTCATTTTTAATGCGGCCCACCAGATACTGGAGGCCGTCGATGACATGGGGACGGATATCGCCGCCCACAAGGACATACATGATATCATCGCCTACCGTCAGTTCTCCCTCATTCAGCCAGACTTTGATATAATAGATGCCGTCCATTTCATAGGTATCCCGGATCACCGCATCCACCTTTTCCCGGTCATAGGAAAACAGCATCCCCGTGACCGGCTGGGTATCCTCCGCGCCGGAGCGGACCTTTGCCCGGGCCGTCTGCCGGACGATGCCGTTGTGGGTCAGATACATTCCGATCTTCGGGGCGCTCTCGTGGGCTTTTGCCTCAGCCAGCCATACATCCATGGACGGCGGCTGTTTTTGATTGTTCATTGTCATCCCTCCAGACAGAGTTTTCAGCAGCGGACACTCAGCCGCCTGCTGACAGGAACCGCAGGAAAAACCGCCGGTGGAGCGCATCCACATCCGCTTCCTCTCCGGTCATCTCAATGAGCGTGCGGGGAATCTGCAGACTGCCCAGCGGGGTATGCTCCGCCGCTCCCACGCAGACACGGCAGCTGTGCCAGTAAAACGCGCCGTCCCATTCGGTCACATCCGGCTGCGTTCTGAAGAATTCCCGGATCCGTCCAACCGGAACCGCCCAGTTTTCCTCCCGTATCATGGGATCCCTCCGTTCCTGCTTTGATTGTACCCCAGATTCCCGGGAAAAGATAGAGGGAACTGTATTGAAATTACATACAGGATATGGTATATTATTACAAAAGTGACTGTCCGGACGAGTCCAGAGGACACACTCTCATAGTTTTGCAAAGCGGTGGACGAGCCTCTTTCCAAAAAATACCCGGGAGCGCGATTGTGCGTCCTGTGAATTTTGGATCGGACTTGTCATTTTTATCTTTAACTGTTTAATTGGAGGAAGTAAACATGAAAAGAACACTTGCCATGCTGCTGTCCGTAGCCATGCTGCTGGGCATGATGGCCGGCTGTGCGAAGGATGCCGGCACCCAGGAGACCCCGGCGCCGACACCGGACGAGGAGACTGCCGCCGTCAACACCGTCATTCTGAAGGAAGCTGACGACAAGATGCTGAACACCTACACCCTCATCGCCGTGGATCCCGCTGCACCTTTTACTGATGCTGACGGCAACGCAGTCACCGATGTGACCGTCAACACCGAAGGCGCTGATGCCCTGATTCACTGGCTGCTGAGCCAGGAAGCGCTGGATCTGGCCGCCAACTACGGCATGGAGGAATACGGCGAGCACCTGTTCTATGTGAAGGACGATGCCCCTGTGTATGACGGTGAGATCACCGCCGCCACTGAAGAGACCAAGACCATCCGCCTGTCCACCACCACATCCGTCAACGACTCCGGTCTGCTGGACTATCTGCTGCCCCAGTTCGAATCTGAATATGGCTACACTGTGGAAGTCCAGTCCGCCGGTACCGGCAAGGCTATTGCCGCCGCCAAGTACGGCAACGCCGATCTGATCCTGGTCCACTCCAAGAGCCAGGAGGAAGCCTTTGTGACCGATGGCTTTGCCCGCGTGGTGGATGGCTTTGAGGCTGAGCGGATTTCCTTCCTGTATAACTACTTTGTCCTGTGCGGACCCACCGAAGACCCCGCCGGTGTGAAGGACTGCGCCAGCGTCATGGACGCTTTCGCCGCCATTGCTGCCGGCAAATACCCCTTCGTTTCCCGCGGAGATAATTCCGGTACCCACACCAAGGAACTGTCCCTCTGGCCGGAAGATCTTGGCATCACCGCTGAGGCTGAGTCCTTCGCCGACTACACCGACTGGTACATTTCCGCCAACGCAGGCATGGGTGCCTGCCTGGTGATGGCCGAGGAGATGGGCGCCTACATCCTGACCGATAAGGCCACCTATCTGACTTTCTACGCCAATGACGGCGTGATGGATTGATTTTTCGCTGACATCCGTTAAAATGGTCCCGTGGGAGGTTTCTCCCACGGGACATCTCTGTGAAAGGGGTACGCTATGGGAAGCGCGCTGGAAAAAGCGATCGAACTGATCTTATCCGCAGATGCGGAAATGCTGAACATTCTCAGCGTCACTGCAAAAATGAGCCTGCAAAGCTCGGTAATTGCGCTGCTCATCGGCGTGCCCATCGGCATCTGGCTGGGTACCTGCCGTTTCCCGGGGCGGGGTATCCTGCTGGTATTGAACCGTACCCTCATGGGACTGCCGCCGGTGGTGTGCGGTCTGGTTTTTTACCTGCTATTCTCCGGTGTGGGGCCGTTCCGGCATCTGAAGCTGCTGTTCACAGTGAAAATCATGGTCATGGCCCAGGTGGTGCTGATCACCCCCATTGTGGTGGGTAATATGGAGAGCTATGTGGGTTCCATCGCCCCCGCCGTCCGGGAGACAGCCAAAGGTCTGGGGCTGACAAGGCTGCGCACCTTCTGCCTGCTGGTCAACGAGTGTGTTTACCAGATTTTCTCAGCCTATCTGCTGGCCTTCTCGCGGTCCATTGCCGAGGTGGGGGCCGTATCCATGGTGGGTGGTGCCATCGCATGGAAAACCAATGTCATGACCACGGCCATCATGCAGTACACCAACCGGGGCAATTTCTCCCTGGCCATTGCGCTGGGGATCATTCTGCTGTCCGTGTCCCTGCTGGTGAATATTGTACTATCCCTGCTGCAAAGGAGGCTGAGCCAATGAAGATCCTGCCCTTTTCCAAGACCTATGACGGCGTGACCGTTCTGGACTTTCCGGGACTGGAACTGCAGCCCGGCACAGTCTATGGCGTGATCGGCGCCAACGGCAGCGGAAAATCAACTTTTGCGAAAATCCTGGCTGGCATCCTTCCAGCAGACCAGAAGCGGCCGGCCCTGACGGAGAAACGCAGAGTCGGTTATCTGCCCCAGAAAAACTACGCTTTCCGCATGACCACCCGGGCGAATATTCTCCTGGGCGGGAAGGACAGGCACCGGGCAGCGCAGCTGATGGATGCCCTGCAGATCCCTCATCTGGCAGACAAACGGGCAGATCGGCTATCCGGGGGCGAAACCGCCCGGATGGCCCTGGCCCGGCTGATGATGAAATCCTTTGATCTGGTGATTCTGGATGAGCCCACCGCCGCCATGGATATGGAGACCACTTCTCTGGCGGAGGAGCTGATTTTACAGTATGTCAAAGAGACAGGCTGCACCCTGATTCTGGTGACCCACAGTCTCCAGCAGGCCCGGCGGACAGCAGACGAGGTGCTGTTTTTCCGGAAAGGCCAGCTGCTGGAGTACGGCCCGAAGGAGACCGTACTGTACCATCCGCTTCAGCCGGAAACCCGGCAGTTCCTGGATTTTTACGGGGTCTGACCGTCTTTCACAACAGACAGCAGCGGCGGGCCGCAAGTGCGTCCCGCCGCTGCTGTCTCTTTATTTTTCCGGGGCGGCACAGTCGGCGCTGCCTTCGCCCAGCAGCATCTCCAGACCGTGACACACCGGATCGATGACGGCCAGCAGATTTTCCTGGGCCGCCTTTTTGCTCCCCGGCAGATTGATGATCAGCGTCCGCCCCCGGATGCCCGCCGTTGCCCGGGACAGACAACCCCGGGGCGTGATCCGCATACTCTCCGCCCGCATGGCTTCCGGGATGCCCGGCGTCAGCCGTTCCACCACGGCCAGCGTGGCCTCTGGCGTGATATCCCGGGGTGAGAAACCCGTACCGCCGGTAGTGAGCACCAGAGACACCTGTTTCTCATCAGCACAACGGATCAGCTCTGCCTGAATCTGATCGGATTCATCGGGGACAATGGCCGTATAGACCACATCAAAGTTCCGTTCCCCCAGCAGCGCACACAGGTTCGGGCCGCTGGTGTCCTCCCGTTCGCCCCGGGAGCCCTTGTCGCTGACGGTGATGACTGCCGCAGAAAATTTCATACCTCTTCCTCCCTGAAAAAAGTTCCATGGACGCCGCCGGTTTTGCTGAGCAGGCGGATGTCCGTGATGACCATATCTTTCTGCACCGCTTTGCACATATCATAGACTGTCAATGCGGCGGTGCTGACAGCGGTAAGCGCTTCCATCTCCACGCCCGTGCGGCCGTCGCAGGTGATCTGCGCCTCGATCTCCACCGACCGGCGCTCCTCATCCAGCCACAGCTTCAGGTCGATGCCGTCCATGAGGATGGGGTGGCACATGGGAATCAGGTCCGGCGTGTGCTTTGCCCCCATGATCCCTGCAATCTGGGCCACCGTAAGCACATCCCCTTTTTTCATGCCGCCGCTTTTGATCAGCGCAAAGGTCGTCTCATTCACCAGCACCCGCCCGGCGGCCACCGCCGTGCGCCGGGACACAGGTTTCTCCCCTACATCCACCATTTTTGCCCGGCCCTGTTCATTAAAATGGGTGAAATCTTCCATTTTCAGCCTCCGATCTGATTCATGTTCCGTCCCGCGCGGCTCCGGTGGGATGCGTCCAGTTCCCCGTGCCAGAGGGGCTTGTTCCAAATGGCCTGTTCCAGCCGGGCTTTCATGCCGGCATCATCCAGGCCCTTGAGCGAATATTCCTCGCACGAGTGCAGACAGGGCTTGAGTTTGCCGTCCGCCGTCAGGCGGATCCGGTTGCACCCGGCGCAGAAATGATCGCTCACCGGGCTGATCAGCCCCACATTTCCCTGGGCTCCCGGCAGACGGTACAGCCGAGCCACGCCCCCGTCCGCTGCCGCCGGAACCGCTTCCGGCAATGCCTCCAGCACCCGGGTGTACGGGATGAAGGCGCTCTCATCAAATTCCCGGCTGTCGCACATGGGCATCAGCTCGATAAACCGCACATCCAGAGGATATTTTTTCGTCAGTTCCGCCAGGGGAACGATCTCGTCATCATTGAATCCGCCGATGAGCACGGTGTTCAGCTTCACCCGGTCAAATCCGGCAGCCAGCGCCGCTTCAATTCCGGACCAGGCATCCTTCAGGCTGCCGCCCCGGGTGATGTCAGCGTACTTCCTTTCGTCCAGCGTATCAAGGCTGATGTTCACCCGGCGCACCCCCGCCTCCCGGAGGGGAACGGCCAGGGGCGGGAGCAGGGTGCCGTTGGTGGTCAGGCACACCTCCCGGATGCCCGGAACCGCAGCGATCCGGCGGCAGATGGACACCGCGTTTTTCTTCACCAGCGGCTCGCCCCCGGTGATGCGAACCTTTGTGATTCCCAGCATCGCCGCAGTCTCCACCGCCCGGACCAGCTCATCCTCCGTAAGCATCTCCTCATGCCGCTTTTTGCACACCCCATCAGCGGGCATACAGTACCGGCACCGCAGATTGCACAGCTCCGTGATGGAAATCCGCAGATAGGTGATTTCTCTGTTGTATTGATCGATCATGTTGCACCTCGTATTGCTTCTGCTGCTTCAGTCCCGATGTGCGTTCCGTCCAGAACCACGGCCTCCACTGCAGTGTGAATCCGATTACAGTTTCCGCACAGATACATCCAGTCCGGGGCTCCCAGATCCCGCACCAAATCCCTGTCGGGCCGCAGTCCGGCGGCAATCAGCAGGGTCCGGCAGGGCAGGACTGTCTCCTCCCCTGTTTTCAGGAACCGGACAGTCACGCCGGAGAGCAGTTTCTCGCCGAGAATTTCGGTAATGGTTGCGTTCAACAGCAGCGGAATCTGGTAAATTTTCAAATACTTCCGGTTCCGGGCAGTTCCACCACAGCGGGGGCGTTGTTCCACAACGGCGGATACCTCCTGTCCCGCTTCGGCCAATGCACCGGCCATGAGCAGTCCCATATCGCCGCCGCCCAGAATGACCACCGGGCCTTCCGGAATTTCCTGATACAAATTCATCATCGCCTGTACCTGACCGGCGGTATATACCCCTTCCGGCCGGGTTCCGGCAATATTCAGTGCCCCCGGCGGAATTTCCAGACAGCCGGAGGCGAGAATCATTTTTTTAAACCGGACGGTCAGCTGCCCGGTTTTCGGGCCGGTCAGCTGAGCGGTTTTCTCCGGTGACACGGACAACACCGTTGTCTCCGGCAGCCAGCGAACAGAGTTGGGAAGCCCTTTGCACAGATACTGCGCGTATTCCGGGCCGGTCAGGTCCGGGCCAAAGCCGTGATGGGCACATTGCAGCAATACGCCGCCCATCTCCCGGGCCCGGTCCACAAGCAGAATCCGCCGGCAGCCGTGGGATTCGGCCGCTTTTGCCGCGGCAATTCCCGCCGCTCCTGCCCCGACAATCAGAATCTCATATGTTTCCATGGCTGACTTCTCCCAAGATCCGCCGGATTTCCAGCGTACAGCGGCTGCCCTGACAGAGCCCCATCCCGGTTCCCACCCGGTGCTTCACACCTTCCACGGTGGTAGCGCCCCGGCGGATGGCCTCCAGAATTTCCCCGCGGGAGATCTGCTCGCACCGGCAGACAATGTCCCGGAACGCCGGGTCGTTTTTCTGCTTGGGGATGACGCTGCGATGGGGATTGAAATTCGCTGCCGGACGGGCTTCCAGCCAGGCGGCACATTGCTCCGCCAGCATCCTGCCCAGCCCGTCGGCACAGGTCAGTCCCGGCGTTTTCACACCGATCAGACTGTAAAATCCCGGGGCTGGATGCTCAATGACGAAGTCCCGGAGACTGCTCCCGTCCGGCACATATTCCCCATTCTTCCAAACAACACGGTGGGGATGGGGCCGGACGGCGGCAAAATTGCGGATGACCTGCCCAAAATCCAGCTCCGGCAGCACACGGACCGCCTCCTCCCGCAGGGCATTCAGGGCTGATTTGTCCGTGGCAGAAAAACTGCCGGACGCTGGCCGACGGGTGGGACCCAGCAGGAGATTTCCATCCGCCGTAGGGACGGCAGTGATACCTTTTTTATCGTGTTCCGGTTCCTGGAACACGATATGTCCGGGGGCGGGGGCATGGCGGTCAAAGACGAGATAATCCGCCGCATCCGGGAAAATCCGGACGGAGGGCGGGAACAGCAGTTCCTGCACCCTGTCTGCCGCCAGTCCGGCGCAGTTGATCACCGCCCGGCAGCAAATCTCACCCCGGTCGGTTTCCAGGAGATACGACGCCCCTGTCCGTTTCATGGAAAGCACCCGGGTATTCAGCCGGGTTTCGCAGCCGTTCTGTACGGCGTTCTCCCACGCCGCAATCCCCAGCTGCCAGGGATTTACCGTACCTGTGGACGGGACATACAGTGCGCTGGTCACCGCCGGAGACAGCATGGGTTCCAGTTCCAGGGCCTCCCGGCCTGAGAGAAGCCATGGGCCGGGGACGCCGTTTTTTCGTCCCTGCTCCCACTTTTTCCCCAGGGCCTGATCTCCCCTGGGGCCGAAGGCCGCCATCAGGGATCCGCACCGGGAGAAGGGAACCTCCAGTTCCCGGCACAGTGTCTCAAAGTTTCCGTTGGCCTCTACCGTCATCCGGGCCTTCAGGCTTCCGGGCATCTGGTCGCAGCCGGAATACACGATGCCGGTATTGGCCTTCGTGATGCCCGTGCACACATCCTCTGCCGCTTCAATCAGCACCGTGTGCAATTCCCAGCGGCACAGATTCCGTGCTGCAAAGCAGCCCAGCACACCGCCGCCGATGACGGCAACATCAAAAACTTCCATTTCAGTCAACGGGAATGATTTCACCGGGCCGGTCTATGGTATAGCCGCCCATGGACAGGATCTTCTCCCGGAATGCATCGCTTTGCAGCGTAGCAATCATCTGGCGTACCATGGGGGTCTCCCAGGCGTAGTCCGGGATGATCAGGTCATATTCTTCAACACAGATGGGAATGAAGTCCAGATCATACAGTTTTGCCGCAGAATAAATGCCCATGCCCGCATCCGCACTGCCGCTGGCAATCTGGGCCGCTACGGAGGTGTGGGTCAGTTCTTCCCGGTCATAGCCGTAGACGAAGTCCGGGGCCACATCGTATTTTCCGCACAGATAATCCGTCAGGATCCGGGTGCCGGAGCCTTTCTGACGGTTGACATAACGGATATTTTCCCGGGAAATATCGGAGAAGTCCCGGATTCCCAGCGGGTTGCCCGGGGCAACCATCAGTCCCTGCTGGCGGCCCACACAGCGGATCAGCTTCACGCCTCCTGCGGGGAAATACTTCCGGATAAAGGAGCGGTTATACTCCCCGGTTTCCGTGTCCAGCAAATGGCATCCGGCCGCATGGGCCTCTCCCCGGCGGATGGCCATAATGCCGCCCATGGAACCCACATGGGAAGAACTCATGTAGACATTCCTGTTTTCCCGGTGCATCATATCTCCCAGCTCATCCAGCAACGGATCATGGCTGCCGATGACCACCAGGGTGTTCTGCAGTTTCTCCAGCCGGCTCAGCAGTTGTACCTCCACCTCGCTCCCGGACTCGTAGCCTTCCGTACCCTGGGGGACTACCAGCATACCGTCCGCTTTCATAAAGGAGGATACCACGCCGCTGCCCCGGCTCAGGGGGCTGGCCATGAGTTTGCTGCCCACATAGCCCATACGCACCCGGACAAATTCCTGATATTTCAGGCCGGACACCACCGGGCGGGTCAGTGTGGCCCTGGCATACTGACGGGGCGCAGCGGAGGATTTCAGCCAGTATTCAATCAGCGGCTTCAGCAGTTCTTCAATGACAATGATGCCGGACACGGGGTAGCCCGGAACGCCCAGCACCGGCGTGCTGCCCATGCAGCCCAGAATAGCGGGTTTGCCCGGTTTCATGGCAATGCCATGATACAGCACCTCGCCCAGTTCCCGGATCACCTGGACGGAAAAATCCTCCCGTCCGGCAGAGGAACCGGCATTCAGAATGACCAGGTCGCACTCCCCCGCCGCCCGTGCCACCATGGCTTTGATGTCCTCAAACACATCGGGTACAATGGGGTAGGTCACCGCCTCGGCGCCCCATTGGCGCACCATGGCGGAGAAGATGGAGGAGTTGAATTCCAGAATGTCCCCGGGCTTCGGGTCAGCACAGGGCGGCACGATCTCGTCTCCGGTGGGGATAATGCCCACCACTGGCTTGCGGATGACCTCCACTTCCAGCACGCCCCCGGCGATCATGGCGCCGATGGCGGAGGGGGTCACCTCGGTATAGGATGGAAGGATCATCTCTCCGGCGCACACATCCTCGCCGATCTGGCGGATATGCTGCCAGGGAGCGGCAGCAGAATGGATTGTGATGGTGCCGTCCTCATGCTTAACCAGATCCTCCACCATAATCACCGCATCGCGGCCCTCCGGAATGGGATCGCCGGTATCCAGCACAGTGTACTGCTCCGGAAGCAGCGTCACTGCGGTGGTCTCCGTTGCGCCGAAAGTATCCGCGGCGGTGACGGCAATGCCGTCCATGGCGCTGGCGGCATAGTGGGGCGCACAGATGGCTGCGTACACCGGGCACGCCGTCACCCTGCCGAAGGATTCCCGTACGGGAATCCGCTCCGATACAGGGCCAAAGCCCCGTTCAATCAGCATGTCCAGATATTCCTTTTGTGCCTGTTGAAGGGGCACATTAGTCAGATATTCAAATCCCATTTTTTCAATCCCCCGAACAGATTGTTACCTGAATGACTGCACCCTGGGGCAGGCCCTCGCAGTCCCGCTCAATACAGAAATAGCCGTCCGCACCCGCCAGCGTAGTAATCAGTCCGGATTTGCTCCGGATAGGGTAAGCGGTCAGCGCCCCATCCCGGCGCTCCAGGCGGCAGCATTGGTACTGCGCCCGGCCATGATTGGCACCCACGCTCTCGGACAAAACCGCCGGAACGGTATACGCCGTCATATTCCGGTCGGTCAGGCGGCCCAGCAGAGGCAGCACAAACAGCTTTGTGATAAAGTAGGCCGCAACCGGATGGCCCGGCAGGCCGATGATCGGTTTTTCTCCCGTTTTTCCCAGAATGGTGGGCTTCCCCGGCTTGATGGCGATACCGTGGAGCAGAAGCGTCCCCATGGATTCAATGATGCGGCAGGTTGCGTCTTTCACACCCACGCTGCTGCCGCCGGACAGCAGCACCACATCGCATTCCGACACAGCACGGTTCACCGTTTCAGCCAGCAATGGCTCATCGTCCCGGATGATGCCGTAGGGAATGACCCGGGCGCCGAAGGCCGTGAGCATCGCTTCCAGCATGGGGCTGTTCACATCCCGGACCTGGCCCGGCCCCGGCGTTTCCTCCGGCGGGATCAGTTCATCGCCTGTGGAGATGACCCCCACCGTCACCCGGACTGCAACAGGAACCTGCACCCGGCCGATGGCCGCCAGGGCACCGATGTCCTGGGAACTGAGCACCCGGCCTTTGCGGAGAATGACTTTCCCGGGGCACACATCATCTCCCCGGAAGATCAGATTCTGCCCCGGTGCTGCGGCTTTGGCGATACCAATGGTGCCGTCGCCGTAATCCTCGGTGTACTCCACCATCACCACACTGTCCGCTCCCTGCGGCACCGCACCGCCGGTGGGGACGGCGCAGCAGCTGCCTGGCGGCAGGGAAAATTCCGCACCCTGTCCCATGAGCACCTCGCCCTGAAGCGTAAGGATGGCCGGGATGGCATCGCTGCATCCGAATGTATCCCGGGCCCGGACGGCATATCCGTCCACGGTTGACCGGTCAAAGCCGGGCACATATTCCTCTGCGGAGATGTCGGCACCCAATGTTCGGCCGATGGCGTCACGGAGAGAAACCTCTTCGCTTCTGCCCTCCAGCGGGGCAAATTCTTCCTGAATCAGCCGGAGCACTTCTTCCGGCGTCTTAACCTGCAGCATTCTCAGACCTCCTCGATGATCCGGCCCAGGTCCCGGTAATCATTTCCGGAGAAATGGGCGATCTCCCGGTGAAAAGCCTGGCTGTTGAGCACTTCCAGCAGTTTTTTCACCGGCTCGGTTTCCAGAGCATCTTTTTTCAGCACCAGGTCGTACCGCTCCTCCAGCAGCGGGATGAAGTCAATCCCGTCAATCTGCCGTGAAATCCGTTCTGTACCAATGGCGATGTCCGCTTCTCCGGCGGCAACAGCCGCCGCCATGGTCAGGTGAGACTGCTTGATCTCCCCATAGCCCCGGACGGATGCCGCCGGGATGCCGTACTGCTTCAGCATCACATCCAGCAATATCCGGGCACTGGAGCCAGGCCGCCGGTTCAGGATGCATACATCCTGCCGGGACAAATCCTCCCAGCCCCGGACACTCTTTGGGTTTCCCTTCTGGACATAAAAGCCCTGGGTTCTGTACGAAATATTGATAAGAACAGCCGGTATGCCGGGCAGCATTGTCCGGACATAGGCCGCGTTATAATGTTCTCCGTCATACAAATGGCAGGCCGCCGCCTGGAGGCGGTCCTCATACAGCGACAGCAGCCCCTCGAAGCTGGACAAATAGGTGCGTCCAGCGAAAATTCCCTCCTGATGGAGGAAATTCGCAAGGATATCCAGCACCACATCCTGTCCGGAGATGATCAGATCTGTTGCCGGAGTCTCTCCAGGCGTCAGCAGAACAGAATGGGTATCCACCCGCTGGACAGGCGCCGTGGAATGTTCATGCCGGGACCGGGCGATGTAGGCATCCACATCGTCCTGGGTAAAGCGGACCTTCCGGCCGATTTTATAGGAATGGATCTCTCCCCTGCGGATCAGATCATAGATTGTGGATTTGCTGACATGGAGAATGTCAGCCACCTCCTGGGTGGAAAGAGACTGATTCTGGGCCATACTGTACCCCCCTGCGGAAAAGCCCGTTTCCCGCGTGTAATTTCAAACATATTATACTTTTTTTCACAAAACGGAACAAGTCCGGATTCCTCCCTCTAAGTATCATTTCATATTATTTCGTATTATTTCGCACATTCATTTTTCCCGTTTATGAAATCTCATATGTGCGGATTGGCCCTGTTTCATACGATTTCACACGAAAATTGGTCTGTTCTATTGCGGGAACCCCGGTTTGAAATATAATAAAGACAGCACAATGAATCAATAATACCCATACGAGAAATTATAAATTGGAGGAATTACATATGGCTGGCGCATATTACGAAAAAATCGCCCGGATCAACCTGACCACCGGCGAAATCAAAGTGGAAGCCACCAACATGGAACTGGCCCATAAATTCATCGGCGGCCGCGGTCTCGGCACCAAGATGCTGTACGATGAAGGAGTTGCCACGGTGGATCCCCTGTCCCCGGAAAATAAACTGATCTACATCACCGGTCCCATGACCGGCGCCCAGGCCCCGTCTACCGGCCGGTATATGGTGGTCACCAAGTCCCCCCTCACGGGCATGATCGCCTGCTCCAACTCCGGCGGCATCTGGGGTGCCAAGCTGAAGTATGCCGGCTGGGATGCCATCATCGTGGAAGGCAAGGCCCCTGACTGGACTTACATTTCCATTGAAGACGACAAGATTGAGCTTCACGATGCCCGGGAGTATGTGGGCATGATGAGCGAGGAAATGGATGAGACCCTTCGTGAGAAGCATGGCAAGGAAGCTTCCGTGCTGAACATCGGTCCCGCCGGCGAGAACCAGGTCCTGCTGGCCGCCATCATGAACGACAAGGACCGCGCCGCCGGCCGTTCCGGTGTGGGCGCCGTCATGGGTTCCAAGAACCTGAAGGCCATTGTGGTCAAGGCCACCCGGACCAATCTGGACAACATCGCCGATGTGGAAGCCCTGAAGGTCGCCACCAAAAATGCGCTGACTACCCTGCGGGAGAACCCCGTCACTGGTCAGAGCCTGCGGATGTACGGCACCGCCGTCCTGGTGAACATCGTCAACAACATCGGTGCTTTCCCCACCCTGAACTGGCAGCAGTCCTATTATCCCCAGGGCGATGACATCTCCGGCGAGACCCTGGCGGACAAATATCTGGTCCGTCCCGGTGCCTGCCACCGCTGCCCCATCGCCTGCGGCCGTGTGGTGGATGTGAACGGGAAGGTCGTCGGCGGTCCCGAGTACGAGCCCCTGTGGGCTTACGGCGGCAACTGCGGCAACAACGATCTGAATGTGATCGACGAGTGCAACATGCTGTGCAACGAACTGGGTATGGACGCCATCTCCGTCCCCTGCACCATTGCCGCTGCCATGGAGCTGTATCAGAAGGGCTACATCAAGGAAGAAGAGTGCGACGGCGTGCCTCTGGAATGGGGCAGCACCAAGGCACTGGTGGAGTGGACCAAGCGCATGGCCAATCCCCAGTCTGAACTGGCCCGACTGATGAGCTCCGGCTCTGCCCGCCTGTGCGAGCACTACGGCCATCCCGAAATCTCCATGAGCGTGAAGAAGCAGGAGATGCCCGCCTACGACGCCCGTGCCATCCAGGGCATCGGCATTACCTACGCCACCTCCAACCGTGGCGGCTGCCATGTGCGCGGCTACATGATCTCCCCCGAGGTCCTGGGTCTGCCCGAACAGCTGGATCGCACCGTTACCACCGACAAGGCCGCCTGGGCCAAGACTTTCCAGGATCTGACCGCTGTCATTGACTCCATGGGTCATTGCCTGTTCACCTCCTTCGCCATGAGCGCCCAGGAATATACGGACCTTCTGAACGCCGCCACCGGCACCAGCTGGAGCGTGGAAGAGCTGCTGGAGATCGGCGACCGGATCTACAACATCGAGAGAATGTTCAACAAGGCTGCCGGCATGAAGCCGGAGGATGACCGGCTGCCCAAGCGTCTGCTGGAAGAGCCCGTGTCCAACGGTCCTTCCGAGGGCATGGTTTCCCAGCTGCCGCTGACCCTGCCTCAGTACTATGAGGCCCGTGGCTGGGTGGATGCCTTCCCCACGGACGAGACACTGAAAAAGCTGGGTCTTGACGAATGCATCGGTAAGTGAGTAAAATGATGTTGGGGAGAGGTTCTGCCGAACCTCTCCCCAATTCTTTACAGACAGGAGAACCTATATGATCGAAGTACGCGTATTCGCCACCCTCCGGGACGGCAGGGACAAGATCACCATGATGGCGCCGGAGGGCATTTCCTGTGCCCGGGATATCATGACGCGCATGAATATTCCCGACGAAGAGGTCTCCATCCTGCTGATCAACGGATTTCACCAGAAGCCGGAATCTCCTGTAAAGGACGGGGATGTGGTGGCGCTGTTTCCACCGGTGGGAGGCGGTTGAACCATGGATGCACGGTACGAACGGAATTTTCCTGCCCTCAGCGAAGCGGAATTTGCAGCGCTCCGGACAAAGCGGGTGCTGGTGGTGGGCTGCGGCGGACTGGGTGGCTATCTGATCGAGTTCATGACCCGGATCGGCATCGGCACCCTGCGTATCTGTGACGGCGATGTGTTCGAGGCATCCAATCTGAACCGGCAACTGCTGTCCCAGGTGCCGCTGGTGGGCACGGGCAAGGCCCGGGCCGCGGCGGAGCGTGCAGCTGCAGTAAACCCGGAAGTTCACATGGAAGTATGCGAATCGTTCATGACACCGGAAACCGTGGTGGAACTGGTGCAGGCCTGTGACGCAGTGCTGGACGGACTGGACAACATTGAGAGCAGGAAGCTGCTGGCGTCTGCCTGCAGTGAGGCAGGCATCCCCTATATTTACGGAGCAGTCAGCGGCTGGGTAGCCCAGGCGGCGGTGGCCATGCCGGGAGACGGACTGCTGGACCGGCTTTATCCGGAAAACGCGAAGTTGAAAAGCAAAAGCGTGCTCAGCTTCACCCCTGCCCTGTGTGCCGCCATGCAGACCGCCCTGTGTGTGAAGCTGCTCACCGGCCGGCCGGTAGAGTCCGGAACGATGTCCTATTTTGATCTTCTGAACCTGGAATTTGAGATAATCCCTGTATGAACAATTCCTGTTAAATTGAAACGGTAAAAGCCGGAGCGGAATGCTCCGGCTTTTGTTATTGATACATCAGTCGAACTGCAGGCGACCTGGAATGTCCATTTTCCCGGGAAGCCATTATTCCGCAGGACAGTCGATATCAGACAGCTCATCGATGGGAACCTGATCCCCGCTGGTCAGGACGATCCGTCTGCGGGACAGGTCCAGCCGCGCCAGGCAGCCCCGGACGGTTTCGTAGTGCCCGCCGAATTTCCGGTCATCGTAGGCAAAATAGGTCAGAGCCACCTCTGGTTGGGCATCCTGATGATCCCGGAGCCAGCGGAGCTTTGCATCCAGCATGGATTTGGCCTGCTCGTCCAGATTCTTTTTCCGCTCCGTCCGCCGGCCGGTCTCCCGGATGGCGGCATCGTGGCCGGTGAGGGCCGCAAAAGGGGCAAACTGGGCCGCACGGCTCATCCGGGGCATCTGCGGCCGGGTTTCGGACACATGATGGGGCAGATCGATGATGTCATCATACCGGTGCGGATCGTTTTTGTCCATTCAGATGTCCCCTTTCATGCTTTGTGTCCGCCGATCTGGCTGTTGCGTTCCACGGTGGTGGCGCCCTCCTGAAAATCGGTGCCCTTCAGGATCGTATTTTTCCCGAATCGTTTCTGCAGATTCAGCACCGCCTGCTGCTTCCG
Organism: Oscillospiraceae bacterium; assembly: GCA_022779345.1. Taxonomy (GTDB): domain Bacteria; phylum Bacillota; class Clostridia; order Oscillospirales; family Oscillospiraceae; genus HGM13010. Next base: position 1,820 of record JALFTG010000108.1, on the reverse strand, counting down.
CTTTTCCTTGTCCAGGGCCTGATCCTCTGCTTCCCGCTGCCGGCACCGGGCTTCCCCGTCGCCGAACAGGTCCAGCTGATCCGGAGGCGACCACTCCCCGGCCGCCTGCGTTTCCGGAATCAGGTGGTTTGCCGACAGCGTCACCCGCCGGACCAGGAGCTTTTTGTTCACGATCCGGCGGTACAACTCCATCACATCTCCCGTGATACGCTTGCCCGAGGACAGATGCCGGCCGAAATTCACCGTACCCTGGGCGTGTTTCGGAATCCGCCGTCCGTAATAGTCCGTGGTCACCGTCCCCTGATAGCCGCCGCTCACCGCCGGGTCAGTCAGGCTCTCCGCGTCATAGCCCACGGTCAGGACAATCTGGTCTGTGACCAGCCCTTTGTCCACCAGATCCAGCGACAATGCATCCGCCATTTCCCGGACGATGATGGCCGCTTTCTCATAATCATAGGGCGACTGGAGCACCTGCCCGGAGCAGATGCTGTTGGTCTCCGGGCGGTAGGCTTTGATCTCGGCGATGGTGCAGGGTTCCCAACCCCAGGCGTGGTCAATGAGCAGTTCCGCGTTCACGCCGAACAGGCGGTAGAGCAAGTCCTCATTATAATAATCCGTGGGCTTGCCCAGAGAGCATCGGGCGATATCCCCCATGGTGAACAGGCCGTGTTCCTCCAGCTTCCGGGCATAACCGGGGCCCACCCGCCAGAAATCCGTCAGGGGCCGGTGGGTCCACAGCAGGCGGCGGTAGCTCATCTCGTCCAGCGTGGCGATGCGTACACCGGACGCGTCCGGCTCCATGTGCTTGGCCACAATGTCCATGGCTACCTTCGCCAGATACAGGTTCGTCCCGATCCCGGCCGTGGCGGTGATGCCGGTTGCCTCCAGCACATCGTAGATCATTTTCCGGGCCAGTTCCTCCGGCGTCAGGCCGTAGGTGGGCAGATAGTCCGTCACATCCATGAACACCTCGTCGATGGAATAGACATGGATGTCCTCCGGGGCCACATATTTCAGATAGACCTCGTAGATCAGCGTACTGTATTTGATATACCATGCCATCCGGGGTCTGGCAACGATGTAGTCCAGGGCCAGCTCCGGATGGGCGGCCAGCTCATCGGCATCCGTGGACGAGCCGGTAAAGGTGCGGCCGGGAGCCTGACGGCGGCGGGCTTCGTTCACAGCCTTCACCCGCTGGGCCACTTCAAACAGCCGGGCCCGGCCGGGGATGCCATAGGCCTTCAGCGACGGGGATACAGCCAGACAGATGGTCTTTTCCGTGCGGCTCTCGTCCGCCACCACCAGATGGGTTGTCAGCGGATCACAGCCCCGCTCATTGCACTCCACCGATGCATAAAAGGACTTCAGATCGACGGCGATATAGATTCTCTGCCGCTCCGGCATACGCTCTCACCTCCCCGCCGGTTTGTCTGTATACAGTATACCACAATGGCTGTCCCGAATGATGACCAACCCTGGATGTACCGGGATTTTTTGAAAACCGGAAAAACAGCCCGGACTGAAAAGTCCGGGCTGCCATTCATATTGTATTGCAGTTGAACTGATTTCTCAGCAATACGGGTACAGGATCAAACCATGCTGCTTCTGTACAGGAAAGTCACGATCTGCGCTCTGGTGCAGTCATCATCGGGGCTGAAGGAATCCGCAGAAGTGCCGGTGGTGATGCCTTCCTGATAGCACCATGCAATGGACTCATAGGCCCAGTCAGGAGCATCGGTGAACGGGAGCAGTCCCATCCAGTCTCCGGTGAATCCGCCGCCCTGCGCCTTTTCACTCCGATAAATGAAGGACACAATCTG
>JALFTG010000092.1 GCA_022779345.1 Oscillospiraceae bacterium | reverse complement strand
TGCAACCGCCAGCTGCTGGAACTGGAACGCCTGTGTGCAAAATTCGAGCAGAAGAAGCTGGCCTCCGACCTGGAGGAAAAGCAGATCATCGACCGGCTGTGGGACAATTACGGCCTGAGCCATTCCGCGGCGCTGGAGCTGCGCCAGCCCGTTGAGAAGCCCGCCGCGGCCTCCCGCCGGATCAGCGAGCTGCACAAGGCCATCACCGCCCTGGGCACCCCCAACTTCGGCGCCATCGACGAGTACGCCCGGGTCAGCGAGCGGTATGAGTTCCTGACCAGCCAGCGGGACGATGTGGAGACCTCCAAAAAGGAGATCCAGGAGATCATCCGGGAGGTCACCCAGCAGATGAAAGAGGTCTTTATGACCCAGTTCCGGATTCTGAACGACACCTTCCGGGAGACCTTCCTGGAACTGTTCGGCGGCGGCAAGGCCGCCCTGGTCCTCCAGAACGAGGAGGATGTGCTGAGCTGCGACATTGATATCCGGGTCCAGCCGCCGGGCAAGGCGGTGAGCAGCATCAACCTGCTGTCCGGCGGAGAGATGGCGTTCGTGGCCATCGCGTTGTATTTTGCCATTATCAAGGTCCGTCCCACGCCGTTTTGCGTGATGGACGAGATCGAGGCCGCACTGGATGAGGCCAATGTCATCCGGTTTGCGGAATATCTGCGGAAAATGAGCGGGAACACCCAGTTCATCGTGATCACCCACCGCCGGGGCACCATGGAGGAGGCCAACCGGCTGTACGGCGTGACCATGCAGGAAAAGGGCGTGTCCCAGGTGATCGAACTGGATGTAGCGGAAGCGGAGCGGCAGATCGCCGCGGAGGAGGGCTGACAAGATGGGATTCTTCGACAAAATTCTCGGAGGACTGAAAAAAACAAAAAACACGGTGCAGCTGGACGGCCTGTTCGCCGGCTTCACCAAACCCGATGACGATTTTTATGACGAGCTGGAGGAGTGCCTGATCCTGGCGGATGTGGGCATGGAGACCACCACCCAGGTGGTCAGCACCCTGCGCCAGCAGGTGAAGAATCAGCACCTCAAAACCAATGTGGAGGTGAAGGACGCCCTCACCGGCATCCTGACGAAGGTGCTCACCGCCGGGGACCTGTCCATGCACCTGACCACGAAGCCCAGCGTGATCCTCATGGTGGGCGTGAACGGTGTGGGCAAGACCACCACCATCGGCAAGCTGGCCGCGGCCTATACCGCCGAGGGGAAAAAGGTCCTGCTGGTGGCCGGGGACACTTTCCGTGCCGCCGCCGCCGAGCAGCTCACCGTTTGGTCCGAGCGGGCTGGGTGCGGCATCGTCCGCCACGAGGAGGGCTCTGACCCCGCAGCCGTGGTGTTTGACGGCTGTTCCGCCGCCAGAGCCCGGGGTACGGATGTGGTCATCATCGACACTGCCGGACGCCTGCACAACAAGGCCAATCTCATGAACGAGCTGAACAAGATCTCCCGGGTCATCACCCGGGAACTGCCGGAGGCGGATGTGGAGACCCTCATGGTCCTGGACGCCACCACCGGCCAGAACGGTCTGATCCAGGCCAAGCAGTTCGCTGAGAGCGCCGGGCTGACAGGCATCGTCCTCACCAAGCTGGACGGCACCGCCAAGGGCGGCATCGTGTTCGCCATCGCCGGGGAGCTGGGCCTGCCGGTGAAATATGTGGGCGTGGGCGAAGGCGTGGATGACCTGATGCCCTTCAACCCCACGGAATTCGTGGAGGCGCTGCTGAAATGAAACTGATTCTGGCCTCCAACAACGCCCATAAGCTCCGGGAATTCCGGGAGATCCTGACGCCCCTGGGCATTGAGATTATCCCCCAGTCCGAAGCGGGCTGCCATTTTGAGGTGGACGAGACGGGCACCACCTTTGAGGAAAACGCATATCTGAAAGCCGCCGCCGTGACGAAGGCCACCGGCCTGCCCGCCGTGGCGGACGACTCCGGCCTGGAGGTGGACGCCCTGGGCGGCGCCCCCGGCATTTACAGCGCCCGGTACACGGGCAATCACGAGGATACGGACACTGACCGGCTGAATCTGGTGCTGAAAAATCTGGGCAGCACGGAACATCGGACGGCCAGATTCGTCTCATGTATCAGCTGCACCTTCCCCAACGGGGACCGGATCGACACCCGGGGCACCTGCGAGGGCACCATTCAGTACGGCCCCACCGGGGAGAACGGCTTCGGATATGACCCCATCTTCCGGCCGGATGGCTATGACTGCTCCATGGCGGAGCTGGCCCCGGAGCAGAAGAACGCCATCTCCCACCGGGGACACTCACTGAACAAATTTTATGAAGAATTGAGGGAATACCTGAATGCTCACAAGTAAACAGCGCTCCCAGCTGCGGGGGCTGGCCGCGGCGGAGGACACCATCCTCCAGATCGGCAAAGGCGGCATCACGGAAAATGTGATTGCCCAGGCCCGGGATGCCCTGGCGGCCCGGGAACTGGTGAAGGGCCGGGTGCTGGAAAACTCCATGCTCACGGCGAGAGAAGCCTGTGACCAGCTGTCCGAGGCCTGCAAGGCCGAACAGGTCCAGGTGATCGGCAGCAAATTCGTCCTGTATAAGCGCAATGAGAAGAACCCCAAAATCGAACTGGTAAAGGCATCGAAAAAGAAACCCTGAACGGACAGGGAAAAGGGATGAGAGAGAATGAAGATCGCGGTTTACGGAGGTACTTTCAATCCGCCCCATGCGGGGCATATGCAGGCGGTCCGGTCGGTATCAGACTGTCTCCGTCCGGATAAAATCCTGGTGATCCCCACGAATCTGGCGCCCCATAAGCAGATGAGTCCGGACACCCCCGCCCCGGAGGA
>JALFTG010000077.1 GCA_022779345.1 Oscillospiraceae bacterium | reverse complement strand
ACGGAGTTGGGGCCGCCGGTGAAGATGATGCCGATGGGGTTCAGGGTCTTCAGCTCGGAGAGCGGGGTGGTATAGGACTTGACCTCGCAGTACACGCCGCACTCACGCACCCGGCGGGCAATGAGCTGGTTATACTGGCCGCCGAAATCCAGAACCAGGACAAACTGGTGGTTGTTCATAGTCGGCCCCTCCATCAAAACATCTTGATGTAGCTCTCCCGGTCAGCACCGGTGGAGACATACTGGATGGGGCAGTCCACGGCCTTCTCCAGATAGCGCACATAGTCCTGGGCGTTTTTGGGCAGGTCCTCGAACCGGGTGACCCCGGCCACCTTGCCGCCGAAGCCGGGCAGGTACTCATAGATGGGCTTGGCCTTGGCCAGGGCTTCGCCGGAGGGGAAGATGTCGGTGCGCTCGCCGTCCACTTCGTAGGCCACGCACACGGGGATCTGTTCCATATCCTCCAGCACATCCAGCTTGGTCAGGGCAATGGAATCGGCGCCCTGAATCTGCACGCCGAAGCGGGAGGCCACCACATCGAAGCCGCCCACACGCCGGGGACGGCCAGTGGCCGCACCGTATTCGCCGCCGGCTTCCCGGAGGGCGTCGCCCTCGGCGCCGAACAGCTCACAGGTGAAGGGACCTTCGCCCACACAGCTGGAGTAGGCCTTCATGATGCCCAGCACATTGGTCAGCCGCTGGGCGGGGATGCCTGCGCCGATGGGGGCGTAGGCGGCGATGGTGGAGGAGCCGGAGGTGTAGGGATAGATGCCGAAGTCGATATCCCGGAGAGCACCCAGCTGGGCCTCAAACATAATGTTCTTGCCGTCCTTCACTGCGTTCGTCAGATACTCGGTGGTGTTGACGATGTAATCCTTCCAGGGAGTGCCGAAGGTATCCAGCCAGTTCATCATCTCGTCCAGCATGATGGCCTCGTGGTGATAGCCGCCCACCACGGTCAGGTTCTTCCACTCCAGCAGATCGGCCAGCCGGTCCCGGATGGTGTCGAAGTGGAGCAGGTCGCCCATACGCAGGGTCTTTTTCATATACTTGTCGGCGTACACCGGGGAGATGCCCCGGCGGGTGGAGCCGAACTTCTTGTCCGCCAGGCGGTCCTCCTCCAGGCAGTCCATCAGCTTGTGATAGGGCATGCAGATGGTGGCCCGGTCAGAGATTTTCAGATTGTCCGGGGTGATGGAGATGCCCTGGGAGCGGAGTTTTTCCACCTCGCCGCACAGATGCTCCAGGTCAATGACCATGCCGGGGCCCATGACATTCACGGCCTCGGGACGGAGGATGCCGGAGGGCATCAGGTTCAGGATGAACTTGCCCCGCTCGTTGACCACGGTATGACCGGCGTTGTTGCCGCCCTGATACCGGGAGATGATATCGTACTGCTCGGAGAGCAGGTCCACCATACGGCCCTTGCCCTCGTCGCCCCAGTTGATGCCGACTACTGCTGTAAGCATTGTTTTTCGTCCTCCTCACGAAAGTCCCAGACAAATCTGCCTGTTTCGTTTCCTAATATACTTCCTAAAATACTTCGTAGAATTCGCTGCCGCAGCAGCGAAATAATTCAATCCGTTTTTTGGTGCGGCTTCGCTGTGCAAAAAAACACTTCTCGGCCGGCGGAGTGTGCGACCGAAGGGAGCGCATGGAGCGGCCGCAGCTTTTTGGCAGAAAACGCTTCAGCGTTTTCGCCAGGGCTTACACATTCACGCTGGCTTCGGCGCCGAGGAGATCGGCGTACTTGTCCAGCACCGGTTTCACATAGCCGTTCAGGAAGTCCACGGTCTGCTTTTCAGCAAGACCGGTGATGCGGCCTTCGGCCACGATCTTGTCCAGCTCCGCCCGGTCCAGTCCGAAGATGGGGTCGGCCAGGATGCGGTCATACAGGTCGTTGTCCGCGCCGTTCTGCTTGATATTGATGCCGGCGGCCACGGAGTGCTGCCGGATGTGCTCATGGAGTTCCTGCCGGTCGCCGCCCTTGTGGGTGACGCAGTACATCATGATGTTCTCGGTGACCATGAAGGGCATCTCCGCATCCAGATGCTTTTTGATGACGGCGGGGTACACCCGCAGGCCCCGGATCACATTGGTGTACAGGGTCAGCACGCCGTCGGTGGCCAGGAACGCCTCGGCCACGCTGATGCGGCGGTTGGCGGAGTCGTCCAGGGTACGCTCAAACCACTGGCCCGCGGCGGTGAATGCCGGGTTCATCACATCGGAGATCACATACCGGGACAGGGAGGCGATGCGCTCGGAGCGCATGGGGTTGCGCTTGTACGCCATGGCGGAGGAGCCGATCTGCTTGTCGGTGAAAGGCTCGTCCACCTCTTTCAGATGGCTCATGAGACGGATGTCGTTGGAGAACTTCGTGGCGCTCTGGCAGATGCCGGACAGGACGGACACGATGTCGTAGTCCACTTTCCGGGAGTTGGTCTGGCCGGATACGGGGTAAGCCCCGTCGAAACCCATCTTTTTGCAGATGATGCCCTCCAGTGCCTGGGTCTTTTCCACATCGCCCTCAAACAGCTCCAGGAAGCTGGCGCAGGTGCCCGTGGCGCCCCGGCAGCCCAGCAGCTTCAGTCTGCCCATCTGGAACTCCAGATTCTCCAGGTCGCTGAGCAGGTCCTGAATCCACAGGCAGGCCCGCTTGCCCAGGGTGGTGGGCTGGGCGGCCTGGAAATGGGTGTAGGCCAGGGTGGGCAGGGCCTTGTATTCCTCGGCGAAGTCCGCCAGGGCCTTGATGGTGTTCACCAGCAGCACCCGGATGCGCTCCATGGCGTCCCGCATCCGGATCAGCTCCGCGTTGTCGCCCACATAGCAGCTGGTGGCGCCCAGGTGGATGATGCCCTTGGCGCTGGGGCAGCAGTCCCCGTAGGTGTGCACATGGGCCATCACATCGTGGCGCAGCTGGGACTCATACTCTGCCGCTTTTTCATAGTCAATATCGTAGATGTGGGCCTTCATCTCGTCGATCTGTTCCTGCTTGATGTCGATGCCCAGCTCTTTTTCCGCCTCCGCCAGGGCGATCCACAGCTTCCGCCAGGTGGAGAACTTCACATCGTCGGAAAAGATGTGCTTCATCTCCCGGCTGGCATACCGGGCGCTCAGGGGGCTTTCATACTGATCCTTGCTCATTTGCTTTCGCTCCTTTTCACGGCTGCCGCGATGAAATCGCGGAACAGGGGGTGGGCCTTATTGGGACGGCTCTTGAATTCCGGATGGAACTGCACGCCCACAAACCAGGGGTGCTCCGGGATCTCCACGATTTCCACCAGACGCTTGTCCGGGGACAGGCCCGCCAGACGCAGACCCTTTTCCGTGAGGATCTCCCGGTAGGCGTTGGAGAATTCATACCGGTGCCGGTGGCGCTCAGAGATCTCCGTGGTGCCGTAGGCCTTCTCGGAGAAGGAGCCGCTCTCCAGCACGCAGGGGTATTTGCCCAGACGCATGGTGCCGCCCATCTCGGTGATGCCCACCTGGTCGGCCATCAGGTCGATGACCTTGTGCTCGCCGTTGATGACGAACTCACCGGAGTGGGCGTCGGCAATGCCGGCCACATGGCGGGCGTATTCCACCACGCTCATCTGCATGCCCAGGCAGATGCCGAAGAAGGGCACCAGGTTTTCCCGGGCGTATTTGATGGCGGAGATCATGCCCTCGATGCCCCGGTCGCCGAAGCCGCCGGGCACCAGCACGCCGTCCACACCCGCCAGCTTTTCCGCCACATTGGCGTCGGTGACGCTCTCGGAGTCCACCCAGCGGATTTCCACATTGGCGTCATTTTCCGTACCGCCGTGGTTCAGAGCCTCCACAACGGACAGATAAGCATCGTGCAGCTGGGTATATTTCCCCACCAGTGCGATGGTCACATTCTTTTCCGCGTTGATGGTGCGGTCCACCATGGCGCTCCAGGCGGTCAGATCGGGGTCCGGGGTCTCAAAGCCCAGACGGCGGCAGACCACCGTGTCCAGTCCCTCTTTCGCCATGAGCAGGGGCACCTCATACAGGGTGCGGGCAGTGGTGTTGGGGATGACGCACTCGGGGGCCATGTTGCAGAACAGGGCGATTTTCCGCTTGATCTCGCTGGTCATGGGCACATCCGTGCGGCACACCAGCACATCCGGCTGGATGCCGAAGCCCTGCAGTTCCTTCACGGAGTGCTGCACCGGCTTGCTCTTCAGTTCGCCCGTGCCGGGGATAGTCACCAGCAGAGGCACATGGATGAACATGACATTTTCCCGGCCCTGTTCCTGAGCCACCTGCCGGATGGCCTCCAGGAAGGGCTGGCTTTCAATATCGCCCACGGTGCCGCCAATCTCGCAGATGACTACATCCGTATCCGGCTCGGCCACGGAGTAGATCCGCCGCTTGATCTCATCGGTCACATGGGGGATGATCTGAATGGTGGCGCCCAGGTAATCGCCCCGGCGCTCCCGGTTCAGCACCTCCCAGATCACCTTGCCGGAGCTGACGCTGGACTTGCCGGTCAGGCTCACATTGGTGAATCGCTCGTAGTGGCCCAGGTCCAGGTCCGTCTCAGCACCGTCGTCGGTGACGAACACCTCGCCGTGCTGGTAAGGGCTCATGGTGCCGGGGTCTACATTATAATAGGGGTCGAACTTCTGATTGATGATGTTCAGCCCCCGCTCCTTCAGCAGCCGGCCCAGGGACGCGGCACAAATGCCCTTGCCAAGGCCGGAGACGACACCGCCGGTTACAAATACATACTTAGCCATTTTCATCTGTTCCTCTCTTTTTCTTCACTCACTCGACAGTCACGGATTTTGCAAGGTTTTTGGGTTTATCAATATCGCAGCCGTTTTCTTTGGCCACATAGTACGCGAAAAGCTGCATGGGCACGATGGCGGACACCGGGGAGAACAGGGGGTCGCACCGGGGCACATAGATGGCCTTATCCGCCTCAGCCAGAATGGCGGCATTGCCCTCCATGGCCACACCCAGGACCTCAGCTCCCCGGGCTTTCACCTCTTTGATGTTGCTGCAGGTTTTCTCAAACAGCCGCTCCTGACAGGCGATGGCGATCACCAGCCGGCCCGGTTCGATCAGGGCGATGGGGCCGTGCTTCAGCTCGCCTGCGGCGCAGGCCTCGGAATGGATATAGGAGATCTCCTTCAGCTTCAGGGAACTCTCCAGACACACGGCGTAGTCCAGGTTCCGTCCGATGAAGAACATATCGCTGTTGTCATGATAGGCCCGGGCAATATCCTCCAGGCCCGGGTTCAGGTCGATGGCCCGCTGGATCTGCTGGGGAATCTTCTGAATCTCACCCACCAGACGGGCTTCCTCCGCTTCATCGATGCGGCCCAGCCGCCGGGCCAGATACACGGCCAGCAGGTCCAGAATTGCCACCTGGGTGGTGTAGCCCTTGGTGGTGGCCACGGCGATCTCCGGACCGGCCCAGGTGTACAGCACCGTGTCCGCCAGGCGGGCGATGGTGGAGCCCACCACATTGCAGATGGCCAGGGTCCGGGCGCCCCGCTGCTTTGCCTCTTTCAGCGCCGCGATGGTGTCTGCCGTCTCGCCGGACTGGGAGATGACGATCATCAGGGTGTGTTCATCGATGATGGGGTTGCGGTAGCGCAGCTCGCTGGCGATGTCCGTCTCCACCGGGACGCGGGTCAGCTGTTCCAGCACATATTTTCCCACCTGACCGGCGTAGAATGCCGATCCGCAGGCGGTGATGTAAATTTTCTGCAGACCTTTCAGGTCCTCGTCCGTGAGGTGGAAGTCATCCAGTACCACCCGGCCGTTTTTGATCCGGGGATCGATGGTGGCCTTCAGGGCCCGGGGCTGCTCGATGATCTCCTTGAGCATGAAATGCTCAAAGCCGCCCTTGGCTGCCGCCTCCACATCCCAGGTCACCCGGGAGATCTTCTTCTGGATGGGGTGGCCGGTGCAGTCATACACCGTCACATGTTCCGGGGACAGCTCTGCCAGCTCCCCGTCGTCCAGATAGATCACATTTTTCGTGTACGCCACCAGGGCGGTTACATCCGAGGCCAGGAAATTTTCGCCGATGCCCAGCCCCAGGATCAGGGGGCTGAACTGCCGGGCGGCAAACACCCGGTCGGGCTGGTCGGCACAGATGGCGCCGATGGCATAGGACCCCTCCAGCCGGGAGATGGTTTTGAGCACCGCCTGCTTGAAGTCACCGTCATAGTACAGCTCCAGCAGGTTCACGATGACTTCCGTGTCCGTCTCGCTTTTGAACACGAAGCCCCGGGCCTGCAGTTCCTCCCGCAGGGGCAGATAATTTTCAATGATGCCGTTGTGAATCACGGCGAAGCGTCCGTCATTGGACACATGGGGGTGGGCGTTTTCATCCGTGGGCGCCCCATGGGTGGCCCAACGGGTGTGGCCGATGCCGGCGCAGCCGTGGAACACGGCGCCGTCAGCGGTCTTTTTGCACAGGTTGCGGATCATGCCGGCGGACTTCTCCATATGGATGCCGCCCGACTCGTTCACCGCCACACCGGCGGAGTCATAGCCTCTGTATTCCAGCTTCTTCAGCCCTTCCAGCAGGATCGGTGCCGCCTGGTGAGGGCCGGTGTATCCCACAATACCGCACATGAGCAGATACCTCCTTGTCACGGTCTGATATTCCGGTTTTCGGACGCAAAAAGAAAAGCGCCGGGTCTTATCCCTTTCGGAGGAAGAGCCCGCCGCTTCGCGTAGTGCCTATATTATTATACCCCAGCGGCAGATATGATGTCAACAGCATTTTCAGCCGGGGAAAAGGGCTTTTCTTTTTCCCAACGGGACAAAAGTGTGTATTTATTTTCCGGAGAAAATGGTGTGCCGGCATCTTTCACCAGCGGCTGTCCGGACCTTTTGCATCCGGGGCGTGTCACCGGGAATTTTCGGACTTGTCGATCCGGTTGTGGGAGAACAGCCGGGTGTTCTGGGGAATGTTCCGGTTCACGCAGGCGGTATAGAGAATGTCGATCATGTTCAGCTGGGAGATCCGGGAGGACATGGCGCCGTAGCGGTACAGCGGCTCCGTGCCCACCACATACAGACAGCAGGTGGCCATCTGGGACAGGGGAGAGGACTCAAACCGGGTGATGGCGATGATGGGCGTGCCCTGGGCCTTCAGATATTCCGCGCACTGGAGAATTTCCTGGGTGCAGCCGGAGTAGCTGATGACAATGGCCACATCCGTGGGCTTGGCGTTTTTTGCGATGATGTACTGGGAGTGGATATCCTCGCAGCAGGAGCAGGGCTTGTCGATCCGCAGGAACTTCAGATAGGCGTCCTGGGCCACCAGCAGGGAGGCCCCCAGTCCGAACAGCAGCACCGAGTCCGCGGCGCAGATGTAGTCCACGGCCTTTTCGATGTCTCCCTCGTCCACGATTTTCACGGAGTCCTCCAGGGAGGCGATGTTCCGGTAGGTGACCCGCTCGATCACATCCGACAGACGGCTGGAGCCGTCCAGATTCAGATCCCGGGTTCTGCCCTGATCCCGGACGGCCATTTCATAGAGAATGGACTTCTGCAGATCCCGGTAGCCCTCAAAGCCCAGTTTGTGGCACAGCCGCACAATGGTGGAGGCGGAGCTGTAGGACGCCTCCGACAGCTGCTTGATGTTCAGCTGGGGGATCTCCTCCGGATGATCCAGAATGTAGTTCAGCGCCCCCTGTTCGGCACCGCTGGCGGCAGATTTGTACTGCTTCGCCCGGATCAGAACACTCTTCATGGTCGGACTCCTTTGCCTGTCAGATTTATCACCTACTATAGCGAAAAACCGACCTGTGTGCAAGAGATTCGGAGCAATACGGATTCACTAAAAAATGGGAGATGAATTGTGGAAAAGCACGAAAAATAACCGGTAATAATTCAAAAATCCGCCGGAAATTGTGTAAACAGTCCAAAAGCTGAAACAGAATTTCACAATAAGAAGGTGTGATTGACAAATCTGTTTCACTGGAATAAAATCGAACCATCTAAAGGGATTTCAGACCCGAACAAAATCGAAACAGGAGGTACTTACAGGTGGATAACATGAAAAAGCTTGTAGCGCTGTTGCTGGCAGTCGTCATGGTCCTTACGCTGGTCGCTTGCGGCGGCGGAAGCGGCGATTCCCAGACAACCAACAATGATGAGGGTCAGACGACCGCAGCAAAGGACACGGTCATCCTGGCCACATCCGGCGAACCCTATCGTTTCTTTGCCCAGTCTTCCCAGAGCTGCGGCGGTGACGACAACCTGGTTCTGTCCAATGTCTATGACTGTCTGCTGCTTCTGGAAGCAGACGGCTCCCTGTCCCCCGCACTGGCCGAGAGCTACGATGTCTCTGAGGACGGCCTGTGCTACACCTTCCATCTCCGCCAGGGCGTGAAGTTCCACAACGGCGAAGAGATGACCGCGGAAGATGTGAAGTTCACCTTCGATCTGGGCGCTGCCGGCCCCATCGGCGCTGCTCTGTTCGTCAACTATGAGAGCAGCGAGATCGTGGATGACTATACCATTAATATGTATCTGTCCAGCCCCTACGCAGCCTTCCCTTACGGCGTGGCTTCCCGTCTGGGCGGCATTGCCTGCAAGTCCTACTATGACGAAGTGGGCGAAGAGGGCTACATGAAGGCCCCCATCGGCACTGGCCCCTATAAGTTCGTGGAATATGTCAGCGGCAGCCACACCAAGCTGACCGCCAACGAGGATTACTGGAGAGGCGCTCCGGAAATCAAAAATGTGATCATCCAGACCGTTGCCGACACCAACACCCAGATTCTGGGCCTGCAGAACGGCGACTATGATGTGGTCCGCAATCCCTCCCTGGATGTGTGCACCCGTCTGGACGGTGTGGACGGCGTGGCATGGAACAGCGCCCTGTCCACCGGCCGTATCGGCCTGCTGCTGCCTGACTGGGCCGGCCCCGGCAAGGACCTGAACTTCCGCAAAGCCGTGCAGGCTGCCATCAACAAGGACGATGTGAATGAAGCGGTGTTCGCCGGCTATTCCGAGACTCTGGACATCGATATGTGCTCCAACTACGGCGGCTATGTCACCGAGGCTGACGGTGTGGAAGTGGTGGCATACGATCCCGAAGCTGCCAAGGCCTATCTGGCTGACTCCAACTACAACGGCGAGGAATTCGCCATCACCGTGACCAGCGGCACCATTCTGGAAAGCTGCGCCAAGGTCGTGCAGGCCCAGCTGATGGAAGTGGGCATCAACTGCACCATCAAGGCCGTGGATAACCCCACCTATCAGGATGCCTGGGGCACCCGTGAGTACCAGGCCTACATCAACGACAACCTGTGCTCCCTGGTGGATGCCGACGGTATGTACACCGTCCACCGCACCGACAGATGGGATGCGGAACACTGCTGGGCCCGTGATGCTGAGATCGAAGAGCTTCTGCTGGCCGGCCGTGCTGCCCAGGGTGATGCCCGGACTCCGCTGTATGTGGAAGCCAGCAACATCATCACTGAGGAAGCCTACGGCGTTCCCCTGGTGAATGGTCTGACCACCGTCGCGTACAGCACCGCCCTCACCGGTGTGGAGGCCCACTGCCTCGGCAACTACAACTTCTACTTCTGGGGTTGGGCCGAGTAATCTGATCCGGAAAGTACGCGGAACGGTCATACGCCGCTCCGCGTACTTTTTTAGTGAAGCGAAAAGGAGGAACCATCCATGAGCTGGTTAAAATATGCCGGCAAACGACTGCTGATGCTGATCCCGGTCATCATCTGCGTCACATTCCTTTTGTATCTGATCCTGGCCGCCGCACCGGGCAGTCTGGCCCGCCAGCTGCTGGGCGATGATGCCACGCCGGAACAGATCGCCGCCAAGGAAGCGGAAATGGGTCTGGACGACCCGGTACTGGTGCGCTATGTGAAATACATGGCGGATGTGTGCCGTCTGGACTTCGGCGAGTCCTGGGTGAACGGGGAATCCGTGCTGACCCGGTTTGCCACCCGTCTGCCCAACACCCTGCTGCTGTCCGTGCTGGCCATGCTGTTTGCCTGCGCTGTGGGCATCCCGCTGGGGATCGGATCGGCCATCAAACAATACAGTCTGCTGGATTACGGGAGTTCGTTCGTGGCCATGCTGCTGTTTTCCATCCCGGCCTTCTGGCTGGGCACCATGTGTCAGATATTGTTCTGTCTGACCCTCCACTGGCTGCCTGTGTCGGGCTTTGACAACTGGAAAAGCATGATTCTGCCCACCGTGATCCTGGGCGCCAACACGCTGGCCACCATGATCCGCATGAGCCGCACCAGTATGCTGGATGTCATCCGGCAGGATTACATCCGCACCGCCAAGGCCAAGGGGGCGTCCATGCGTACCGTCATCTCCCACCACGCCATGCGAAACAGCATGATCCCCATCGTCACCCAGGTGGGCGTGAGCTTCGCCGGCACCATCGGCGGCGCTGTGGTTACCGAGAACATCTTCAACATCTCCGGCATCGGCACCATGCTGCTGAGCGCCGTGAAATCCCGGGATGTCCCTGTGGTCCTGGGTACTGTCATTTTTGTGACCATCATCGTGGGTGTGATCAACCTGGTGGTGGACCTGATCTGCGCACTGATCGATCCCCGGATCGATCTGGCATCCTGAAGGAGGGGGATTGTTATTATGACTATTGCAAAGCGCCGGAAAAAATCTCTCTCTGAATACAGTACCGGCGAACTGGTCATGTACCGGTTCCGGAAAAACAAGCTGGCCATGTTCGGCGTGGTGCTGCTGTGCATCGTGGCCGTGGCGGTCATGCTGGCGCCGGTCCTGTCCAGCTATGAGGCGGTCTCCCAGATGCATGTGTCGGACCGCTTCACCGCCCCCAACAAGCTCTACATCTTCGGCACCGATGAGTTCGGCCGGGACCTGTTCGCCCGGGTGCTCTACGGCGGCCGGATCTCCCTGTTGTGCTCCTTTGCCATCATCGGCATCGCCTTTGTGGTGGGCGCGGTGATCGGCGGCGCGGCGGGCTACTTCGGCGGCAAGGTGGACAGCGTGCTCATGCGCTTCGTGGATATGCTCATGGCTGTCCCCTCCACACTGCTGGCCATGGCCATCATCACGGCTCTGGGCAACGGCGTGTGGAAACTGGTGGTGGCCCTGGCCATCTCCCAGATTGCCCGGTTCGCCCGGATTGTCCGCTCCGCGGTGCTGACGCTGCGGAATGTGGAGTACATCGAGGCGGCCAAGTGCTATGGCTGCAGCTCCCTGCGGATCATCCTGAAGCACATCCTGCCCAACGGCATCGGCCCCATCATCGTCTCCGCTACCCTGTGCCTGGGCCAGACGATCCTGAGCATCTCCTCCATGGGTTACCTGGGTCTGGGTGTTGCCTCTCCCACGCCGGAGTGGGGCACCATCATCTCCGAGAACAAGATGAACATCCAGGCGTATCCCTATCTGGGCCTGATCCCCGGCATCTGCATCTGCCTGACGGTCATGGCCGTCAACTTCATTGGCGACGGTCTCCGGGACGCGTTCGACCCGAGAACGAAGAATTGAGGGCGAGAACATGGAAAAAGACAATCTGCTTGAAATATCCGATCTGACCGTCCAGTACAACACGGACGACGCGGTGGTACACGCGGTGAACCATTTCAACCTGAACCTGGTCCGGGGCGAGGCCCGGGGCCTTGTGGGGGAGACCGGCGCCGGCAAGACCACCCTGGCCCTGTCCATCCTCCGGCTGCTGCCGGAGCGGGTGGGCGAAGTGGTGGGCGGCTCCATCCGGTATAACGGGGAAGAGCTGCTGACCCTCCCGGAGGCGGAAATGCTGCCGCTCCGGGGCAAGAAGATCTCCATGATCTTCCAGGACCCCATGACCAGCCTGAACCCCACCCATACCGTGGGCGATCAGATCCTGGAGGTGCTGGACCTGCACTTCCCGGAGATGACCAAAGCCGAAAAAGCGGCCCGGGTGGATGAGATGATGACCCTGGTGGGCATCCCGCCGGAGCGGAAGGGGAGCTTCCCCCACGAGTTTTCCGGCGGTATGAAGCAGCGCATCGTCATTGCCATGGCCCTGGTGGCTGAGCCGGAACTGCTGCTGGCCGACGAACCCACCACCGCCCTGGATGTGACCATCCAGGCCCAGATTCTGGAACTGATGCGCCAGCTGAAGGAGAAGTTCAACACCTCCGTCATGCTCATCACCCACGACCTGGGTGTGGTTGCCCAGTTCTGCGACTCCGTGTCCGTGGTGTACGCGGGCCGGGTGGTGGAGAGCGGCCCGGTGGAGGCGGTGTTTGAACGGAAGGCGAACCACCCCTACACCGCCGGTCTGTTCAACTGCATCCCGGACCTGAACGACAACCAGCCCCGGCTGCGGCCCATCCCCGGCCATATGGCGGACCCCCGTGTGGTCCACGAGGGCTGCTGTTTCGCCGACCGGTGCGAGTTTGCCACCGACCGGTGCCGGAAGGAGCCGCCGGTCATGCACACCTGCGGCGACCACGGCATTCTGTGCCATCTCTATGAAAACAAGGAGGAGTTTTGATATGGCGACTCCCTTGGTAGAAACGAGAAATCTGAAAAAATACTTCAAGACCGGCAAGGGTATGCTCCACGCGGTGGAGGATGTGAACCTGAAGATCTACCCCGGCAAGACCCTGGGCGTGGTGGGTGAGTCCGGCTGCGGCAAGTCCACCCTGGGCCGGACGATCCTCCGGCTCCACCAGGCCACCAGCGGGGAAGTGCTGTATAACGGGGAAAACATCCTGCAGTATAAGAAAAAGGACATGAAGAAGATCCATCTGAATATGCAGATGGTCTTTCAGGACCCCTACAGCTCCCTGGACCCCCGGATGTCCGTGCACAACCTGATTGCCGAGCCGGTGCAGGTGTGCGGTATTCTGAAGAACAAGGCGGAGATCAACGAGCATGTGCGGGACATCATGGAGATGTGCGGCCTGCCCGCCGACCATGCAAACCTCTATCCCCACGAGCTGGACGGCGGCCTGCGCCAGCGGGTGGGTCTGGCCCGGGCCATGGCGGTGAGCCCCAAGTTCATCGTCTGTGACGAGCCCGTGTCTGCACTGGATGTGTCCATCCAGGCCCAGATCCTGAACCTGCTCATGGACCTGCAGGAGCAGCGGGGCCTGTCCTATATGTTCGTGACCCACGATCTGTGCGTGGTGAAGCACATCAGCGATGAGATCATGGTCATGTACATGGGCCAGACCGTGGAATATGCGAAAACGGAAGAGCTGTTTGCTCATCCCCTGCACCCCTATACCCGGGCCCTGCTCCAGGCGGTGCCCACCATCGATCTGTCCCAGCGGAACCGGGAGCGGATCACCCTGAAGGGCGAGGTCACCAGCCCCATCGACCCGGCCCCCGGCTGCCGGTTTGCCCCCCGGTGTCCCTACGCCACGGAAAGATGCCGGCAGGATGTGCCGTTGAAGGAAGTGGCACCGGGCCATCTGGTGGCCTGCTGCGCGTGCAGTGAATAATGGGGAAGGCGGGAGAAGAGAATGAATTGGAATACCATTCAAACGGAAGCGATCAACCCCGCGACCGTTCACATTGACACCTTGTCCACCATCGACATGGTCACGCTGATCAATGCCGAGGACAAGAAGGTGGCCGACGCGGTGGAGGCGGAACTGCCCCACATCGCCCAGGCCGTGGACATCATCGCCGCCCAGATGAAAAAGGGCGGCCGGCTGGTCTACTCCGGCTGCGGCACCTCCGGCCGTCTGGGCGTGCTGGACGCGGTGGAGTGCCCGCCCACCTATTCCACGGAACCGGAACAGGTGGTGGGCCTGATCGCCGGCGGGGAGGAGGCCATGTTCCTGGCTGTGGAAGGCGCTGAGGACAGCGCCGGGCTGGGCGCGGAGGACCTGAAGAAGATCGGCTTCGGCCCCGACGATGTGCTGGTGGGCATCGCCGCCTCCGGACGGACGCCCTATGTGCTGGGTGCGGTGCAGTACGCCAGGGAAGTGGGCGCCCCCACGGTGAGCGTCAGCTGCTGCCCCGGGTCGGAGATCACGAAGCTGACGGATGTGTCCATCGCTCCCACCCCCGGCCCGGAAGTCATCACCGGGTCCACCCGGATGAAGAGCGGCACCGCCCAGAAGATGGTGCTGAATATGCTGTCCACCTGCTCCATGATCAAGCTGGGCAAGGTGTACGGCAACCTGATGGTGGATGTGAAGGCCACCAATGAGAAGCTGATCCACCGGTGCGAGCGGATCGTCAGCATCGCGGCGGATGTGACCGAGGAGGAGGCCATCTCCTATCTGGAGAAGTGCGACTACCGGCCAAAGATCGCCATTGTGATGATCAAGTGCGGCGTGGATGCGGAAACAGCAAAGAAACTGCTGAAGGAATTTGACGGCCGGATCGCCGATGTGGTGGCCGGTTTCGAGGCGTAACGCCGGAGGAGCGCATATGGCACATCTGCATTGTGATTTCGGTTCTGAGTGTCTGAAAATGAATACGGCGATCAATGTGGTCCTGCCGGAGAAAACGGACCTGCGGACGGTCCGGGTGGTGTATCTGTTCCACGGCCTCATGGACAACTGCAGCGGCTGGTACCGGTACTCCTCCGTGGAGCGCTACGCGCGGCTGCACAATGTGGCCCTGGTCACCCCGGAGGTCCAGCGCAGCTTCTATACGGACATGGCTCTGGGCGTGGACTACTTCCGCTATGTGTCCCGGGAGCTGCCGGAAGTGTGCCGGGGTTTCTTCGGATTTTCCCCTGAGCGGGAGAAGAACTATGTCATGGGTCTGTCCATGGGCGGCTATGGGGCGCTGAAATGTGCCCTGACCTACCCGGAGCAGTACGCTGGCGTGGCCGCCTTCTCCGCCGTGACGGACATAAAGGACCGGGTGAAAAAATTCCCGGAGGACCGGAAGGAATTCCAGGCCATCTTCGGCCCGGACCTGATCGTGCCGGACAGGGACGACCTGTTCGCCCTGGCGGAGCAGGCCGATCCGAAGACTGCACCCCGGATTCTGACAGCCTGCGGCGAGGAGGACAGCCTGTTTGAGCAGAACCGGCAGTTTGCACAGCTGCTGACCGGCCGGGGCTTTGACGAGACCTTCACCCACTGGACCGGCATCCACGACTGGGTGTTCTGGGACCGGGCGGTCATGGAGGCCATGGACGCCATGTTCGGCGGAGAGGCGAAGTGATGGGTATGGAATTTGTGGCCGGGATCGACGGCGGCGGCACCAAAACCCGGGTCTGCTGCCGGACTCTGGACGGAAACGACCTGGGCACCGAAATTTTCGGCGCTTTCAACATGAACGGCATTGGCCGGGAGAAATTTGTCCGGCTGCTGGATGAGATCACCGCTTACCTCAATGGTATGGGCATCTGCCGGGCGCTGTGCATCGGCTCCGCGGGCATCAGCAACGAGGTGATGGCGGCGGAAGTGGCCGCGGCCATGGACCGGGCGGGCATCGCCAACTGGAAACTGGTGGGGGACAATGTGATCGCCATGTACGGCGCCCTGGACGGACAGCCGGGCATCTCCCTCATCGCCGGAACCGGGTCCATCTGCTTCGGCCGGGACGCCGGGGGCCGGGAGGCCCGCTCCGGCGGCTGGGGCCACCTGATCGGCGACGAGGGCAGCGCCTATGCCCTGGGCCGGGATGCCCTGTCGGCGGTGGCCCACGCCTGGGACGGTTACGGAGAGAAAACCGTCCTCACGGACCTGCTGGCCTCCCAACTGGGGCTGGATACCCAGCGGAAGATCATCTCCTATGTCTACAGCGGCGACAAGAGCGCCGTGGCGGACCTGTCGCCCCTGGTGGAGACCGCCGCCCGGCAGGGCGATTCCGCCGCTCTGGCCATTGTCCGGAAAAACGCCGGACAGATGGCGGAGCTGGTGGGCGCTGTGGCGGACCGGCTGGGTTTTGACCGGGCGGAAGTTGCCATGCTGGGCGGGATGCTGGAAAACGACACCTGCCTGCGGACCGCCTTCCTGGAGGTCATGGGGGCGCGGTACCCCCATTTCACCTGCGTGCTGCCCAGGCATGACGCCTGCACCGGCGCCGTGATGATGGCGGCCACATTCCTGTGAGCGGGGGAAAGCCCTGCCGCTGACATTCTTCGGAAAGGGAGAGAGCACGCGGAAAGGGTCCGCGTGAAGCGTTATGGAAGAAACTGTGCAAGGGAGAACCGAAGAGGAACAGCGCGGTCTGCGCCGGGCCATGAAGCAGCTGGGCGGGGTGTTCGACCCCATTATCCCCGGCATCATCACCGCCGGACTGTGCGCGGGGTTTGCGTCCCTGCTGGCCCAGCTGGTGCCGGATTACGGGGACAGCCGGGTGTGGAGCGGCATATATCAGCTGCTGAATCTGGTGAATGTGTCCTTCATGACCTATATGACCGCCTGGATCGGCTACAGCGCCGCCGGGCGGTTCGGGGCCACCCCCATCCTGGGCGGGATGCTGGGGATGATCACCGGGCTGGACGGGGTGAACACCCTGGCCCGGCTGGCGGGGCTGTATAACGCCGCCGACCCGGTGAATTCCATCCTGTGCAGCGGCCGGGGCGGCGTGATCGCCATTCTGTGCGGCGCCTGGGTGCTGGGAAAGGTGGAGGGCTTCATCCGGAAGCGGATGCCCCGGGACCTGGACATGGTGCTCTCACCCCTGCTGACGCTGCTGGTGGTGCTGGCCCCTTATCTGCTGGTGATCATGCCCGTGACGGGCTCGCTCACCACGCTGGTGTGCCGGGTGCTGGAGCTGCTGTGCATGAGCGGCAGTCTGGCCGTCCGGATGCTCACGGGCTTCATCAGTGCGGCGCTGTTTCTGCCAATGGTCATGCTGGGGATGCAGTATGCGTTCTCAGCCCTGTACTCCATGCAGCTGGAAGCCCTGGGCTATGTGACCCTGTTCCCGGCCCTGGCCATGGCCGGTGCGGGGCAGGTGGGCGCGGGGCTGGCCCTGCTGCTGAAAGCAAAAAAAATCGGGAACCACCGCTTTGCCGGGGTGATCAGTGCCTCGATCCTCCCGGGAATGCTGGGCGTGGGGACGCCGCTGCTTTACAGCGTCACCCTGCCCCTGGGGAAACCGTTTCTCACCGCCGGACTGGCAGCGGGGTTTGGCGGTGCTTTTATCATGGCCACGGAAGTGGCCTCTGCCAGCTGGGGTCCATCGGGCCTGCTGGCGCTGCCTATGATGACCGCCGGGCCCCACGGTGCCGTGATGACGGCGGCGTGCTATCTGGCCGGACTGGCCGTCAGCTGTGCGCTGGGCTTTCTGTTCACCCATTTTGCCGTCCGTCCGGAAGAACTGGCGGACAAATAAACGACCTGCCCGGAGGAATCGTCCTCCGGGCAAAATTTTTCAGATCAAGGGTTGACAGACTGACATCTCTATGATATAGTGGCTATAGGCTAATAGCTACTATATCATTCGGGAGGAAACAAGTATGGTAAACGCGACAACTTCTCTGCAGGAACTGTTTGACATGGCGGTGCATTCCCTGGCGGATGTGGAGACCGGGGAGACCTTCATTGTGAAGGACCTGTTCCGGGGCTTTGAGTGGAACCGCATCGCCCGGGGCGACCGGACGAGACTGGGCGGCATGATGCTGAACTATGCCGGCGGGGACGGTGCCTCCGTGCTGGAGCCCGTCGCCAAGACCCCCCAGAATCAGCAGATCTACAAAAAGCTGTGAGGTGACGGGGATGCGGGTGCTGTGCTTCGGGGATTCCAACACCTGGGGATATGATCCCCGGTCGTATTTCGGCGGGCGGTATCCGGCGGAGGACCGGTGGACGGACCGGCTGGCCCGGGAGACCGGGTGGGAGGTTCTGAACGCCGGGGAAAACGGCCGGGAGATCCCCCGGCGGGCGGCGGAGTTCCGGCTGGTCCGGGATCTGCTGGACCGGAGGGCGCCGGACCGGCTGATCGTGCTGCTGGGCAGCAACGACCTGCTCCAGGGGGCGGATGTGCCCGCGGTGGCGGCCCGGATGGAGGCGTTCCTCACCGCTCTGGACTTTCCCATGGCGCATATCCTGCTCCTCGCCCCGCCGCCCATGGTCCCCGGCGCCTGGGTGACGGAGGCACGGCTGCTCACAGACTCAGCGGCCCTGTCCGGGGCGTACCGGGCCCTGGCCGCCCGGCTGGGCACCGCCTTTGCCGACGCCGGAGCCTGGCAGGTGTCCCTGGCCTTCGACGGCGTCCACTTCACGGAAGCAGGGCACCACGCCTTCGCGGCGGGACTGGCCGATGTGGTCCGGACATGGACGCCATAAACACAAAACTCCCCGGTCCGAAAGGATCGGGGAGTTGCTGCGTCAGTTCAGATAAGTGCGGTAGAATTCCGCGATGCGGTCGAAGGGGATGACATCCGTCCGGTCATACAGGTCCGTGTGCACGGCGCCGGGAATGATCAGCAGCTCCTTGTTGTCCCCGGTGAGCCGGGCGAAGGCGTCCCGGCTGAAGTAGCAGGAGTGGGCGTTTTCCCCGTGAATCATCAGCACGGCGCTTTCGATCTCCTGGCTGTACTGGAGAATGGGCATATTCAGGAACGACAGGGAGGAGGTCACATTCCAGCCGCCGTTGGAGTTCAGGGACCGGGGGTGATAGCCCCGGGGCGTTTTGTAATAGTCGTGGTAATCCCGCACGAACCAGGGGGCGTCCTTCGGCAGGGGATCCACTACGCCGCCGGCCCGGGCATAGATGCCGGTGCGGTAATCCTCCGTGCGCCGGGCGTTCATGGCCCGGCGCTTTTCCATGCGTGCCTCCGGGCTGTCCTCGGCGTCAAAATAGCCGTTGGCAGTGACCCGGGTCATGTCATACATGGTGGAGGTGACGGTGGCTTTGATCCGGGTGTCCAGGGCCGCGGCATTCAGCGCCATGCCGCCCCAGCCGCAGATGCCCAGAATGCCGATGCGCGCCGGGTCCACATCCTCCCGGACGGACAGGCAGTCCACGGCGGCCTGGAAATCCTCGGTGTTGATGTCCGGGGAGGCCACATACCGGGGCGTGCCGCCGCTCTCGCCGGTGTAGGACGGGTCAAAGGCGATGGTCAGAAAGCCCCGCTCCGCCAGGGACTGGGCGTACAGGCCGGAGGACTGCTCCTTTACGGCACCGAAAGGTCCGCTCACGGCGATGGCGGCAAAGGGGCCGGTCTGGTCTTTGGGCCGGTACAGATCGGCGGCAAGGGTGATGCCGTACCGGTTGTGGAAGGTGATCTTTTCGTGATCCACCCGGTCGCTTTCCGGGAAGGTCTTGTCCCATTCCGTTGTCAGCTGCAGTTCTTCTTTCATAAGTTCCTCCTTGATTTGACAGATGGTCTGGTTTCTGGTAAACTCAGCGTAAACCATAAAGCTGACTTCAGGTCAAGACTTTTCTGAAAATTTTTCCGGAATGGGGAGATGGGGCATGTATACCATCGGTCAGGTATCGGAAATGACGGGACTGCCGGTGTCCACGCTGCGGTATTACGACAAGGAGGGGCTGTTTCCGGGGATGGAGCGCCAGTCCGGCATCCGGAAGTTCGGGGACCGGGAGCTGGAGGCCCTGCGGGTCATTGAGTGTCTGAAGAAATCCGGGCTGGAGATCCGGGACATCCGGCAGTTCATGGACTGGTGCGCCCAGGGGAGCGAGACCTATCCCCAGCGCCGGGAACTGTTTGTCCGCCAGAAGGCCGCCGTGGAAGCGGAGCTGGAGCGGATGGAGCGGGTGCGGGATATGCTGATCTTCAAGTGCTGGTACTATGAGCAGGCCATGGCCGACGGGAACGAGGACCGCCTGAGCGCCATGACCCCGGAGGAGATGCCCGCAGACATCCGCCGGGCCTGGGAGAACGCCCACCGGGCCTGACGGCGATTGACACCGCCGGGGCCGTATGCTATAATAACCTACTGCAATGGTATGTTAATAAAACGGAGGCGGGACAGATGAAACTGGCGATGGCCCAGATGGGCATGACGGAGTCCGTGGCGGACAATCTGGCAAAGACGCTGGAGCGGATGGAGCAGGCGGCCCGGGCGGGTGCGGACCTGATCTTTTTTCCGGAGGTGCAACTGACCCCGTTTTTCCCCCAATATACGGGCAGGGACGCGGGAAAATGGCTGATGGACCCGGACGGACCGGAGCTGACCGCCATCCGGGCGGCCTGCCGCCGCCTGCATCTGTGGGCCAGCCCCAATGTATATCTGGGACTGAACGGGGCGCGGTACGACGCCTCGGTGATGATCGACGCTTCCGGGGAAGTGCGGGGCATCTCGAAAATGGTACATATCGCCCAGGCGGAACATTTCTATGAACAGGACTACTACACCCCGTCGGACGACGGGTTCCGGGTCTATGACACCCCCTTCGGCACCATCGGCATCGTGATCTGCTTTGACCGGCACCTGCCCGACGGCATCCGGTCCTGCGCCACGCAGGGGGCGGAGCTGGTGCTGAGAACAGGCGGGAAACAAGTCGTCAAATGGGCCGTGGAGGGTGCAGGCCGGCAAGCCGGGAATCTGCAACGCGTGGGCATGCGTCAGTTGCCGGGGATATGATGGTATCCCGCTAAGGGCACGGAGTCATTTCCGCGAAACAAGGTGGCACCGCGGATAAAGATTTTTATTCGTCCTTGACAGAACAGACAGGTTCTGTCAGGGGCGATTTTTTCTCCTCTGACAGATCAGAGGAGTTTTTTGTTGCGGGAGGCGCTCTATGACAATCAGACCCGAACTGGAAGAAGTGAAAGCCATCGCGGCCGGGGGACAGTACAAAGTCCTGCCGGTGAGCTGCGAGCTGCTGTCGGATCTCTGCACGCCCATCCAGGCCCTGCGGATCCTGAAAAATATCTCCACCCACTGCTATCTGCTGGAATCGGCCCAGCAGAACGAGAAGTGGGGCCGGTACACCTTTCTGGGCTATGACCCGAAACTGGAGATCACCTGTATGGATGGTGAGCTGCGTGCAGGAAACCTGCGGATGCACACGGACGACCCCTCCGCCGTCCTGCGGCAGATCCTGGCGGATTACCGCAGCCCCCGGCTGGACTACCTGCCGCCCTTTACCGGCGGACTGGTGGGGTACTTCTCCTACGACTATCTGGGATACAGCGAACCGGCGGTGCGGACCCGGGTGGAGGACGGCGAGGCCTTCAAGGATGTGGACCTGATGCTGTTTGACAAGGTCATCGCCTTTGACAATTTCCGGCAGAAGATCATCCTGATCGTGAATATGTCCCTGGAGGACCCGGAAACCGGGTACAACAAGGCGGTGCTGGAACTGGAGCAGATGGCCCGGCTCCTCCGCTGCGGGGAGATGAAGCAGGAACCGCCCGGAAAACTCACCGGCGAGGTGACGGCCCTGTTTGACCGGGACACCTACTGCCATATGGTGGAGCGGGGCAAGCACTACATCCGGGAGGGGTACATCTTCCAGATTGTCCTGTCCAACCGGCTCAGCGCCCCCTTTGAAGGCTCTCTGCTGAACACCTATCGGGTGCTGCGGACCATCAATCCCTCCCCCTATATGTTCTATTTCTCCGGCACGGATGTGGAAGTGGCGGGCGCCTCCCCGGAGACGCTGGTGAAGCTGGAGGACGGCGTGCTGCACACATTCCCCCTGGCGGGAACCCGGCCGAGGGGAAAGACCGTGGAAGAGGACCGGGCACTGGAGGCGGAGCTGCTGGCGGACGAAAAGGAGCTGGCGGAGCACAATATGCTGGTAGACCTGGGCCGGAACGATCTGGGCAAGGTCAGCCGGTTCGGCACAGTGCAGGTGGAACAGCTCCACTCCATCGAACGGTTTTCCCATGTGATGCACATCGGCCCCACCGTCCGGGTGGAAATCCGGGAGGACAAAGACGCCCTGGACGCCATCGAGGCGGTGCTCCCGGCGGGGACTTTGTCCGGCGCTCCCAAGATCCGGGCCTGTCAGCTGATCGGGGAGCTGGAAAACAACAAGCGGGGCATCTACGGCGGGGCCATCGGGTACATCGACTTCACCGGCAACATGGACACCTGCATCGCCATCCGCATTGCCTATAAAAAGAACGGACGGGTGTTCGTCCGCAGCGGGGCCGGGATCGTGGCCGATTCCGTGCCGGAAAAGGAATATCAGGAGTGCATCAACAAAGCCCAGGCGGTCATCAACGCTCTGGC
>JALFTG010000052.1 GCA_022779345.1 Oscillospiraceae bacterium | reverse complement strand
GGTGGTTTCATGGCCGTCCACCTGGAAAGTGACGGTGAATTCCGCCCCGATCTCCGGCTCCACCCCCAGCAGCGACAGCACCCGGGTGTCCGTGGCGGCCTCGTTGGTGCCCTCGGCGGGCAGGCGGCCCTCCACAGGGTCGCAGTACATCCAGTGGGCCTGTTTCGCGTCGGAATAGCCCACCTCCACATGGGCCTTGTTGAAGGGCACCTCCGTGGGCATCCCCACGAACCGGCGCAGGCCGGATTCCCGGATGAGCGGGTCGTCTTTCAGCTCCTGGTACTGTTCCTCCGTGAGATACTTGAAGGTCCCGTGGCTCCAGCCGCCGCACTGGCGGAAGTTGTTCTGCTGGAACCCGTCATTCATGGACAGGCCGATGGTGAACAGCGCTGTGAACAGTACGGTGGTCAGGGCGATGGCCAGCACGGCGATGAGATTCCGGGTTCTGGAAGCTTTCAGCGTCTTCCGGCTCAGACGGCGGATGACGACCCGGTTTGGCACACGCATCTCCGTCACCGCCCCTCACCGCCGCAGATGCGGCCGTCCTCAATGCGGATGATCCGGTCCGCCAGCTGGGCGATCTCCTCGTTGTGGGTGATCATGACGATGGTCTGGCCGAACCGGGCGCCGGTGGTTTTCATGAGACTGAGCACATCCTGACTGGTGCGGCTGTCCAGATTGCCTGTGGGCTCGTCCGCCAGGACGATGGCGGGCTTCGTGGCCAGTGCCCGGGCGATGGCCACCCGCTGCTGCTGGCCGCCGGACAGCTGGCCGGGCAGGGCGTTCAGCTTCCCGGACAGGCCCAGGGCCTCCACGATCTGATTGACATAATCAACATCCACCGGGTTTCCGTCCAGCTGGATGGGCAGTACGATGTTCTCATACACATTCAGCACCGGCACCAGATTGTAGGCCTGGAACACGAACCCGATCTTCCGCCGGCGGAAGATGGTCAGGGCATCGTCCTTCAGGCGGAAAATGTCCGTCCCGTCCACGGTCACGGTGCCGGAGGTAGGCCGGTCCAGACCGCCCAGCATATGCAGCAATGTGGATTTTCCGGAGCCGGAGGTGCCCACGATGGACAGGAATTCCCCCTGTTCCACCGCCAGGTTCACCCCGTCCAGAGCACGCACCTGGGTGTCCCCGGTGCCGTAGTATTTTTTCAGATCATGGGTTTCCAGAATCTGCATGATGTGATCCTCCTGTGAAAAAAGTATGCCGTGAAAGGGGTGATCCCCTCCCACGGCATATAGCATACCAGACACTTCTTTCCAGAATCTTTCCGGCGGGCGGGGAATTGTGACAGTTTGGACACAATTCAGTCTCCCGTGGGCAGATAGACGGAAAATACGGAGCCCTCCCCGGGCCGGGAGGCAACTTTGATGTACCCGCTCTGGGCGGCGATGATCTCCCGGGCCAGATACAGCCCGATGCCCACGCCCTCCGCCTGGCTGACCCCGCTGCCCCGGGTGAACCGGCCGAACACGGCGGCCTGTTCCGCCTCGGGGATGCCGCAGCCCGTGTCCGCCACATCGATGCGGCAGAACAGCTCAAACCGCCGGGCGGACACCGTGACGCTGCCGCCGGACGGGGTGTATTTCAGGGCGTTGTCCATGAGATTGCCCAGCGCTTCGGCGGTCCATTTGGGGTCAAAGCAGGCGGTGAGATTCTCCGGGCAGACGCAGGTAAAAGTCAGTCCCCGGTCTGCTGCCGGAGCGGCCCAGGCCTCCGTGAGGGCGTCCAGCAGATCGTTCACGCTGTTTGCTTCCGGCATGGGGCGGACCACCCCGGTCTCCAGCCGGGAGGTTTTCACCAGCGCCTGGATCAGTGCGTCCAACTTATCTGTCTGGGCGGCGATCTGTCCGGCCAGCTGCCGCTCCTCTTCGTTCAGCGGCTGTTCCCGGAGCAGCTCCGTGTACAGCCGCAAATTGGCGATG
The DNA here is from genome assembly GCA_022779345.1 of Oscillospiraceae bacterium. GTDB lineage: Bacteria > Bacillota > Clostridia > Oscillospirales > Oscillospiraceae > HGM13010. The sequence continues at coordinate 15,239 of JALFTG010000052.1, read as the reverse complement.
GGCGTTTTCGTCTGGTGGGAGATGTCCCCGATGGTGCGGGTGATGTTGGCCCGGTCGGCTTCGATCTGCCGCCGGGACAGGGTGCTGGCGGTGAGAAACCGGGCCAGCTGCTGTTCCAGCCGGGACAGGCGGCTCTCGTCATACCGTTCCGGGGAAAAGGTGCCCCGGATGGCCTCCTCCAGCATCTGTTCCAGCTGCGTCATGGTCCGCCGGGTGCGCAGCAGTGCGAGCACCGCCCCAGCCGCCAGAAGCACCGCGGCGATCAGCAAGATCAGTTCCCATCTCATGTCACTTCACCGCCCAGGTATAGCCCACGCCGTACACGGTCTGGATGTGCTGCGGGTGCTTCGGATCGTCCTCCAGCTTGCCACGCAGCCGCCGGATGGTCACAGACAGGGCGTTCTCGTCCACGAACTCCCCGCCGTCCCACACCCGGTCCATCAGCAGTTCCCGTGGCAGGGTCCGGCCACGGTTTTCCACCAGCAGCTGTAAAAGCCGCTGTTCCGTCCTGCTGAGGACGACCTCCTGCCCGGCTTTTTCAAACCGCAGCTCCCGGAAATTCAGGGTCAGATCCCCGAAACGCACCGGGGCGTCCGGCACCGTCCGGCTGCGCCGGAGGGCGGCCTCCACCCGCGCCCGGAGGACTGCCAGGGAAAAGGGCTTGGTGATATAGTCATCCCCGCCGGACTCAAAGCCCATGACCTCGTCCAGCTCCGTGTCATTGGCTGTGAGGAAAATGACGGGGACCCGGCTCTCCCGCCGCACTTCCCGGCAGAAGTCCAGCCCGCTGCCGTCGGGGAGATTGATGTCCAGCAGCAGAAGGTCCATGGCCGTCTCCGCCATTGCCGCCCGGGCGGCAACCAGGGTGGGGCAGGGAATCACGGTGCCCTGGGCCTTCAATGCCAGGGCGATCCCTTCCCGCAGGGCGTTATCGTCTTCGATTACCAGTATGTTAGCCATAAGCGTTCTCCTTGTGATGGCTCCATTATAGCCGACACCGCCGGAATTTTCCACCCCATCTTGACGGTAGGGAAGTTTCCGCCGTATAATGTTATCATTGCGAGATGGGAGATGATCCGAATGTACAAAAACGATCCCTGTTTTCTGGAGGGGACCAACGGTGCGGCGGTGCTGCTCATGCACGGCCTCACCTCCGGGGCGGCACAGATGGTGCCCATGGCCCGGTATCTGAACGATTTTGGCTACACCGTCCGGTGCGTGAATCTGGCGGGCCACGGGACTTATCCCGAGGATCTGCTCCACACCACGGCGGAGGACCTGATTGCCAAGGCGGAGTATGACTACGCCGACCTGGCATCCCAATATGACCGGGTGTTCGTGGGCGGCGTGTCCACCGGCGGGCTGCTGGGACTGTATCTGGCGGCGCAGCATCCGGAGATCCGGGGCGTGGTGTCTATTTCTGCCCCCATGTGGCTGGTGCCCGGTTCCTTCATCTCCCGGGATTACCCGCCGGAACAGGTATGGCTGGACCGCCCCCTGGGCGTGAAGCCCGGTCTGTTCCGGAAATATCACATCCACTATGAAAAGATCGCTGTGCGCATCTTTGATGAGCTGCGCCGGCTGATGGACATCGTCCGGGACGCATCTCTGCTGGAGCGGGTGACCTGCCCGGTGCTGGCGGTCCAGGCGGCGGATGACGATGTGGCAGATCCGGAGAGCGTGGACCACATCATTGAGCACATCGGCAGCACCTGCACCCCTCTGCGTCTGGAGACCGGCGGGCATCTGTGCCTGCTGAACACCGGATGCTATCATATCTTTGCCGCTGCCCGGAAATTCCTGGATGCCTGCTGATTTTGCAGGCTAAAGAGAAAATTCCTGCAAAATTCCGGCGGATTTTGGACAGCTTGCCGCATTGACAGAATCCCGCCCGGCGGTTATGCTGCATATATCGGACAGGCAAGGACGGCTGGAACAGCTTTCCCGGGCCTGTCTTTTTTTCTGGAGAATCAGAGAGAGGAGAAAAGTTTCATGGAAGATGTTGGATTCTATAACGGCGAATACGGCCGGATTATGGACTTGAAGTGTTCCATCATGGACCGGGGTATGTACTTCGGCGATGGGTGCTACGACGCAACCTATGTGTGCAACAATGTGATCCTGTTTCTGGAGGATCACCTGAACCGGTTCTACAATAGCTGCAGGCTGCTGGAGATTCCCTTCCAGTACAGCCGGGAGGAACTGACGGAGATCCTGTATAACATCGTGGAGAAATACGATTTCTCCGAGGGCATGATCTACTGGCAGACCACCCGGGGCACCGATTTCCGCAACCATGTGTTCCCGGATTTCGAGCAGGTGAAGCCCAATCTCATGGCCTATATCCGGCCCTTTGAGATGCGGCCCATTGACAAGACCTACAAGGTCATCACCCTGGAGGACACCCGCTTCCTCCACTGCAACATCAAAACGCTGAACCTGATCCCCAGCGTCATCGCCAACCAGCGGGCCAGGGAGGCCGGCTGTGACGAGGCGATCTTCCACCGGGGCGACATCGTCACCGAGTGCGCCCACTCCAATGTGATGATCATCGACAAGGGCGTTCTGAAGATCCATCCCTACGACAACCTGATCCTGCCGGGTATCGCATCCATCCATCTGATGAATCTGGCCAGGGCCAACGGTATCCCCACTGCGGAGGAAGAATTTACGCTGGACACCCTGATGAATGCCGAGGAAGTGCTCATCACCAGTTCGGGCTCCCTGGGCAACCGGGTTATCTCCGTGGACGGAAAGCCCGTGGGCGGCAAGAATCCCGAGCTGCTGAAAAAGCTGCAGGATCTGGCCGTGGACGAGGTGCTCGTCTATACGAAACAGAAATAAAATTTTAAACCGACCAAAACAGGACTTCAACGGCGAAGGCAGTTGGGGTCCTGGTTTTTTATTCCCAAAAAGAAAGAGGGTTCCCCTATGGAAGTCAAAAAACACAGCAAATTTCAGAGATATGTCATGCCCGGTCTGATTTTCCAGTCCGTGGTCATTGCCGGCGGCTACGGCACCGGCGCCGAACTGAACGAATATTTCTTCAGATATGGACCCCTGGGCGGTCTGCTGGCCATGTGCATCGTCACTTTCCTGTTCTGGGCCATTGTCTCCGCCGTCACCTTTGAGTTCGCCCGTATTTATAAGACCTTTGATTACCGCAGCCTCATGAAAGGCGTGCTGGGCAAAGCCTGGTTCCTGTATGAAATCTGCTATCTGGTCATCATGCTCATCGTCATGGCCGTTGTGGCGGCCGCCGCAGGTGTGCAGCTGAACGCCCTGCTGGGCTGCGGCAAATGGCTGGGCACCCTGATCCTGGCTTTGGGCGTTGTGTATCTGGTGGTCAAGGGCACCGGCGCCATTGAGAAGTTCCTGTCCATGTGGTCCTATGTGCTGTATGCGGTGTACGGCCTGTTTCTGATCATCACCTTTGCCAAATTCGGAGGCCAGATCGGCGCTGCCCTCACCGCTGCCGACAGCATTCACGGATCCTGGGCCCTGGGCGGGGCGGAATACGCGTTCTACAACCTGGCCTGTGTGCCTCTGGCCCTGTTCGCCACCCGGGACGCGGAGAATACCAAAGAAGCGGTGGGCTCCGGCCTGCTGTGCGGTCTGATCGGCATTCTCCCGGCCATCCTGCTGTATCTGGCCATGTGCGCGTTTTATCCGGAGGTCACCTCTGCCGAGGCACCGGTGAATGTGGTGTTCGACCATCTGAATATGCCCTGGCTGCGGGGCCTGTTCACCGTTGTCCTGTTCGGCACCTTGATCGAGACCGGCTCCGGCTTCGTGAAGGCTATCACCGACCGTGTGGGCGGCGCCATGGACGACAAGGGCAAAGAGATGCCCAAATGGCTGGTGCCCGTGATCACCATCGTGTGCGTGCTGCTGGGCGTGGCCATTTCCAGCTTCGGCCTGACTGGTCTGATCGCCAAGGGCTACGGCACTGTGACCTGGGGCGTGTTCGTCCTGTATGTCATCCCCATCCTGACCATCGGCGTGTACAAGATTGTCAAGGGCAAGCAGGCAGAGAAAGCCCTGCAATAACTGCCATCACCATCTCCTCACTATATTCTGCGAAACCGGCATGGCTCTCGGGCCATGCCGGTTTTGTACGGTAAATTTATATAGAATCTGGAAATCCCGTGCAAAACCGTTTGACGGGAAGGGCGGGGAATGGTAAACTGGAAGCAGCATGAAGGGTCGATGACCCCAAAAAATAATCAACAGGAGGAATTGATGATGTCCAAGAAAGTTCTGCTGCTGTGCGGCGATTTTACGGAAGATTACGAGACCATGGTGCCGTTCCAGGCCATGTCCATGCTGGGCTACCAGGTGGACGCTGTCTGCCCCGACAAGAAGGCGGGCGAGACCGTTGCCACCGCCGTCCATGACTTCCTGGGCGAGCAGACTTACACCGAGCTGCGGGGACACAACTTTGCCCTGACCGCCGATTTCGACGCTGTCAGGACCGAGGAGTACGAAGGCCTGTTCATCACCGGCGGCCGCGCTCCCGAATACATCCGCCTGAATCCCCGGGTGCTGGAAATTGTCCGGGAGTTCTTTGCCGCCAATAAGCCCGTGGCCGCCATCTGCCATGGCCCCCAGGTCCTGACCGCCGCCGGCGTGCTGAAGGGCTACAAGGCCACCGCTTATCCCGCCGTGGGTCCCGACATCGACCTGGCCGGCGGCACTTATGTGCCCGTGGAAGTGGATCAGGCTGTGGTGGACCGGAATCTGGTCACTGCTCCCGCCTGGCCCGGCGACACCGCCATTGTCCGCGAGTTCGTGAAGCTCATGGGCGCCAAGATCGAGATCTGATCGCACTGCTTCCATCCGGTTGAACAATACACCGCAGTTTCTGACTGCGGTGTATTTTCTGTGAGAGGAGCAAACTTTTTGCAGGGAAATTCCGTCTGACAGACAGATACGGCGGAACAGGAGGGAACCACCATGAAGAGAGAGAACAGATGCCGGATCGCAAAACAGACCGTCGCCGCATTGTGCGCCGGAGCAATGCTGCTGTCCGTGGTACCCCATGCCCGGGCGGCGGAGCCGGATGTGATCCAGGCTGCCGGGGATATCGGGAAGATCGTGGAGCAGACGCTGGGAAGCATCCGGGACAAACTGCCGGAGCTGGAAAAAAATATTTACATTCCCCATGCCAGCGACTGGAATCTGATCCTGGTGAACCCCTGGAACTCCGTCCCTGAGGACTACACCGTCACCCTCCGGGAAATTGGAAACGGCCAGAGTGTGGACGAGCGGTGCGCTGACGATCTGCTGGCAATGCTGGCCGACTGCAAGGCCTGGTCCGGAGGCACACCGGTGGTCTGCTCCTCTTACCGCACCCAGGCCAAACAGCAGTCTCTGTATGACAACAAGGTCAAGCGCCTGATGAAGCAGGGCTATTCTTATGAGACGGCCCTGACAGAGGCTGCCAGGGTGGTGGCCGTACCCGGCACCAGCGAGCACCAGTTGGGCCTGGCGGTGGACATTGTGGACAAGTCCTATCAGATTCTGGACAAGAAGCAGGAGACTACGGCGGTGCAGAAATGGCTCATGGAGCACGCCTGGGAATACGGCTTCATCCTCCGCTATCCCAACGGCACCACCGACCTCACCGGCATCATTTATGAGCCCTGGCACTACCGCTATGTGGGCAGGGACGCCGCCGCTGACATCCGCGACAAGGGTGTGACGCTGGAGGAGTACATAGAGATGATCCGCCCGTGAGGCTGACAGATCAAAAGGAACCCGTGCATGGTTATGCGCGGGTTCCTTTTTCCATATTCAAAGCCCCAGCAGGTTCAGCAGGCTGCCCAGAATACCGCCGCCCATGAGGAGCACCAGCCAGAACGCCAGAAACGACCGTTCGGTCCGCTCATTCTGCTTTGCCCGCATGGCAGCCTGCCGGGCAGGAAAATCGATCACATTGGTTTCATATCCACGGTTCATGGAGCACACCTCTTTCTTTCTGATGACTCCATGATACCAGAAAGGCCATCCCCAAAATGGTACAACCAGAAATCCCCGTCCGGATTTCCGGACGGGGATCGTTAGACTTATGGACAGATTGACCGAAAGAAATTACTTCTTCAGCTGAGTGTCGCCCTGCAGGGTGACAGCGCCCCTGTGAGGACCAGCCTTGAACATATTCTCGGTGACGAAGTACTTGGCTTCCTTCAGACGGCTCCAGGTCTCCTCGTAGATGCGCTTGTAGCCGATCTTGCTGATCTTCCACTCGCCGTCGACCTTGACATAGTCGATGTCGTAGATAGCAGTGCCGCGGACATTCCAGTTGGTGGCCAGGATGATCAGGTAGTCATGCAGATACCAGTTGGCATGAGCAGTCACGCCGTCCTCGTTGACGGTGATCTCGGGGGTGTGGCCGTTGTGCTGACCGATCATAGCGCTCTCGCCCATCTGGGACATATAGTAGTTGCGCAGACCGTCTTCGCCTTCGTAGTGATCAAACACCAGACGACCGTCGGAGAAAGCGGTGTGGAAAGTGGGAGCAAACACTTCACCCAGCTCGTCCCAGTTCTTGGTGTCCAGGCAGCGGTAATACTTGCCCTGCAGCTTCTGGATCTCAGCAATAGCCTCCAGGCGTTCGACTCTCTTCAACAGTTCTTCCATGAGTAATTAACCTCCTTAAAATTTTCCCCGCAGGCGCGGGGCCTCCATATCCTTGGACATTGATAATAATATAGCACATTGTTGTTCACATCACAAGTCTAAAAAGATGAATTCTCTGAGAATTCACCGAAAAAAAACCAAAGAAGGATTGTGCAATTTGCTCCGATTTCTGTCGCTGTGCCCCAAATGCGGGACTTCCGGGCCTCAGAATTCGGCTGTCCACACAAATGCTGCCGGAAACCGGGAACTTTTTATCAAAAAGCGCCGCTGCCCTGACGGGTAGCGGCGCGGAAATTGCCGGGGAGAAAATCAGCCGTTGGGGTACAGTCTCTCGTAGTTGGCCTGGATGGTGGAGATCACCAGGGTCAGGATGTCGTTGGTGGGAGTGGGGATGCCCAGTTCCTTGCCGTAGGCAGCGATCTGGCCGTTCAGCACGGAGATCTCGGTCTGGCGCTGATGCATCAGCACATCCTGGCACATGGAGGGATAGTAGTCACCGATGTTGGTGATGATGTCGGCCAGGTCGTGGGCCAGGAAGTCATCGGCATCGATGTGGGTGCCGCGGGCGGTGGCAATGGCAGCGGCCTCGCGGACAACGCCTTCGAACAGGGCATAGCCCGGCTCGGTCTCAGCGACATACTTGATCTTCAGACGGGTGGCAGCGCACACGGTGTTCACGGTGGCGTTGACGATGACCTTCTTCCACACATAGTAGTAGATGTCATCCTTTCTCCAGTATGCGTCGCAGCCGCCGTCGCGGTAGCACTTCAGCATATGCTCGCAGGCCTTGTCGGTCAGCTCGGAGCGCTCAGCTCCGCCGAAGTTCATCTGCACATCGCCGGAGGGAGTGGAGACGCACTCGCCGGGAGCGGGCATAGCAGTACCCAGAACGCCGGAACCGATGATGCAGCGGCTCTTGGGGAAGACCTTGAACAGCTTGTCGTCGTTGCCCAGACCGTTGATCAGGGAGCAGGCGACGGTGTTCTCACCGAAGATGGGCATGGCGTCCTGAATGGCCTGCTCCAGCTGGGTGGCCTTGGTCATGAAGATGACGATATCCACGGGGCCTTCGGCAGCAGCGGCGTCAGCGGCGCTGGTGTAAGTACGGAAGCCGGTGAGCTGCTCCACGATGTCTCTGTATTCACCGCCCTCCTGCAGGTGGATGGTGAACTTCATGCCGTCCTTGGCAACCTTATCCATGTGCTCTTTGTAGCGATCGATCAGGATCATGTCTGCGCCGCCCTTGCGCAGGTAAGAAGCAAACACGCTGCCAGCCGCGCCGGAACCATACATTGCAATTTTCATTTGTTTTTTCCTCCTAAACATTTAAATTGTGTGTCGGTGGTTTTCTCTTTACGGTTTATCTTTGTACTGCTCATCGTAATGATTCTGCATGCAGGAGATCACGGCGGTCAGCACAGAGTTCACGGGAGTGGGGATGCCATACTTTTCTCCGTATTTCACGATGGCGCCGTTGAGCACGGAGATCTCGGTCTGGCGGTGGTGGATCAGAACATCCTGGGCCATGGAGGGATAGTAGGTGGCGAATCCGGCAGCCAGACGGGGCATTTCTGCCTGCAGCTCCGGCCACAGATCGCCGGCACCGTCAGCTTTGGCCACTTCGCAGCCTTCCTTCCACACCTGCCAGATCAGATCCTGACCGAAAGAATCGCCGATCAGCGGGCCGACCTTGATGCGGGTGACGGCGGACAGGGTGTTATATCCGGAGTTGGAGATAGCCTTTTTCCAGATGAAGGGCTTGATATTTTCCTCATAACGGGCCTCGCAGCCGCCCTTGCAGAAGGTCTCCTGCAGGTACTGACCGGCCCGGTCGTTCAGTTCGCTTTTCTGAGAGGCGCCGAAGTGCATGATAATGCCGGACTCCGGCTTGGACACGCACTTGCCCGGGGCGGGCAGTTCGGTGCCGATGGTGCCGAAGCCGCAGATGATGCGGTCCTCGGGCAGGTATTTTGCCAGGAGATCGTCGTTGCCCAGGCCGTTCTGGAGACTGACCAGCACGGTTTCCGGCCCGATGCAGGGCAGCACCGTGGGCATGACAGCGTCGGTCTGGGTGGCCTTCACCATGAGGATGACGATGTCCATGACGCCGATGGTCTCAGCGGTGGGGGCGGTGTGGAACCCGGTGAGCACTTCTTCCCCGGCAGGGGACACGAAGGTCAGTCCGTCTTCTGCGATTTTGTCCATGTGGGCCTGGTACCGGTCCACCAAATACATCTCCGCGCCGCCTTTTCTCAGATAGGCTGCGAAGACGCTGCCGGCCGCGCCGGAACCGATCATTGCAATTTTCATGCCTGCACACCTTTCAAAATGGATTCCATTCTATCAAAAATTATAGAATACCGATATGAATTGTATCAACTTTCATGCACCATGTCCAATTATACGGGGAATTCCGGGAAAACGGGTGCAAAATCCGGGGGATTTTTGAAAAAACAGGGGCATTGTCACAAATCAAACAAAAATTTTGAATCTGAAAAGAAGCAAAAAACCGGGATTCCGGAAAAAATGCTCCAGTTCAAATGAATTTTTACCGGATGGGGATTGGATTGTTGTAAGACAGCGCCGCCTGGCTGATCCCGGTGCGGATATGTTCGTTCATCAACTGCCGGGCCAGGTCGGGCATATGCATCTTGATGGCGGAGACAATGGCGGAATGCTGATGGGCCGCCCGGTTGGACCAGGGGTTATCGACATCCGTATCGATAAACTCCGTATAATAGTTCTGATATCGGGTGAGGGGAGGCAGCAGCTGCTCATAACAGCTCTGGAGATATTTGTTGCCGCAGTTGTCGATGATCAGCCGGTGGAAGGGCATTTCCACTTCCTTCAGCGCCCGGCTGTCCCGGCGCTGAAAAGCGCGCTTGAACTCCGATGCCATGTTTTCCAGCCCGGCGATCACATCATAGCCTGCCGTTTCCGCGCACAGATAGGCGGCCTCGGACTCAATGGCGGCCCTGGCGTTATACAGGTTGATCAGTTCTTCCATGGAAAGGCCGGATACATAATATCCGCTGGCGTTGGGCCGGACCTCCACGAACCCGATGGCGCACAGCTGATTGATCGCTTCTGTCACCGGCGTGCGGGAAATCCCCAGCTCTTTGGAAATGTTGTTGATGTTCAGTTTTGTGGAGGGCGCAAGCGTGAGGGACACGATCTCATCGAATAACAGATCCGCGACCACATCTCCCAGCTTCGCAAACGGATTTTTGTCCAGACACTCCTGCAGCTTTTTCTGATCCATTGAATTCTCACCCCATTGTCAATACAAGGCCTGCTCCGCCCCGCTGCTGCAGGCGGAGAACCGTCAAATGCAAAAGAAAAGGGATTCAAATGGATTTATACAATTTGAAAAACACATTTCCCATGCATATCCATAAATTATCACAGAAATGAGTGAATTTTCAATATCAGAATCATTTATTTTTCACTAATTTTTAAACAGCTTTCTTGTGGAAACGGACGAAGTTTGCATTTCTAAGCGTTAAGTTCTTAACGATGAACAAAAAATGAACCAAAACAGCGGTTAAATAAATAACTATTAACTAAAATAAGAACAAACTGTTAATTATTTCAAAATTTTGCATGAAAATGGAAACACACAAAATGATGGAAACGATCGCATGCTTTGAAATTGAAACAACTTGGACAGAAATCATATAATTTGCACATCGTAGAATTCGCGGTTCCGGGAAAGCCGTGAATTTTAACAGAAACAAAAACATTTGTGTAATGAAGAAAAGGAGTAGAGAAATGAACGAAAATACCGCTCTGAAAAGCTCCTGGGCAGCCGCGTTCACCGTTGCTTCCGTCTGGTTTGGTACCCATGTCGGCGGCGGCTTCGCAACCGGTAACCAGGTCATCAGCTACTTTGTACAGTATGGTATCACCGCTGTCATCTGGCCCCTGCTGTCCATGGGTCTGCTGGCATATGTCATGTATGTCATTGCACGCTTCGCCCGTCTGCGCGGCCTGACCAACTACAAAGACACATTCTGCGAACTGTATCCCAACCCCAAAATGGAGATTCTGTTTGAGATCTTCTATGTGGTCATCATTCTGGCCGCTGTGGCCGCTGCCGTTTCCGGTGCTGCCAACCTGGTCGTGAAGTACCTGGGCCTGCCCTATGTGGTCAGCTGCCTGGTGGTTATCGCCATGCTGGTGGTTCTGTCCATCTTCGGCATCAAGCTGATCATCGCTGTTTCCACCTTCCTGTCCGCCGCCATTCTGGTGATCGTGGCCGCCATGTTCATCGTCGGTATGACCAATGCTCCTCTGAGCGTGGGCGACGCCGTTGCCGCCACTCCCGTGAACCATGCCGGCTGGGCATTCTTCCGCGGTGTTCCCGTGTATGCAGCATTCCAGTGTGTGTCCATCCCCTCTTTCATTGCCGCATCCACTACTGTTACCAATAACAAGGGCGTCAAGAAGGCTGCCATTCTGGGCGGCGTGATGAACGGCGTGGCTCTGGCTGCTTCCGCTCTGATGCTGATCTGCTGGTATCCCTCCATCGCCGAGGCCGGCGAGCTGACCCTGCCTAACCTGTTCGTCTGCACCAGCGTGGGCTGGACCTGGCTGACCGCCATCTACTCCCTGCTCCTGTTCTGCGCTTTCGTGTCTACTTCCGTGACCCTGGTCTTCTCCCTGATCGACCGCTTCCACGGCAAGCTGCCTGAGAGCATTCCCACTCCCGCACGCAAGGTCGCTGTCGGCGTTGTCGTCATCGCCCTGTGCTTCGCCGTCTCCCTGCTGGGCCTGTCCACCATCATCTCCAAGGTGTATGGCTACTGCGGCTATTACGGCATCGTGGTCATCATCATCCCCGTCCTGATCTGGGGCAACATCAAGAACAAGCAGTGGGTTGCCGAGCATCCCAACTGCCTGGATGACTGATCCGAAAACAACAACGAAATTTCCCAAACGAAAGGCGTGGCCATTGGCCACGCCTTTGTTTATACGGTTGATGCATAAAACAGCCTCCCCCAACCGGGGAGGCTGTTTGCAGATACGAGTCAATATTACAGGCCGAGGCCGCCACTGATTTTGGACATGGATTCCACAGAGGCGGTCTCCACCATCTGGTTGGCGGCGTTCACAGCGGCAACAATCAGATCCTGGAGCATCTCCACATCGTCGGGATCCACTGCGTCCGGAGCAATCTCAATGGCCAGCAGCTCGTGCTTGCCGCTGACGGTTGCGGTAACGACACCGCCGCCGGCCTTGGCGGTGAACTGGCTCTTCTCCAGTTCCTCCTGGGCCTTCATCAGATCTTCCTGCATTTTCTGGGCCTGGCGCATGAGGCTGGCCTGCTGGTTCATGTTGGGTCCGCCGTATCCACCGCGGTACTGGGGTCTCTTTGCCATGGTGTATGTCCTCCTATTGAAATTTCACGACATCAAATTTTTTCAGCTCATCCAGACTGCGTGTCGCCCGCGGGGCGCCGGATTCGCTGTTCACGACTTTGACTTGCACGCTGCGGCCGTAGAATTTCGCGGCGCAGTCCCGGAGCTTCTGCTGATTGGCCTGCTGGCTCAGCTGACCAAAGGGGAAATCCGGTGCGGAAATGGTCAGCTCATCTTCGCCGAAGGTGCCGGAGCATTGATACAGCAGGGAGAACACCCCGCCTTTCAACTCCTGCCGGGCCAGATCCATAAATTCCGTCCAGCGTTCGTCTCTGGCAACCGGGACAGAGGGTTCCGGATCCCGCCGGGGGGCGGGGCGGCGCTCATACCGGGGTTCCACCGGCAACGGCGGTTCCTCGGGCAGGGGTGGGTACTCCTCCGGGGGCTCGTCCGGCAGCGGCGGTTCGTCCCAGGGCGGGCGGTCATCGATGACCGGGCGGACGGGTGGTTCCTCCTCCCAGGGGGGACGGTCGTCAGGCTGGTCAACGGGCACGGCCGGTTGCACCGGAGCGGCTTTCTCCCGGACCGGGGCGGCTTTTTTTGCCGGGGCAGGGGAGACGGCCGGCGCTGCCTGTACTGGGACGCCGTTGGCCACCTGCTGCTCCAACCGGGAAATCCGGGCCCGGAGGGATGCGGTGCTGTCGCTGAGACTTGGGTCGCACAGACTGATCAGGCACAGCTCCACGGTCATCCGCAGATTCCGGCTGCGGCCCATCTGCTCCTGGGCATCCTGCACCGTTTCCAATGCGGACAGGACCTCCGCCGGGGTCATGGTACCGGTAAACCGGGACAGGGAGGCATCGTCATAGTTGCCGCTGAGCAGCTGTTCACAGGTGTGGGGCGCGGCCTGCATGAGCAGGATATCCCGCAGCAGTCCCGCCAGCTCTTCCAGCAGCATATCCGGGTCTTTTCCGTCCTGCCACAGTTCACCGAACAGGCGCAGGGCACCGGCGGAATCCCGGCTCTGAATCAGTTCCATCAGCTGCACGGTCCGCAGACTGCCCGCCAGCCCGGTGGAGGACAGGACGGAGTCCACGGTGATGTTTCCATCGCCCAGCACCTGATCCATCAGGGACAGGCCGTCCCGCATGGAACCGTCCGCGAGACGGCCCAGCAGCGCCGCGGCGTCGGGGGTCATATGCAGTCCCTCCTGCTCCGCCACCCAGCTCAGGCGCCCGGCCACCACAGAGGGATCGATGCGCTTGAAGCTGTACCGCTGGCACCGGGAGAGAATGGTGGCGGGCACCTTTTTCAGCTCCGTGGTGGCCAGAATGAACATCAGGTGGGCAGGGGGCTCCTCCATGATCTTCAGCAGGGCATTGAATGCCGACGGGGAGAGCATATGGACCTCATCGATGATATACACCCGCTTTTTGGCGCCTGCGGGGGTGAAAATGGCCTCGTCCCGGAGGGCACGCACATTGTCCACACCGTTGTTGGAAGCCGCGTCCAGCTCCACCACATCCATGATGGTACCGTCGTCGATGCCCCGGCAGGTGGGACAGGCGTTGCAGGGATTGCCATCCACAGGATGCTCGCAGTTCACGGCTTTGGCCAGAATTTTCGCGCAGGTGGTCTTGCCGGTGCCCCGGGTGCCGATAAACAGATAGGCGTGGCTGAGCTTGTCGTTCCGGATCTGATTTTTCAGCGTCTCGGTGATATGCTCCTGCCCCACCACATCGTCAAAGGTGCGGGGACGGTATTTCCGATATAAAGCCTGATACACAGCGATCACCCGTTTCTGTTCTGAAATGATACATTATAATAATAAGAGAAAACCGAAACCCGGGACCGGGGTTCGATTTGTGCCGGAATACGATGATGCGGCACTTGACAAGACTGCACACCCGTTGTCGAAAATGCACCATGCCCGCTAACCGAAGTGGCTTGCTCAGATCCGGTGACCTCAAGGCACACGAAAGGTCCTCCTTAATGCTGCTCGGTTCCCCGCCTGACATGGTTCGGAAGTTTCCGTTGCTCGAGACCGGATCATCAACGCTGCCCGCTCCGGGCAAACGACACAATACATTCCCTCAAACGGGAATTCATCCCTGCTGTAGCGGATTGCAGGTAACAGGGCACCGCTGGCTCCCCGACTAGTGCAGCCTTGTCAAATGCCGCAGATGTATTTTACTACAAAGATGTCATTTTATCAACCTGTAATTTTTCATAATTGAAATCTTTACAAATGGAAAAAATGTGCTATAATACATAGGCAAGTATGTGGGGGCGTAGCTCAGCTGGGAGAGCGTACGGTTCGCATCCGTAAGGTCGAGAGTTCGATCCTCTTCGTCTCCACCAAACCAATCGTCGGCACTGTCTCAAGGGACAGTGCCGATAATTGAATATTTGCTTGGGAGGGTTCTGTATGCCGGATTACAAGGCTATGTATTATCATTTGGCGGGGCGCATGGCAACTGCAATCGATGCGCTGGAAGCAACCACCAATGCACTGGTTGAAATCACTGAAAAGCTGAAGCTGGCACAGCAGACCACGGAAGAAATGTTTATCTCCAGCCCTGATGACGATGGAGATTCTTCTGACCATGAATCCGTTTCAAAGTAAGAATTGCAAGCCGTAAAATCCATACACGGCATCTATCGTATTTCAATGTTACATATCGGAGCAGGCTTTCTTCGGCTTGCTCCGTTTTTTGACGCTGAAGCGCCAATGAACAAAGGTATTCTGCGATGATGCACAGACCGGGAGGGCGGCAGGGAAACCTGCCGCCCTCTGCTGTTGGGGGAACTTTATTTTGCGCTGCGATACAGGAAAGTCACGATCTGGGCGCAGCTGCAGTCAGCACCGGGAAATCTGGCAGCCCGTCGCAGAAAAGTGATGGCCTGGCTCCGGGCTATGGTGCCGATCCAGGTGGTGAAACTCCCTTTTATACATTTTATTACGGTGATTTATAGAAATATTTTCCCTTTTGCCAGGCGTGCAACAATGGGCAGGAGATGGAAAATGCTATGTCAGAAATTTTACCTATACATTTAATATATTACTGCTACTGCATGAAATTGCCCCGGGCGCCAGCCCGGGGCTCCGGGTATGTTCACCGGTCACTGGGACCGGGATTTTCCGTGCCGAAAATCAGATCGTCGATATCGGTTCCCATTTGTCGTACCTCCATAGAATCAGCATACACTCATTCTATGCAGGCCATACGGAAAACA
>JALFTG010000044.1 GCA_022779345.1 Oscillospiraceae bacterium | reverse complement strand
GTCATTTCCAACGAGCTGTCTCTGGTCCCCTGCGAGGTGGAGGTGAGCCACCTGGTCATCGCCACCGTGTCCAACTGGGGCGCTTATGGATTGTGCGCCTGTCTGGAAGAGCTGTCCGGCCAGCCCCTGCTGCCCCGGTACGGCACCGATATGGACTATCTCCAGTACATCGTGGACCTGGGCGCCGTGGACGGCGTGACCAAGGACCATGTCCCCACCGTGGACAGCTACCCCACCGAGATCAAGCATGAGATCCTCGACAAACTCTACGCCCTGATCCATGCCACCATCCCGGTGGAGGGATAACATACCGAAAACGCAAAAAAGCAGCGAGTTTTCTCGCTGCTTTTTGTTGTCTGAAAAACCGTCTCATCCCTGGCAGATTCGCCTGCCGGGGAATTTTTCTGCTCACTCCGTCTGCTCCTGGGGAAAGAAATACACGGTCTGGCGGTCCAGATCATCTTTCGTGAAGTCAAAGTGCTCCGTCAGCACCCGCTCCGCCCGGGTGTAGTCCCGCGCCCGGATGGCGTCGTACAGCCGGACATGGATATCAATGGTCTCTTCCATCATATCCTTGTCCTCCACAACCTGGTTGGAGTAGTTGACATTCTGCTCATACATAAACATCATGGCGTTGAGCAGGTACACAAACAACGGATTGTGGGACATTTTTACAAGCTCTGTATGAAAATCCAAGTCGTGCTTCTCCCGTTCTTCTATGGGGTCACTGTTCACATACCGCTGCAGGAACTCCCCCAGTTCCGCAATTTCTTCGTCTGTGCTGTTTTGAATCACCATCCGCAGCGCCCCGAATTCCAGCGTCATACGCAGCTGAATCAGGTCCTCCACCGTGCAGCCCTGGAGCATAAAAAACAGGGACAGACTGTTGTTCATACTCTCCAGGATGTGGTTCACGACAAAATATCCGCCGCCCTGACGGGACTCCACAATTCCCTGCACTTCCAGCGCCTTCAGCGCCTCCCGGATGGAAGACCGGCTGACGCCCAGCATCTGCACCAGCTCCCGCTCCGGCGGGAGCTGCGTGCCCAGAGGCAGCTCTCCCTGAATGATGGCAGTCTTGATTTGATTGATGATGGCCTGATAATTCTTTTCCTGCTCGATGGCTGTAAACATGGTGTACGCTCCGTTCTGCGAAATGTTGGCAAAAATTGCCAACCCTTTTTTATATTGTATCATGTTCCGTTTCATCTAACAATAAATAGTTTAACTATTAACAAAGCGGTCAGATTTCCTGCAGGATTCCAGTCATTGCCTGATTTTCTGCAATATTTCAATGCATTTTATTATTTTTGTACAACAAGAATAATTATTTTTTGTGTTTTATGCTACTTATTGAGAATATTGACAGATTTTACCAGCTGTGCTACTCTTTAATTACGCCGAATTGGTCAGACCATATGATGATACTATCATAGGTCAAAGGAAAAAACAATACTAAAAAAGGAAAGAGGAAAGACAATGGCAAAAAACAATGTAAAACGGTTCCTTCTGCTCTTCGCTCTGGGCGTTGCTTACGGCTTCATGTATGTCATGCCGTACATGAAATCCAGCTTCTACGACCAGATGATTGCAGCAATGGGCTGCACCAACGCGCAGCTCGGATCCCTGATGACCTACTACACCATCGCACTGACGATCTCCTACCTGCCCGGCGGCTGGATCGGAGATAAGTTCAATCCCAAGCCGGTGCTGCTGGCCTCCATTTTCGGCCAGGCAATTCTGAGCTTCCTGTTTATGTTCACTTATCAGAGCTACACCATGGCCGTCATCATCTGGTGCCTGATGGCCCTCACCGGCGGCTTCGCCTTCTGGCCCTCCCTGATGAAGGGCATCCGGATGACCGGCACCGATGAAGAACAGGGCCGGATCTTCGGTATCTTCGAAGCCCTGAACGGCTGCGCCTCCCTGCTCCTCAGCTTCATCATGCTGGGCATCATGGCCATCGCCGGCGCCGGCGATCTGGTCACCGGCTTCAAGAGCGCCGTGGCCTGCATGGGCGGTCTGTCCATCGTATCCGGTCTGCTGATTCTGTTCCTCATGCCCAAAGACGCCACCTACGGCGCCACCGAGGAAGAAAAGGCCGCCACCATCACCGTCAGAGATTACATCGACACCTTCAAGATTCCCGGCGTGTGGATCATGGCCATTCTGGTCTGGTGCTATGTGACGGTCTCCGCCGTGGCCAGCTACCTGACCCCCTACTCCACCAATGTGCTGGGTATGTCCGCCGTGCTGGCAGCCAGCATTGGCACCATCCGTACCTACGGCTGCCGTCTGATCGGCGGTCCTCTGGGCGGCTTCCTGGCCGACAAGGCCTTCCACTCCGTGTCCAAGGAACAGGTCCTGGGACAGCTGGCCTGCCTGGTGACGCTGGGCGTCTTCCTGATTATCCCCTCCGGCATCAACGGCACCGTTCTGGTGATCCTGCTTCTGCTGGTCGGCGTGGCAATGTTCCTGTGCAAGGGCACTTACTTCTCTGTCCAGCCTGAGCTGGGCATCCCCACCACTGTCTCCGCCACGGCCGTGTCCATCGCGACCCTGATCGGCTATCTGCCCGATATGTTTGTTCACACCATGTTCGGCAACTGGATCGACACCTACGGCAATGCCGGTTACTCCCGCATCATCATCTACGGTGTCGGCACCTGCGTGCTGGGCGCTGTGGCCGCCATTATCGCCGTCAGACAGTCCAAGAAGGTCCGCGAGAGAGCCGAAGGTGCGGCAGTCTAATCAAAGTCTGGAGGAATGATCATGAACAAAGTCAAGTTGGAGATCGATCGCTGCAAAGGCTGCGGCTACTGCGTGGCTGAATGCCCGAAAAAGGCGATCTCCTTCACCGGAAACATCAGTGCCAAGGGCTATGACACCATCACGGTGAACGAGGATCTGTGCGTCTGCTGCGGTTCCTGCTACCGGGTGTGCCCCGACGGCGTATTCGAGATTCTGCAATAAAGGGGGAACGGACAAACCATGAAAGAACTGATGAAAGGCAACGAGGCCCTGGCGGAAGCCGCCATCCGTGCCGGCTGCCGGTTTTACAGCGGGTATCCCATCACCCCGCAGACTGAAATTCTGGAGTATCTGTCCTGGAGAATGGACGAAGTGGGCGGCACTTTCGTGCAGACCGAGTCCGAGCTGGCCGGCATCAATATGCTGCTGGGCGCGGCGGCGGCCGGTGCCCGGGCCCTGACCAGCTCCGCTGGTCCCGGCTTCTCTCTGAATCAGGAGGGCATCTCCTATCTGGTGGCAGCAGACCTGCCCGCCGTCATCATTGATGTCATGCGAATCGGCACCGGTCTGGGCGACATCGCCCAGGGCCAGGGCGATTACTGGCAGATGACCCGGGGCGGCGGCCACGGCGACTACCGCACCATCGTGCTGGCCCCCGCATCCGTGCAGGAGAACTGCGACATGATGGCTGTGGCCTTCGATCTGGCTGAGAAATACCGCCATCCCGTGCTCATCGCCTCCGACGCCGCCATCGGTCAGATGGTGGAAGGCGTGAATCTCCCGGAATTCCACGAGCATGACATCGACCAGTATGACTGGTCCGTGAAAGGCTGCAAAGCCGGAACCGCTCCCCGGAAGATCCAGAATACCTATTACACCCGCCCGGACTATGAGACCTATCTCCGGGACAAGTACGCCGCCATTGAAGCCACCGAGCAGCGCTGGGAATCCTACCGGGCCGAGGACGCGGAAGTGGTCCTGGTGGCCTATGGCATCAGCTCCCGCGTGTCCAAGGAAGCGGTGAACATTGCCCGCGCCCAGGGCTTCAAGCTGGGTCTGATCCGCCCCATCACCCTGTGGCCCTTCCCGGAGAAGGCATTTGAGCAGATCCCCTGCGCCAAGGCCCTCATGACCGTGGAGATCAACATTCTGGGCCAGATGGTGGACGATGTGAAGCTGGCTGTGAAGAACCGCCTGCCCGTGGACTTCTACGGCACCTTCTTCGGCCTGCCCGAATCCGATGTGATCGTGGAGCGGGCCAAAGCGCTTCTGGAAAAGGAGGGCAAATAAATGAAACTGAAAAGACCTGAAAGCGTATTTTCTTCCGCCGGTTTCTGCCCCGGCTGCGGCCATGGCCTGGCCTCCCGTCTGGTGGGCGAAGTGGCGGAGGAACTGGGCATCGCCGAGCAGCTCATCACCGTGGTGGATGTGGCCTGCTGCTCCTTCAACATTGACTACTGGAATTTTGACACCATCATGGCCGCTCACGGCCGCGATATCCCCACCGCTGTGGGCGTGAAGCACATCCGTCCGAACAACCCCGTTCTGGCCTACATGGGCGACGGTGCCGCCTACTCCATCGGCATGGCCGAGACCATCCACGCCGCCCTGCGGAATGACAATATCTGCGTGGTGGTCATCAACAACAGCGTGTTCGGCATGACCGGCGGTCAGATGGCTCCCACCACCCTGCCCGGTCAGAAAACCGCCACCTCCCCCATGGGCAAGGATCCCAGCCGCTACGGCACCCTCAGCGCCGTGGAACTGCTCAAGGGCATGGACATTGCCTATCTGGCCCGGGGCGAGCTGGTAGGCGTGGCCGGAATGAACAAGGCCAAGGCCATGCTGAAAAAGGCCATGCAGCATCAGCTCAACGGCGACGGCTTCTCCCTGGTGGAGCTGCTGTCTCCCTGCCCCACCAACCTGAATCTGCCCCCGGTGGAGGCAAAGACCTATGTCCACGAAGAAATGACCAAATTCTATCCCGTGGGTGAATTCATTGACAAGGAGGGAAAGAACTGATGGTAGAAATGATCTGTGCCGGATTCGGCGGTCAGGGCGTCCTGACCACGGGCCTGATCGTGGCCCACGCCGCCATGATGCTGGACAGAGAGGTGACCTGGTATCCCTCCTACGGCTCTGAAATGCGCGGCGGCACCGCCAACTGCACCATCAAAATCGACGATCACGAGATCGCCAGCCCCTACTCCAAGCATCCGGATATCGTCTGCGCGCTGAATGCCCCGGCCATCGACAAGTTCGAGGAGAGCATCAAGCCCGGCGGCTATCTGTTCGTGAACACCTCTCTGGTCACGGAGCAGCGCACTTACCGGGACGACATCCATGTGGTGGAGGTCCCCATGACCGAAGTCGCAGCCCGGTGCGAGAACCCCAAAGGCGCCAACCTGGTGCTGCTGGGTGCTGTGGCGGCCCACACCGGCCTGTTCGATGTGGACGAGCTGGACCACCAGGTCACGGAATACTTCGCAAAGAAAGGAAAAAACAATCCCAAAAACTCTGTGTGCCTGCGGGAAGGCGCCAAGCTGTGAGATCGCGGCCTGTATGACCGCAGACTGTCGGCCGGGTACCGGGGTAAAGAGGCTCCGGTCCCGGTCATCAGGCAGTCGCAGCGCTTATCGGGAAAAGACGACGAATAAGAAAGAAGGAATCCATGAATATATTAGATATTGCGATAATTCTGGCCTACTTCGTCGGCATGATCGTTCTTGGTCTCTATGCCAATCGAAAACAATCCAATGTGGATGACTACTATCTGGGCGGGCGCTCCATGGGCAGCATCAAGCTGGGTGCCCTGTGGATGGCCGGATGGATCGGCGGGTCCTCCGTCATCGGCACTTCCTCCAACGGATACAGCATGGGCATCACCGCTGTCTGGTATGTCCTGTCCATCGCGCTGGGCTGCATGATTTTTGCATTCACTATGGCCAAGCCCATCAAGCGGGTCAGCAACGAGCTGAACAACATCACATTCCCGGAACTGATCCGTTACCGCTACGACACGAAAAACAGCGTCATGAGCAGCATCACCACGATTCTGGCCATGATCGGCTATACCGCCGCACAGTTCGTGGCGGGTGCCTCCATTCTCCATGTACTCACCGGATGGGGACTGGGGACCTGCTACATTCTGGCTGCTGTGGTCATCGTGTTCTATGTGTCCACCGGCGGTCTGCTGGCCGTCACCTATACGGACATGATCCAGATGGCCCTGCTGCTGGTGGGCGTGGTGTTCCTGGCAGTTCCCATTTGTATCCATACGCTGTCGGAATCCGGAGTCACCCTGGCCCAGGCACTTCCGGAGAGTTATTTCAATCTGGGTTCCTGGGGCTGGTCCACCATTCTGGCGCTGGGTCTGTCCACGATCCTGTCCTTCTTCACCAGTATGGACAGCTTCACCCGCTGCATTGCCGCCAAGGATACCCGCAGTGCCAAAGTGGGCACGATTTATGCGGCGGTGGCAGTGCTTGTCATTGCCGGAGCCAGCACCTATCTGGGCATGGCCGGCAAGGTCATTCTGCCGGAGCTGTCCTCCTCCAACAATGTGCTGGCGCAGCTGGTTGTCACCATCTTCCCCCACGGCCTGAAAGGCCTGATCCTGGTGGGTGTCCTCAGTGCCATCATGTCCACGGCGGACATCTCGGTGCTCACCGGCTCCGCCAGCCTGACCAAAGATATTTATCAGCAGTTCATCAACCCCAATGCCTCGGAGAAAACAATCATGCACATGGGCATCGTGTGCTCCGTGATCGTCGGCGTGCTGGGCGCCGTGTTCGGCTGGTTCAGTCAGGATATCATCAACATTCTGCTCATCACCTTCACCATCAACTCCGCAGGCCTGTTCCTGCCCACCGTGGGTGCTTTCTTCTGGAAGCGGTCCTGCTCCGCAGGCGCGTTTGCCTCCATGGTCTCCGCCATTGTGGTGACTGTGATCTGGCTCATCGGCGGGAAAGTCACCGATCTGTCCATCTTCAGCATCGACGCTCTGTGGCCGGCCCTGGCGGTATCCGCCGTGCTGTATTTCGCCATCTGCCTGACCCACAAGCAGACAGAGGAGGAGCTCCAGCAGGCTGAGCGGTTTTACGCCGCAGGAAAAAGCGAATGTAACTAGGAGGTACTTATGAAATTTGTATTTGCGGAATTCCCCGAAACCAAAGGCCGGGATATGTCCACCGAAATCGCCCTGCTGCCGGAAGGCTCTGAAGTGGGCGTGGCCGTTTACGATGAAAACGACCTGGAATCCTATTACAAGGCCCTGGAAGACGCGGATGCCATCTGCTCCGGCTTCGCTCCCCTGGACCGGGCGTGCATCGACCGTCTGAAAAACTGCAAGATCATCTCCGTGCAGGCCACGGGCTACAACTTCGTGGATTACGACTACTGCCGGGAAAAGGGCATCAGCGTGTGCGCCATCGGCGAGTACTGCACCCAGGAAGTGGCGGATCACACCATGATGCTGATTCTGGCTCTGGAGAAACGGCTTCCCTATATCCAGCGCCGGGTGAACATTGAAAAGGAATGGGAGATCGAGACCATTCAGGCCCTGGGAATGCAGAGCATCTGGGGCCAGACCCTGGGCATCATCGGCTTCGGCAAGATCGGCCGGGCCACCGCCCTGCGGGCCAAGGCCTTCGGTATGAATGTCATTGCCAACGATCCCTACATTGATCCCCAGTGGTTCAAGGTGCTGGGCGTGGAGCAGGTCACCGTGGACGAGATCCTCGCCCGGTCCGATGTCATCAGCCTGCACATGAATCTCACCAGAGAGAACACCTGCATGATCAGAAAAGAGCACTTCCAGCGCATGGAGAAGAAACCCTTCTTCATCAACACCGCCCGGGGCGGTCTGGTGGACGAGCAGGCCATGTTTGAGGCCCTGGACGAGGGTCTGGTCATGGGCATCGGCCTGGATGTGCTCACCAGCGAGACCCCGGATCTGAACGAGATCCCCATCGTGGGCCGGGAGAATGTGATCATCACCCCCCACAGCGCTTTCTATTCCGACACTTCCATTGAGGCCTGCGAGCGCATTTCCGCAGAGAACATGGTCTACTACCTGAACGGCCAGCCGGAAAAGGTGTTCAAGATCGTCAACGGCGTCTACGGAAAGTGAGCACATTCCTGAAAGGAGGAACCCAAATGGACGAATCCCTGCGGATGCCCCTGGAGGGCATCCGGGTTGTGGAGCTGGCCACCGTGGTGGCCGCTCCCACTGCCGGGCGTATGCTGTGCGCCTACGGTGCGGAGGTCATCAAGGTGGAAACCGCCATCGGCGATGAGATGCGCCGGGCCGGTGAATTTGAGATGGTGATCTGTGAGGATGACAAAAATCCCCTGTTTACCATCCAGAACAGCGGCAAGACACTGACCTCCATCAACCTGAAAAATCCCGACGGCAAGGAAGCTTTCCTGCGTCTGCTGGACACGGCGGATGTGTTTCTGACCA
This sequence comes from Oscillospiraceae bacterium, assembly GCA_022779345.1. Classification (GTDB taxonomy): domain Bacteria; phylum Bacillota; class Clostridia; order Oscillospirales; family Oscillospiraceae; genus HGM13010. Next base: position 2,648 of record JALFTG010000044.1, on the reverse strand, counting down.
ATGTGCGCGCCGCCTCTCTGGGGCGGCTGGGCCTGGACTATGAAACCCTCCATGAGCGCTTCCCCCAGCTGATCTACGCCCACTTCTCCGGCTTCGGCCCGAAAGGTCCCGCCGCCAACAATCCGGGCTTTGACAGCACCGCCTTCTGGCTGCGTACCGGCCCACTGGCCGACTGGCAGGCCCCCGGCAGCTTCCCCTTCACCCCCACCTACGCTTTCGGCGACATGGCCACCAGCTCCGTGCTGCTGTCCGGCATCCTCATGGCCCTGCTGGGCCGGGAGCGGACCGGCCAGGGCACCCTGGTGAACACCTCCCTGTTCGCCAGCGGCATCTGGTGCAACGCCATCGGCGTGGTCTCCCACCAGCCCCGGTTCGGCGGCGAGCGGGTCAACGACCCCCTGCGCCCCTCCGACCCCTTCTGCCACTTCTATGAGTGCGCCGACGGGAGATGGATCGGCGTGTTCGACAACGAATACCGCCGGGAGCTGCCCAAGTTCGCCCAGCTGTTCGATATGCCGGACATCGTGGACGATCCCCGGTGCGCCTCTCTGGAGGCACTGCAGCAGACCGATGCGGTTGCGGAAGTGACCGCCCGGCTGAACGAAAAATTCCGTACCCGCACCAGCCAGGAATGGCTGGACTACCTCAACGAAAACAATGTCTCCTGCGAACTCATGCGGAAAATCAGCGATGTATACACGGACGAGCAGGCCATCGCCAACGGCTATGTCCGGGAAGTCACATTCAAGGACGATCTGAAAGTCATGATGCCCTGTCCCCCGGTGCACTTCTCCGAGTACACCACCCGGCCCTATGTCTCCGCAGGAAAGCTGGGCAAAGATACGGATGCCGTTTTCCACGAACTGGGCTATTCTGACGATGAGATCCAGGCGATGCGTGACGAAAAAGCGATTATTTAAGGAGGAACCCCTATGAAAATCGTTCTGGCAGAGGTGCCTTATACCAAAGACCGCAACATCAGCGTGGAGCAGTCCTGCTGCCCGGAGGGTGCCACCCTCTCCATTGCGGTATTCGATGAACACAGCGACAATAACGACGCGTTCTACAAAGAGATCGCCGATGCGGACATCATCATCAACGGCTATGTCTACTTCGGCAAAAAGGAAATCGACGCGCTGGAGAAGTGCAAGGTCATCTCCTTCCAGTCCACCGGCTACAATGAGATCGACATGGACTATGCCACGGAAAAGGGCATCGCCGTGTGCTCCATTCTGGACTACTGCACCCAGGAGACGGCGGAGAACGCCATCGCCCTGATGCTGAACCTCCAGCGGGCTATCCGGCTGTATGACCGCAGCGTCCAGCAGGACCATGTGTGGGACTATCTGGTGGCCAAGGATATGCACCTGAAGCGGATCGCCGGACAGGTGATGGGCATTGCCGGTCTGGGCCGCATCGGCCAGTCCGTGGCCCGGAAGGCCATGGCCTTTGATATGCCCGTCATCGCCTATGATCCCTTCCTGCCCCCCAAAGTGGCGGAGGATTTGGGCGTGAAGCTGGTGGATTTCGACACCCTGCTGGCGGAATCCGATGTGATCTCCATCCACATGAACCTGACCGCCGAGAACCACCACATTTTCAACAAAGAGGCCTTCTCCAAGATGAAGAAGTGCCCCATCATCGTCAACGAGGGCCGCGGCGCCCTGATCTGCGATGACGACCTGGTCTGGGCACTGGACAACGGTCTGGTCCGGGGCGCCGCTCTGGATATGCTGGAGTCCGAGAACCCCGACCTGTCCACCTGCAAACTGCTGGGCCGGGAAAATGTCCTGCTCACCCCCCACAGCGGCTACTACTCCGAGACCTCCGACTATCTGGTGGCCAAATACTCCATGGACAACGCTCTGCTGTGCTATGAAGGCCGCCACAAAGAGGCCAAAGTCGTCCGCAACGGAATCGGTCTGTAATCCTGTTTTTTTTCTTACTCCCCCTTTTTTCTTCCAATTCCCAAAAAGCATCCCCGGTCTGCACTTGCGTACAGGCCGGGGATGTGCGTTTGCCGCCCCCTACAGGGGGTTCGGCAAAGAATAGCGCCCCCAGCATTGTCATTGCGAGGAGGTGCAAAGCACCGATGTGGCAATCCGCATCCCCTTTTGTGCATCAAAAGAGAACGGATTGCCACATCGCTTCGCTCCTCGCAATGACAGGTTTGTGGGTACGGCGATGATTTGGAGTACGGCGGTCATCGGACACAGGCGGCAGCAAAGGTCGCCCCTGCTTTCACGGGGAGCGTCCATCCAAGCAGGTCAATTTCAATGATGTCCCGCAGGGAGACCACACTTCTTCACGATTCACTCTTACTTTTTTCTCCCCTTCAGCCACTTTTTCAGCCGGACTTTCAGGGGCGGTTTTTCCTTTCGTTTCCGGTCGGCGATGCGCGCCGCGGCGGCGGGGGTGGGGGCGGAGGCATAGGTGCGGGTATAGACCAGCTTCTCCCGGTTCCGGGCAAGGGTCCTGGGCGAGGGCACCTCGTCCCCGATCACGGTTGGTTCATAGGGATAGGGCCAGCCCTTTTCCGCGAACACCTGTTTCGCTGCGTACACCTTGTCCCGGTGGCGGCCGTCCACGGTCTGACCACGGAAGATCTCCGCCGGGTCCAACGGCTCCAGGCACAGCGCCCCGGCGGC
>JALFTG010000001.1 GCA_022779345.1 Oscillospiraceae bacterium | reverse complement strand
TTCATCCACATAATGAATCCGCAGCATGGCGGTCACGGTTCCATTGTTCCATGTGACGGTAAAGACAGAGAAATTGCGGACGGAAAATTCGGCAGTCATATGCAGGGCCGCCGGTTCGTTCAGGTGCTCCGGATCCTCCGTGTCCGCAGGCCGGGACGGGGCGGTGACCTCCACCGATCCGGTGCTCTCCCCGGTATCCGCCACGGTCTGCACCACGGTTTCCTCTACTGCCGGGGCCGTGCCGATGTGCTGAACAGCTTTCACGCTGTGATGCTGGACGGCAATGGAATCCCGGTCCGCTTCCTCCGGGAGCAGGGACTGGGCATCCAGCCGCACATATACCCGGCCCGCCTCAGGATCCGGCTCCACTTCCGCGCCGTCTTCATCGGCAAAATGAATGTCCATTGCAATGAACCCATCATATGTGCTGCCTGCCGTATCCAGATCGGACTGCGCCTGGGCATAAGCAGTGCTGGTCTCATCCAGCACCTCCGCGCAGAGCGTGACCGTCCGGTCGCCAAAAGCGGTTTCCGGCGCGTATGCCTCGACGGTCAGTCCCGACGCATCGGTGAACAAATAGGCGCAATATCCTTCCGGCAGTGCATCGGGGAAGGTTTCGCTCTCATCAGACCCGTCCGTTTCCGCTTCTGTCTCCGCGGTGCGGCACACTTGCGTATGTTCGTGCTCCTCCATGCCGCAGGTCAGCTCCCAGGTGCCGTAGCACAAGGCGGTATGGGTATGGTTTTCGTCCTCAGGGATGGTGCAGGTGAGAAGTTCCGTGTCAACGGGTTCCTCCACCAGCGCATAACAGGCGTCCGTGTGGACATGGCCTTCCGACTCCTCCAGTTGACAGACCAGTTCTCCGGTCTCATCATAGCAGGCATCGGTATGGGCATGGCCCTCCGTCTCCTCCAGCGGGCAGATCAGCTCCTGCCGGGCTGCGGATGTCACCTGGGTATAGCAGTCAGGGGTATGGGTATGCTCCGGAAGCGGGCAGTCCTGATTTTCCAGCGTGATTGCCGGAAGGATCAGGGCATACACCGTGCAGAACACCACAACACAGGCCAGGCCCGTCACGATCTGATGCCAGCGCCGCTTTCTCCGGTGCGCTCCGGCGTAGGTTTCCCCATCCAACGGGGTTCTTTGCAGCATTCCCAGGCCCTCCTTTCGATTAGATTTTCCGGGATTGTATTGACTGAAAAAGCAAAAGGCAACGGTCGTCCCGCTGCCTCTCAGATCTTATGTTCCCCAGCGCTCATTGCCTGCGGCGCTGTGTTTCAACTCAATCCCTCGCGGCAGTTTGAACAACCACATCATGCTTGCGGTGAAAGGGTTATCTCAGTAAAAAATATATGTATATATATATTTTTTTTACATAGGAATACATATAAAATATATCACGCTGTCTGGTAAAAATCAAGTATTCACCCATTCACAGGGATCAAAATTCAGCAAACCGGAAACTCCCGGATAAAAAAGCGGCAGAGCAGGATGCTCTGCCGCTTTTACCGGAATGTATCACAGCGTCAGGCCCATTGGGCCGTCCCGGAAAATCCGGGGATCCATCTCTTTCAGGTCCGGGCTGATGATGGGGGTGAATTCCATGTGGGCCAGAATGTCCCGCTCCAGATCTACGCCGGGGGCAATCTCGATCAGTTCCAGCCCCTGCTCCGTCAGGCGGAACACCGCCCGCTCGGTGATGGCCAGGATGCGCTTGTCCGTGCGGACGGCATAGTTTCCGGAAAAGGTGATCTGTTCCACCTGCCGCCGGAACTTCACAGACCGGCCCTCCTGCAGGATGGTCAGCTTTCCGCCGTCATAGGATGTCCGCAGGCCTCCGGCGGTGAAGGTGCCCACGAACAGGACGGTCTTTGTGTGCTGGGCAATGTCGATGAATCCGCCCGGCCCGGTGACCCGGCCGCCAAAACTGGAAACATTCACATTGCCGTGCCCGTCCATCTCCGCCAGTCCCAGCACCGCCATGTCCAGGCATCCGCCGTCATAGAGATTCAGCACATCCGCCATTTTATAGATGGCCTCGGGATACCGGCTGGCGCCCAGTCCCAGGCCGGACAGGGGCACGCCCCCCAGCACACCGGACTCGATGGACAGGGTGAACCTGTCCGCGATCCCCTCCTCCGCCGCAACAGCAGCGACAGAGTCAGGCATACCGATGCCCAGGTTGATGATGTCATTCTCCCGCAGTTCCAGCACCGCCCGGCGGCCGCAGACCTTCCGGTCATTCAGGGGCATGGGCGGGATTCCGCCGGACACACCGGTCCCCCGGCGGACCTCGCCGGTCAGTTCCGGACGGAATTCCGGGGTGTCGAAGCCCTGCAGATGGTGCTCCGGCGCCGCCTGGACGATATAGTCCACCATGAAGTGATGCAGGACCACTTTTTGGGGATCCAGGGGTCCGTCCACGATCCGTTCCACCTGGACGATGACAATGCCGCCGGAATTGTGGGCCGCGGCGGCGGCCTCAAACTGGTCGCTCTGGAGGGCCTCCCGCTCCATGGAGACATTCCCCTGCCGGTCTGCGGTGGTGCCCCGGATCACAGCCACATGGATGGGCATGGCCGGGTAATACAGGCATTCCTCCCCGTCCAGAGTCATCAGGGACACAATGTCCCCGCCCTCCTCGGCCGTGCGGCGGTTGGCCTTGCTGCCCTCCACCCGGGGATCGGCAAAGGTCTCCAGGCCGGTTCCGGTCATGACGCCGGGGCGGTGGGATGCCGCAGCCCGGTACAGTTCTGTGATGGTTCCCAGGGGCAGCAGATAGGCCAGGCACCTGTCCTCCTCGATCATCCGGGCCAGGGGCGGCTCCAGCCCCACATGGGCACAGATTACCTTGCCCACCAGGCCCTCCAGGGCAATTCTGCTCACGCCCCGCTCCCCCTTGTCGCCCACACTGACGCCTTTGAACAGCGTAATATTCTGCGGGGAGCCGGTGCGTTCAAAGCGCTCCCGCATTCCCTGCAGCACCTCGTCCGGGCTGCCGAAGCCGCAGAAACCGCCCACCGCCACCGTCGCCCCGTCGGGGATGGCGCAGGCCGCCTCATAGCCGGTTACAAATTTCGTGTTCGTCATAGAATCGCTCCTTCAGTGATGTGCCCAGTAATCGGTCTCCCTTGCCTCCCGGAACCAGTCCGCATACCGGTCCGGCTGCCAGTCGCACTTGTCCATGCCGCCGTTCCACATACTGGCAAGGAAAGAGTGGCGGGTGTCGGACAGGTCGATGGTGGCCAGGCGCAGGCCGCTCTCGTCCGCCCCGGGGGCCAGAAACGGCTCTCCCGCGGCATATCGGAAATGGGTCATGGTGGTGGACGGACCGATGATGCCGGACCCGCCCATGAACCAGGAGGTCACATCCCGGCCGCACAGGTTGGAGGAGGCAATGAACAGATCGTTGTTCACCGCCAGATACTGCAGGCACAGATTGCCCAGTTCACCGCCGGCACCGGGAGACTCCAGGGTGCAGATGGCGGTACAGTTCAGAAACAGCCGGGCGCCCATGGCCCGGGCGTACCGGGTGACCTCCGGGAAACAGTATACATCATAACAGATGCCGATGCCAACAGGTCCCCAGGGAGTTTCAAATAAAAATGGTTTTTCCCCGCTGTCCGCCCACAGACTTTCGGCAAAGGGGAGATGGATTTTCCGGCAGCTGCCGATCAGGCCGTCCGGGCCGCAGACTGCCGCCGCGTTGTAGACCCTGGCCGGATCCCCGGCATCCCGCTCAGCCATGCCAAAGGCGGCATAGATGCCGTACTTCCGGGTCAGGGCGCAGACGGCGTCCGTGGCCGGACCGGGGATCGTCTCCGCCAGACGCCGGTGCATCCGCTCCTCCCGGTCCAGGTCCCCCGGCTCGATGTCATAGCCGGTGAGGACTGTCTCCGGGAACAGGACCATCTGCGCGCCCCGCAGGGCAGCGGCCTCGGTGTATTCACAGATCCGCTTCAGATTGTTGTCTTTGTCGCCCCACACCGGGGCAAAATTCACGACCGCAAGGGTCAGAATGTCTTTCATGGAATTCCCTCCATTTGAAAATTGCCCTCCGGCGGGCAGGATCTGTGCCGGAGGGCATGGGTCGGGTATGTTACCGGGTTTCTTCGCTCCGCTGCGCCCGGAGCTTTTTGATTTTCATGGGGCCGAGAATCAGCGTGGGCAGGATGACAAAAGGAATTCCCAGATAACCCACGGCGTTGTAGCCCTTCTTGATGATATTCAGCAGGCCGAACTGGGCCAGACCGAAGCAGATGAGGATGATGCCCAGGGAGAACACAAAGCGGCGGACCGTGTCTTTTTTGATCAGGTCCTTGCTCAGCAGTTCAAACCGGGTGGTGAGTGAACCGATACAGGAGATGGCGGTGGTGATGAAGGCCAGGAACAGCATGAGAGAATAGGCCGTGGACAGCCAGGGCTTGCCGATGCTGTTGAGAATGGCCAGCACCGCCAGCGTCTCACCGGTAGTCTCCGGATAGAAGGACAGCAGCATATAGGTCAGCAGGACCATCATGACGCAGTTCATGGCAAAGCCCAGAAGCCCGGATGCCTTGACATCACCGGTTGTTTTCAGGCCGCCGGCCATGTTCACGGTAGACCCCAGAATGACGCATTGGAAGCTGGCATAGAGGATGGCAGACCAAATGGCACTGCCGGCGCTGTACTCCGTGTCCCAGGTACGCACCACTTCGCCCAGGTGGGCATTGGGAGCGCGCATCCCGATGATGGTACACACGGCGATGACGACGATCAAAATGGTGGACAGCACGGAGGCGGAGTTGCGGATCACATTGGAACCGAACATGGTGAGCACCACCGTCAGGGCGATAAACAGTATCACGCACAGTACATAGTTCCAGCCCAGGGCCTGGGCCATCAGCTCACCGGCACCGGCAAATACCGCGCTGACGCCCATGACCATGATGCCGATGAAGAGAATCTCATAGATGAGTCCGAACACCTTGTGATAGGGGCGGAACAGCTCATCCGCGTACTGCCGGTAGGTCTCCGATCCGGTGAGGCGGATCAGCTCCCACATGATCACAGCCACCGCGGCCATGATGATGGCTGAAATGATAGGAAGATAAATGGCGTGGGCACCGTATTTCACCCAGAAGGAGGTTGCCTGTGCACCGGTGGCGAAGCCGCTGCCGCAATGGGTCCCGAACCATGCGGAAGCGAGGGCAAAGCTGGTGCCGATGGAGAGCTTTCTTTGCTTTTCGTTCATACTGTCATCTTCTTTCTTTTTTCTTATTTTCTGTTTTCATTCCCCTCAATTCACAGATGAACTTATTTTGCCGCCAGTTTCTGCAGCGTGGCATAGCGGTTGTCCGCCATGGTCTGGATGGCGTCGATCTCCTCATCGGAGAGTTTGGAGAACTTGCCGATGCCCGCCACAAATTCCCGGATCGTGATGGGTTTGCGGTTCTCCGTCAGGGTGAGTTTGCCGTTCTCCATCTCCCAGATGGGGAACAGATTGGAGGCGACGGCTTTCCGCGCCACCTGAATGGACTGGTCGGGCTGGAACTTCCAGCCGGTGGGGCAGGGTGAGAACACATGGAGATAAGCAAAACCCCGCTTGCTGGCGGCCAGGCCCTTCTGAATCTTTGCCACCAGATCCGCCATGTTGGAGGGCGATGCGGTGGCGCAGTATTCGATATTGTGCATGGCCATGATCAGGGGCACATACTTCTGCTGCTGCTCCTTGCCGTTGATGGCCGCTCCGGCGGGGGTGGTAGAGGTGCTGGACCCCAGGCTGGTGGTGGAGCTGCGCTGATAGCCGGTGTTCATATAGCCCTCGTTGTCATAGCACACATACAGCATTCTGGTCCCCCGCTCAGCGGCGCCGGACAGACTCTGGAAGCCGCAGTCGGCGGTGGCACCGTCACCGGCGATGGCCACAATGTTCACATCCGTCCGGCCCCGGCGCTGGTACATCTCACTGACACCGGACATAAAGGAGGCGGTGTTGTCCAGCAGGGTGATATGAATGGGGGCGGTACAGCCGTTGGAGAAGTTCCAGCCGTCCACGCCGGCGCCGGCCATACAGCCGGGAGGCACGGCAAACACGCTGTTGTTCCCGGCGATCTGCATGACCCGGCGGAGGATCAGCTCACCGCCGCAGCCCTGGCAGGCAGAGGAGCCGGGGGTCATCACATTCCGGGTTTCCTTCAAAACATCGATATAAGACATGATCTTGCCCTCCCCTCAGTTCTGCATGAGCCAGAGCGGTTCCCGCTCACCCGGCTCGTTTTTGATCTCGTCCAGTTTCCGGATGACACCCAGCATATGGTCAAAGGACAGGTCCGCACCGCCCAGTCCGCCGATGGCGGAGAAGCTGGCATACCGCTCGTCCGCATCGGCAACAGCGGCCTTGGTCTCCATATACATGGGGCCGCGGCTCCAGCCGAAAGACACACTGCGGTCCACCACAGCGAATGCCTTCTTCCCTGCCAGTGCAACAGCCAGCCGCTGGGCCGGGAAAGGACGGACAAAGCGGAGCTTGATCAGACCGGCTTTGATTCCCTGCTCCCGGGCGGCGTCCACCGCGTCCTTGCCGGTGCCGGACATGCCGCCGATGGTAATGATGACTACATCCGCGTCTTCCATTTCGTATTCCTCGATGAGTCCACCGTAGCTTCTACCGAAGCTGGAGGCAAATCTGGCGTCCACCTCGTCGATGACAGTCAGAGCTCGGGCCATGGCATCCAGGTGCTCCTTCCGGTACTGGAGCATCAGTTCACCGGGGGTCAGGGGGTCCAGGGCCTGGGGATGGCCGGGGTCCAGATAGGTATAGCCGCTGTGAGGCGGCAGGAAAGCATCCACATCCTCCTGGGCGGGGATCTCCAGCCCCTCAATCAGGTGGGAGCTGTAAAAGCCGTCATAGCAGATGTTCACCGGCAGCTGCACCCGCGGGTCCTCGGCGATCATGTAGCCCTGGATCATCATGTCCAGAATCTCCTGGTTGCTCTCGCAGTACATCTGAATCCAGCCCGCTTCCCGGACACTCATGGCGTCCTGCTGGCCGCTCCAGATGGTCTCGGGGGAGGTCATCTCCCGGGTGGCGATGGCCATGACCATGGGGATACGCAGGGTGGACATCCGGAAGTAGGGCTCATACATCAGAGCCAGGCCCTGGGCGCTGGTGGCGGTGAATACACGTCCGCCGGCGGCAGCGGCACCCTGCACCACGCTCATGGCGGAGTGCTCGGACTCCACCTGCACGAAATTGGAATCCAGCTTGCCGTCATACACCATCTGGGCCAGACCCTCCACCACGGAGGACTGGGGCGTGATGGGATAAGCGGCGATCAGATCGGGCCGGCACAGGGACGCACCGGTATATGCGGCGGTGTTGCCGGTCATCGCAACTCTCTTTGCCATATCACTTCTCCTCCTCTTCCATCGTGATCGCCTGCTTCGGGCACTCTGCGGCGCAGATGCCGCAGCCCTTACAGTAGTCATAGGAAATGCGGAACTGTCCGTCCTCAAAATAAACGGAATTCACCGGGCAGTAGCCCATGCAGATGCCGCAGTTGATACATGTTTCCTTGTTCATCACCGGACGGACGATCCGCCAGGCGGCGGTATCCAGAACATACATTCCCTCGTTGCCCAGAGGCGTTACAAAACGATTGTCCATGCCTGCTCCCTCACTTTCCCGTAATGGCCACGGTGTCATAGGCTTTCTGGGCGGCAGTCCTGTTGGACTCGCCGAAAGCCTCCGCAATTTCATCGAACAGGGCATCCTTGTCCACCATATCCGTCACCTTTGCCAGAGCACCCAGCATGGAGGTGTTGGGCATGTTCTTGCCGAACAGGGATTCGGAAATGCCGGTGGCGTCCACGATGGCGATCTCACCCGCCTGGGCCGGGATGTCCAGCTCTTCGGCGGTTTTCGTGGAGTTGATGATCACCGTGCCGCCCTCTTTCAGTCCCGCATAGGTGGCGGGCAGCTTCACCAGGGTGTCATCAAAGATGACGAGGATGTCCGGGGCGTAGACCTGCGTTTTTCTGCGGATGGGGGCATCGGACAGACGCAGGAAGCCAAACACCGGGGATCCCTTCCGCTCCACGCCGAAAAACGGGATGAACTGTCCGTAGCCATCCTTTCTGACAGCCGCTTTGACCACGATGTGGGACGCCTTCACCACACCCTGTCCGCCGCGACCGTGCAAACGGATCTCTTTCATTGCGCGCACTCCTTTTTGCTTATTTTTTCATATAGTAAAACATCTATTTTATTATATGAAATTTATCGTTTAAATTTATAAAACAAATATAACAGGATTGTCAATAAGGCTGGAAAAATATAGCAATTTTCATAAGTGGCGTTTCGTCATTTGACACAATCGTTTCATTGGTGTATAATCCATTCAAACAATTTGCCCGGAAAGGTTGTGCAATTTTTTGGACATGGAAAATCAGGAAGCGGAAAGCCGGTATATCATCGGCACGGTGGACAGTGCCCTGTCTATCCTGAATCTCTTTTTTGAATACGAGGAACTGAGCGCCGCTGAGGTGGGAAAACTGCTGGGCGTCAGCCGCAGCACGGCTTTCCGGTTTATGGTCACGCTGGAAAACCGGGGGTTCGTCACCAAGACGGCGTCTGGAAAATACCGGCTTGGGCTGAATATGTTCTCTCTGGGGATGCTGGCCTATAACCGGATGGAACTGGTCCATATCGCCCACCCGATCCTCCAGGAGGTGGCGGATGATGCGGGTGAGACCTGCCATATCGCCATTCTGGACGGCGGCGTGCGGGTCATCTTCATTGACAAGGCCCTGGGCAGCTCCTGGCTGAAAATGGACACAGCGCTGGGATACAGCCAGTACGCCCACTGTACCGCCACAGGCAAGGCCATCCTGGCCTATCAGTCCGATCAGGTGCTGAACCAGTACATTCGTAACACCACCTTCGTCCAGAGCACCCCCTACTCCATCAAGGACGCCCGGGAGTTGCTGCAGATTCTGGACCGGGTGCGCTTTGACGGCTATGCCTGCGACAATGAGGAGACGGAACTGGGCCTGACCTGCTATGCCAAGCCGCTGCTGGACGCCTCGGGCCGCACCTATGCCGCCATCAGCATCTCCGGTCCCACCACCCGGATGGAAAAGAACAAGACCGCCCATCTCAAGCGGCTGGAACACGCCGTGGCCCGCATCTCCCGGACCCTGTCCTGAAACGCCAAAACCGCCGTGCACCCGGAATTCCGGATGCACGGCGGTTTTTCTGTGCGTCTTGACAAGCCAGCTCTACAAATGTAGAATATAAATATACTACATTTGTAGAAAAGGAGTGAGCTTATGGATTCTATCCGCAGACTGCCGGACGGGGAGCTGGAGGTCATGCAGGCGGTGTGGGCCTGTGCGGTGCCTGCGTCCCGGGCGGACATTGCGTCCCGGCTGGACCCGGCCCATCCCATGGCGGTGACCACCCTGCTGACGCTGCTGACCCGGCTGGCGGACAAGGGGTTCCTGTCCGTGGAGAAGCAGGGGCGGCGCAGTCTTTACACGCCGCTGGTGTCCCGGGAGGACTATCTGGCCGCCCAGAGCCGCAGCTTCGTTCAGAAGCTGTGCGGGGGCAGTATGTCCGCCTTTGCCAGCGCCCTGTGCGGCGGCGGACTGACCCGGGAGGAGCTGGATGAACTCCGGACTCTGCTGGAGAGGGACGCACTATGAACGGCACGGAGCTGCTGATCCGGGGATTCTGGGCGTTCTGCTTCTCCGCCGCCATGGGCTATGCGGTGTTTTCCAAAACCGAGCGGGAGACAACTCCCGGCCCGGCAGACGGGAAGCCCCGGTATACGCCCTTTCTCCCGGCGGTGATCCTGCCGGGATTTCTCGTCACCCTGTCCTTGCTGGAGACGGTGCTGAACGGGGCGGAAAGGTCGTTTCAGGCCATGCTGTCGGTGTGTTTCGGCATTTTCCTGCACATCAGCGTGTACTATCTGCTTCTGCTGCTGCTGGTGATGCCGCTGATCCGGAAGCAGATCAATGCCCGGACCTGCGCCGTGCTGTGGCTGCTGCCAAACTATCTGTACATCACCCAGATGAGCTACATGGAGGTGTCCGCGCCCCGGTGGATCCTGCGGTTTCCGGGAGATGGCATCCGGTGGGCGGCACTGGCGTGGCTGGCGGGATTTCTGGGGGTGCTGGGATGGAAAACCGTCTCTCATCTGCTGTTTCGCCAGCGGATTCTCTCCCCCGCCCGGCCTGTCAACGATCCGGCGGTACTGGATTTATGGTTGCGGGAGCAGCGGCAGGCGGGGATCAAACGGCCTGTTCTCCAGCTGGTCATCTCCCCGGCGGTGCGCACGCCGCTGTCCATCGGCTTTTTCCGCCGGAGCATCCGGGTGGTGCTGCCGGAGCGGGACTACTCCCAGGAGGAGCTGACCCTGATCTTCCGGCATGAGATCGTCCACATCGGCCGGGAGGACGCGATGACCAAGTTTTTCCTGGTATTCTGCACCGCCATGTGCTGGTTCAATCCCCTCATGTGGTTCGCCATGCGCCGCAGCGCCGAAGACCTGGAGTTGAGCTGCGATGAGACAGTGCTGCTGGATGCGGATGACGGCACCCGCCGGAAGTATGCCCAGTTGCTGCTTCGCACCGCCGGGGACGAGCGGGGATTTACCACCTGCCTGTCGGCCTCAGCGGCCTCCCTGCGGTACCGGCTGGCCAATGTGATCCGCCCCCGGGAACGGATGGCGGGCAGTCTGGCGGTGGGATGCATCTTCTTCGCACTGATCATGAGCTGCGGCTATGTGTCCCTGGCCTATGACCAGGCGGACGGACAGACCTACCTGTTCTCCGGCGGGGAAGCCTCAGCGTACACCATTGAGAGCATCCGGCAAAACGACGGCCGGGAAGCGGCTGTCTGCACCGATCCCCAGGCGCTGAACGATTATCTGGCCGCCCTGTCCCTGAGCCGTATGACAGGCAACTACAGTTTATCCAACGAGGATGTCCGGCTGCACATTTTATATTGCGGACCTGACGGTCTGGTGAGTATGGACTTCCGGGACACCGCCGTGATGGTGACGCCCCTCGGAGGCCATATCTCCACAACCGTTTACTGTTGCAGCGACGGCATGGACTGGGCGTATCTGGACACGCTGCTCGTACCGGAGACATAACAATCCCCGGGAAAAATTTACAGTTTCTCCCGGGGACGGTATCGTTATTTCTCTTCGTACAGCTCGATGATGGCGTCATCCAGCGTGATGAAGGCCAGGCGCACATTGTCGCCCAGGGCCTCCGGCCCGAAAATGACCTGCTGGGCCTGCGCCAGATAGGGGGCCATATCGTCTACTTTGTAGGCAACATGGGGCTGCTTGGAGAGGATCTCCGGGAAGCGGGTGCCCTCTTCAAACTTCAGGTACTCGATTTTGTAATCGTATTCATCCACACTCTCGTTCACCCAGAATTTGCCCCACTCATTGTAGACCATGCCGGGCTTTCTGTTCAGGACGGGGATGCCGATGTGCATATATTCCGCTGCCATGAGAGACTCCTCCTTGTTATTTTGTTCCGAAAGCCAGCTCCTGATAGAACTGGAAGGCTTCCTTGTCGGTGTATTTCTCGTGCACGATTTTGGCCACCGCCTGACACATGGCGGCGGGGTGCTCGCTCTGGAAGATGTTCCGGCCCATGTCCACACCTCTCGCGCCGTCGGAAATGGCACGGTAGGCCATAGTCAGGGCTTCGTCCTCGGGCAGTTTCTTGCCGCCGGCGATGACGATGGGCACCGGGCAGGCGGCCACCACTTTTTCAAAGTCGTCGCAGTAATAGGTCTTGACGAAAGATGAGCCCAGCTCCGCCAGAATGCGGGTGGCCAGCAGGAAATACTGGGTAGTGCGGGCCATCTCCTTGCCCACGGCGGTGACGCCCAGGACGGGGATGCCGTACCGCTCGCCCGCGTCCACCGCCCTGCACAGGGTCTCCAGGGACCGGGCTTCTCCGGCGCCGCCGATGAAGCACTGGATAGCCACGGCGGAGGCGTTCATGCGGATGGCAGCCTCCATGTCGGCACCCAGGCCATTGCCGGTGCTCATGTCGTCTTTCAGCACGCTGGCATCATAGGTGGCCCGGAGGCAGATGGGGTTGCTCACCGTGGGCGGGATGCAGGAGCGGATAGCGCCCCGGGTGCCCATGAGCACATCCGCATACTGGCACAGGGGGGGCGATGGTCACATCCATCCGCTCCAGACCGGAGGTGGAACCCATGATGTAGCCGTGGTCAAAGGCCAGCATGACGGTGTTGCCGCTTTTGGGATTGAACAGGCGGGACAGGCGGTTTTTCGCGCCCCAGTCCCCGTGGCCCAGGCCCTTGGCAAAGAAGCCCTGCTCCGGGGCGGGAATATCCAGATGGTAATCTTTTGCGGCCTTATTGCCGATTGCGTCTGCCATAACCGATCACTCCTTACTGAATGCCGGGGTGTGCATGGGGGTATTCCACAGGCGGATGATCTCATCGTCCCACTTGGCGATGTTCATCTGGAATCCGGCGGCCTCCTGCACGGTGAGGATCTCGCCCACCATGTTGCCGACCACTTCCACATCCATGGCCTTCAGGAATTCCACGGTGTCCTTGAACAGGACCAGCATTTCCATCATGGTGGTAGCGCCGCAGCCGTTGATCATGACAAATGCCTTGTCCCCGGCCTTCAGGTCCAGATTTTTGCACAGAGCCCCGGCCACGGTGGCAACAGTGTCTTTGGCAGACATCATAGGCACGCGCACGCCGCCGCCCTCGCCGTGCTGACCGGCGCCGATCTCCATGAGATCCGTCTCGCCCAGATCGCCGAAGGACATCCCGTTCTGGGGATGGGTGGCATCGGTAGTCTTGATGGTGATGGAGGCCATGTTGTCCGCATAGCGCTGGGCAATCTCGGCCACCTCATCCAGGGTCTTGCCCTCCCGAGCAGCGGCGGCGGCCACATGGTACAGGGCCACGGCGCCGGCCAGACCCCGCTTGTTATCCTCGCCATTGGGATCGAACTGGATTTCCTCGCAGGTGACCACCTGGCGCACATTCATTCCGGCCTTTTTGGCCAGCTTCATGGCCTGCTTGCCGGCCAGCTGGTCACCGGCATAGTTCAGTGTCAGCAGCAGCACGCCGTGGCCCTTGTCCGCCAGCTTCATGGCGTCAAACACCAGCTGGCCGTTGGGAGCGGCAAAAATATCGCCCACAGCCTGGATGTCCAGACCTCCCTTGCCCACAAATCCAGCCTGGGCAGGCTCATGGCCGGAACCGCCGTAGGTAACGATGGTGACCCGGTCCGCATCGGCCAGATCCTTGCTGATGACCAGATGGTCGTCCACATCCAGGATGTCAGAGTAAGCCAGACCCAGACCGGTCAGTTCCTCATCTGTAACGGTTTCGGGGGCGTTCATAAATTTCTTCATTTTCATGGATCGTACCTCCTGCAATTTTTAATCGATATCATACCCGCTGTGCGGGCCAAAGGACATGGTTATGCCTGGGCCAGGCCCTGGAAGAAGCAGGACATGGACACAGCGCCGGCATCGGGCGTGCCGATGGTTTTTGCGCCGTAGCTCTTTGCCCGGCCGAATTTGGACACGAACTGCTTGCTGGCTTCCGCTCCGTCTGCGGCGGCTCTGGCAGCGGCAGCGAACAGCTCCTCCTCACTGGTGCCGGAATAGGCGGCGATGGCCTCGCTGGCAGGAATCAGGGCATCCATCATGGTCTTATCCCCCACCTTGGCGCCGGACATATCGTCGATCTCCTCAAAGGCTTTGGCAAAGATGGCCTGGATACCGGGGATATCGATCTCCTCCCCCTCCGGGGCGTCCTCCTGCATACCGTCCAGCCAGGTGTTCCACAGGGGCACGGCGCTGCCGCCGTTCAGGGACATGACCGCCATGGCCGCATCGTCCAGCATGGACTGGATGCCGCCGTCGGACTCCTCCACCGCTTTGGAAATGGTCCCGGCGATCTTCGCCATGGTCAGGCCGTGGTCGGCATCGCCGAATCTGGAGTCAATCTCCGTCAGTTCCGCCTCCGCCGCCGTGACCGCCGCACAGGCATGCTGCAGCCGTGCGGCAAATTCCGCTTTTGTCATAGATTCTGCTACCTCCTTTTTGCAAAATAG
>JALFTG010000026.1 GCA_022779345.1 Oscillospiraceae bacterium | reverse complement strand
AAGCCCCGCACTTCCCAGCCGCCCCGGCCCCCGGCCCGGAAAAGCGACACCCGCACCCTGGACCAGTACGGCCGGGACCTGACCGAGGCGGCCCGGAACGGCCAGCTGGACCCGGTGATCGGCCGGGACACGGAGATCCGCCGGGTACTGCAGATTCTGTCCCGCCGGACGAAGAACAACCCGGCCCTCATCGGGGAGCCGGGGGTGGGCAAGACCGCCGTGGCCGAGGGCATCGCCCGCCAGCTGGCGGCGGGGACGGTGCCGGAGCCGCTGCGGAACAAGCGGCTGGTGTCCCTGGATCTGACGGCCATGGTGGCCGGGACAAAGTACCGGGGGGATTTTGAGGACCGGGTGAAGGCCGTCCTCCGGGAGGTCACCCGGGCCGGGGATGTGATTTTGTTCATCGATGAGCTCCACTCCATCATCGGCGCGGGCAGCGCGGAGGGGGCCATTGACGCGGCCAACATCATCAAGCCCGCCCTGGGCCGGGGCGAACTGCAGGTCATCGGGGCCACCACCATCGAGGAATACCGGAAATACATCGAGAAGGACGCGGCGCTGGAGCGGCGGTTCCAGCCGGTGACGGTGGGGGAGCCCACCCCGGAGCAGACGGCGGCCATCATCCGGGGCCTGCGGGAGAAGTATGAGACCCACCACCGCCTGAAAATTTCCGATGAGGCCATCGATGCGGCGGTGCGCCTGTCCGTGCGGTATATTACCGGCCGGTTTCTGCCGGACAAGGCCATCGATTTGATGGACGAGGCGGCCTCCCGGGTTCGGATGGAGGGGGCGGCGGAGCCGCCGGAGCTGCGGGAGCTGCGTAGTGAGCTGCGGCGGCTGACGGAGGAAAAGGATCAGGCCGTGCGCAGTCAGGACTTTGAGCTGGCCGCAGGCATCCGGGACCGGGAGGAGAAGGCCCGGCAGGCGGTGGAGACGGCAAAGCGCCGGTGGGAGGCCCAGCAGCGGGCGGTGCGGGCCACGGTCACGGCGGAGGATGTGGCGGCGGTGGTGTCGGACTGGACGGGCATCCCCGTGGCGTCCCTCACCGACGACGAGAGCCGGAAACTTCTGACCATGGAGGACGAGCTGAAGCGCCGGGTGATCGGCCAGGACGAGGCGGTGTCCGCTGTGGTCCGGGCGGTGCGCCGGGGCCGGGTGGGGCTGAAGGAGCCGGGCCGGCCCATCGGCTCCTTCCTGTTCCTGGGGCCCACGGGCGTGGGCAAGACGGAGCTGTGCCGGGCTCTGGCCCAGTCTCTGTTCGGGGAGGAGTCGGCGCTGATCCGGTTCGATATGTCCGAGTATATGGAAAAGCAGGCGGTGTCCAAGCTGATCGGGTCCCCGCCGGGCTATGTGGGCTATGACGACGGGGGTCAGCTGACGGAAAAAGTCCGCCGCCGGCCCTACTCCGTGGTGCTGTTTGACGAGATCGAGAAGGCGGACGAGGAGGTGTGGAGCGTGCTGCTCCAGGTACTGGAGGACGGCCGTCTCACGGACGCCAAGGGACGCACGGTGGATTTCCGCAACTGCGTGATCGTCATGACCTCCAACATCGGGGCCAAGGCCATCACGGACCGGACCCGGCTGGGGTTCCTGGACCCCACGGTAGACGGGGAGCGGGAGAACGCCCAGCTGCGCCGGGCGGTGCTCTCGGAGCTGAAGCAGACCTTCCGGCCGGAATTTCTGAACCGGGTGGACGAGACGGTAGTGTTCCGCCAGCTGTCCCGGGAGGATGTGTCCGCCATCGCCCGGCGGATGCTCCGGGACGCCGGGAACCGGCTGGGGGAGCTGGGCATCCGGCTGGATGCGGACGACTCCGCCGTGGCGGCCCTGACCGACAAGGGGTATGATAAATCCTACGGCGCCCGGCCCCTCCGCCGGGCGGTGCGGACCGCCATTGAGGACCCGGCTTCCGTCATGATCCTGGAGGGGACCCTGGCGGCGGGGGACACCCTGGCCGTGACGGCGGAGGACGGGGAAGTGCGGCTGTCCGTCCGTCACGGGGATTTCAGTTCCGTGCCGGGGTAATAGTGGGCCAGAATGGCGTCATAAGTCCAGCCGTTTTTTGCGAACACATTGGCCCCGTACTGGCTCATGCCCACCCCGTGGCCGTAGCCGGTGACGGTGAAGAGAAAGGTGCCCCGGGCCGTGTATTCCAGGGTGTAGGCCGCCGAGCGCAGGGAGAAGAGGCTTCGCATCTGCGTGCCGGAAATGTCGGTGCCGCACACGGTGGTGTGATCCGCCCGGCCGCTGGTATTTTCCGTCGTGCCCTCCACCCAGCCGGCCGGGTCATCGGGAAACTCCATGGCGGGACAGGCGGTGAGCAGCTGGGTGCGGAATTCCTCCGGGCTCACCTCCACCTGGGACACGAAATCCGGCACATCCGCCGCCGTCTCGGGGGAGGACACGGACAGCAGGTAGGGGCAGTCGTTCCAGATCTCTCCGCTGGCCTGGGTCCGGCCGGGAGAGGAGGAGTGGAACACTGCCTGAATTGGTGCTCCGCCGTAGGACAGATACGCCCCGTCCGTGTCCCGGACGGCGGCGGTCATTTTGGCATAGTAAGTATCAAACTGTTCCCCCCATTTTTCCCGCAGATCCGACTCGGACGCCCAGGCCTTGCAGCAGGCGGGATCATCGCAGATGTCCGCGTCCGGATGGGCCTCCGGCCGGTGGGCGGCACGGTAGAGAATGTAGGTCCGGGCGGCCACGGCCTGGGCTTTCAGGGCCTCCTGCTCAAACAGAGCGGGCATCTCGCCGGCCAGCACGCCGGGGAGATACTCCGCCATGGTGGTCTCCGTGACGGCGTCCCCGGTTTTAACGGTCAGGATCGTCTCAGCATCCGCTCCGGCAAGGGGTGTGGGGGCCGGCTCCGCTGCTGCCGGGGCACGCCAGAAAACCGGCAGCAGCAATGCCACCAGCAGGGCGATGACAGACACGGCGGCGACAGGTTTCATGGCGGCTCCTTTCGAAATCACTTGACGGCAGGCGGACAGACGGGTAAAATAGATTGGTATCCTCTGGTACAATCTATTGAGACAGGATGAACGATATGCGGAAAAACGCTTTGATTATAAGCTGCTATGTCTGCGTGGCCGCGGCATTCGGCGCATTTTTCAGATGGATCCAGAAGCAGGCCGCCTTTGAGGCGGACACCGGTCTGGTGATCCCGGGCAGTATCTGGAACACGATTGCGGCAGTGGTGTGTCTGGCCGCGGCGGCGGGACTTCTGGCGGTGGTGCTGGGCCTGAAAAAACAGGGGTTCACCCCGCCGGATTCCTGTGAGACGGCATTCCGGGGCCTGCTGCCCCTGACCAATTACTGCGGCTGGCTGTTTGCGGCGCTGATGATCGCGGGCGGCGTGCTCCTGCTGGTGATGGCGGGCATGGACCGGTATCACACCCTCCTGCGCCTGCTGGCCCTGCTGGCGGTGCTGACGGGGGCGGCGTATGTGTATGTGCTGGCGGCTCCGTATAAAAAGCGGGAACCGGCCATGCTGTGCCTGTGCACCTCTCTGCCTGCCCT
This sequence comes from Oscillospiraceae bacterium, assembly GCA_022779345.1. Lineage (GTDB taxonomy): Bacteria > Bacillota > Clostridia > Oscillospirales > Oscillospiraceae > HGM13010. Next base: position 18,590 of record JALFTG010000026.1, on the reverse strand, counting down.
GCTGTGCTGCTACTGGCTGGTGGTGAGCTATAAGCTCCACGGTACGGAGCCCAGTGCCTGGTCCTTCGGATTCGAGATTCTGGCCCTCAGCGCCGCCGCCGTCGCCTTCTACTATCTGGCGGGGTACGCATTCAACCGGGTACGCACCTACAGGACGCTGTTTTTCACCCTGCTGGGCGCATTTTTGTGCCTGGTGACCCTGGGAGACGAACGGTATTTTGCCATGAAGCTCATGCTCCTGGGCTGTGCCGGGATGCTGGTGCTGTCCGCATGGCTGATCGTGTCCAATATGCGTGCCGCACCGCCGGAAGTGCCTGCGGAGGAACCCGTCGAATCATAACATTACCGCCCCCGGACCGGTCCGGGGGCGGTTTCTGCTTTGCGGGAACTTTTTCCCGCCCGGGGCGTCCGATCCTTCAGTTGAAATTCCCGATGATGTGGGCTATACTGAGGGTGTCAGAGGGACTGACAGAGAGGAGACGCGTATGAAATACGAGATCAAGGGCGGATCGTTCCCGGTGGTGGTGTGCGAGCTGACCAACGGGGAGCAGATGATCACGGAAAAGGGCTCCATGGTATGGATGAGCCCCAATATGGAAATGCGGACCACCGGCGGCGGACTGGGGAAGATGTTTTCCCGGGCATTCTCCGGGGAGAGTCTGTTCCAGAATGTTTACACCGCCAACGGCATGGGCATGATCGCCTTTGGCTCCAGTTTTCCGGGCCGCATCCTGCCCCTGGACATCGCGCCCGGCCGGGAGGTCATCCTCCAGAAATCGTCGTTTCTGGCCTCCGAGGCCGGGGTGAAGCTGAGCACCCATTTCAATAAAAAGTTCGGTGCCGGCTTCTTCGGCGGCGAGGGCTTCATCATGCAGAAGCTGTCCGGCACGGGCATGGCCTTTGCGGAAGTGGACGGGGAACTGGTGGAATACCAGCTGGCCCGGGGCCAGCAGATCATCGTGGACACGGGGAATGTGCTGGGCTTTGAGCCGTCGGTGTCCATCGACATCCGGCAGGTGTCCGGAGCGAAGAATGTGCTGTTCGGCGGGGAGGGCCTGTTCAACACTGTCCTCACCGGTCCGGGCCGGATCTGGCTTCAGACCATGCCAATCTCCAGCGTGGCCGGTGCGATCCAGCCGTACATTGTGGTCAACAGCGACTGAAACAGAAAAAACCCGCGGCGAAACGCTCTGTTTCGCCGCGGGTTTTGTATTTCTGATTATTCGATGCTGATCATGTAGTAGTACACGGGCTGACCGCCGTTGACGGTCATGACCTCGGCATTGGGGAAGGCTGCGCCGATGATTCCGGCGGTTTCCTCCGCATCGGCCTCCTGGATGTCCTCGCCGTAGTACACGCTGATGAGGCTGGGGTCCAGCGCCGCGATTTTTTTGTTCAGCGCTTCCAGCAGGGCGGGGAAGGCGTCGAAGCTGCCCACCAGGGCGCCGTCCAGCAGGGCCAGATACTGCCCGGCCAGGATGTGGTGTCCGTCAAACTCGGAGTCCCGGGCGGCATAGGTCACCTGGGCGGTGTGGACCGTCCCGATGGACTCGTTGAACACGGCCTCCATGTCCTCAGCGGTGGCGGAGGGGTCATAGTTGATCATGGCGGAGATACCCTGGGGCACGGCGCCGGTGGGAATGACCACCACCTGCTTTTCCGTCAGGGGCGCGCACTGCTGGGCTGCCATGATGATGTTCTTGTTGTTGGGGAATACGAACACAGTGTTGGCCGGGGTGCTGTCCACAGCGGCCAGAATGTCCTGGGTGGAGGGGTTCATAGTCTGTCCGCCGGTGACCACGGCGTCAGCGCCCAGTTCTTTAAACAGGGAAGCCAGACCGTCGCCGGCGCACACGGCCACCACACCCAGCTCCTTTTCCGGAGCGGCGGGACCGGCATTGCCGTGGGGCATCTCGCTCTCGTCATCCAGATCGTCAGCGGAGATGGCCTTCCGTCCGGCGGCCACATCCTCATGCTGGATGCGCATATTCTCGATCTTGGCCACCTCCAGGGTGCCGTATTTCTGGGCTTCCGTCAGGGCACTGCCGGGGATGTCCGTGTGGACATGGACCTTGAAGGCCTCATCGTCCTCACCGATGACCAGGCAGTCGCCGATGCTGCTCAGATAGGCCCGCAGGCCGTCCAGGGGTTTGTCCACGGTCTTGCGGACGATGAACACGGTGTCAAAGGTGAAGGTGATCTCCTCATCGTCAATGGCGGCGAAGTCGGCCTTCTCCCGGACAGGCTCATCTGCTTCCTCGGGCATGACGAACCGGCCCTGGAGACACTCCAGCATGGCCTGCCAGATGATGATGTAGCCCTGGCCGCCGGCATCCACTACGCCGGCCTTCTTCAGCACCGGGTTCAGATTCACCGTATCGGCCAGCGCTTCCCGGCCGGCCTCCAGGGCGCAGGTGAGCATCAGCTCCACATCCGCGCCGTTGGCGGCAAATTCCACCGCCGCGGCAGTGGCCAGGCGGGAGACTGTCAGGATCGTGCCTTCGGCGGGCTTCATGACGGCCTTGTACGCCGCATCCACGCCCTCCTGCATGGCGGCGGCGAACAGCACCGCATCCGCCTTTTCCACGCCCTTCAGCTTCTTGGCAATGCCCCGGAACAGCAGGGACAGGATGACGCCGGAGTTGCCTCTGGCGCCCCGGAGCAGGCCGGAGGCCACGCAGTCGGCGGCTGCCCCCAGGGTCTGGGGATTTTTCTTCTTCAGTTCCGTGACCGCATTGGTCATGGTCATGGTCATGTTGGTGCCGGTGTCACCGTCGGGAACGGGGAACACATTCAGCTCATTCAGATGCTGCTTGCTGGCGTTCAGCGCCGCATGGGCACAGATCACCATGGACTGGAACGCCTGGGCATCAATAAATTCTGTCATAATTCCGATTTCCTCCGATCAGGGTGTTTTCAGCCCAGAATCATGGTGTCAACAAAAATGTCCACCCGGCTGACGGGAATTCCCGTGGTGCTGGCGACCTTGTAGCTGACTTCCTTCATGATTTCCCGGCAGATGGTCGTGATATTGACACCCTGGTCAATTGCAATGTGCAGCTCAATGATCATCTCGTTGTCACTGCCGAAGCGCACGACAACGCCTTTGGACATGGACTCCCGCTTGAGAAGCTGGAAGATGCCTTCCTTGTTCTTCCCGGCCATACCCTTGACGCCGAAGCAGTTCGTGGCGGCGTCGCCGGCGAGATTGGAGAACACATCGCTGGAGATGCTGATGCTGCCGATCGGGTTATCGATACTCACCATAAGTCGTAGCTCCTTTCATAAAGCTATCCTTGAAAAAATTCCGAATGAAATGCTTAATCGGCAGACATTATAATACAAAACCGGGAAAAGTACAAGATAAAAAACGACGGAGAGGGGCGGAAATCCCGTTTTGCGTGGAAATCCCCGGCCAACCGGCAGGGAAATTGCGGAAATTTCCAGCAGATTTCGGAAAAACGAAAAATCTTTTTATTATCTTGGAATATGTTGCAAAAATTTCACATAATTGAGGTTATTGCATAAGAAAGAACAAGATTGGGGACGAAAATTTGTAGCAACTTCGTAACAATCCAAAATTTACAAAACTTTTGGAATGTGGTATAGTGTTACCGTATGAGTCCAGGCAAAATGATGTAACATTTAATGTATGAACAAGACTTAGGAGATGAATGTATGAACAAGGTCAAAAGAGAACTGAAAACGATGGACGGCAACACCGCCGCGGCACACGTTTCCTACGCGTTTACCGAGGTCGCTGCCATCTATCCCATCACGCCTTCCAGCCCCATGGCCGACTCTGTGGATCAGTGGGCCGCCCAGGGCAGAAAGAACATTTTCGGCACCACGGTCAAGGTGCAGGAGATGCAGGCTGAGTCCGGCGCTGCCGGCGCTGTGCACGGCTCCCTGAACGCCGGTGCTCTGACCACTACCTACACCGCATCCCAGGGCCTGCTGCTGATGATCCCCAATATGTATAAGATCGCCGGCGAGCTGCTGCCCGCAGTGTTCCATGTCACTGCCCGTGCTCTGGCGTCCCACGCTCTGAGCATTTTCGGTGACCAGAGCGATATCTACGCCTGCCGTCAGACCGGCTTCGCCATGCTGGCTGAGACCAATGTGCAGGAAGTCATGGACCTGAGCCCCGTGGCCCATCTGGCTGCCATCAAGGGCCGCGTGCCCTTCCTGAACTTCTTCGACGGCTTCCGCACCTCCCATGAGCTGCAGAAGATCGAAGTGTGGGATTACGATGATCTGGCCGAGATGTGCGACATGGAGGCTGTCGAGGCCTTCCGTGCCCGCGCCCTGAATCCCGAGCATCCCGTGATGCGCGGCTCCCACGAGAACGGCGATATCTTCTTCCAGAACCGCGAGGCCTCCAATGTCTACTATGATGCTGTGCCCGAGATCGTGGAAGAGTATATGGGTAAGATCAACGAGAAGCTGGGCACCAATTACCAGCTGTTCAACTACTACGGCGCTCCCGATGCGGACCGGGTCATTGTGGCCATGGGCTCCATCTGCGATGTGGCCGAGGAAGTCATCGACTACCTGAACGCTCAGGGCGAGAAGGTCGGTCTGGTGAAGGTCCGCCTGTACCGCCCCTTCCGGGCTGACAAGCTGATTGCTGCCATCCCCGCCACTGCAAAGAAGATCGCCGTTCTGGACCGGACCAAGGAGCCCGGCGCTCAGGGCGAGCCTCTGTACCTGGATGTGGTCACCGCACTGGCACAGGCCGGCAAGATGGGCTCCGTGCAGGTCATCGGCGGCCGTTACGGTCTGGGCAGCAAGGACACGCCTCCCTCCTCCGTGTTCGCTGTTTACGAGGAGCTGAAGAAGGCCGAGCCCAAGATGCAGTTCACTCTGGGCATTGACGACGATGTGACCCATCTGTCCCTGCCCGAAGTTCCCGCTCCCAACACCGCTGCTCCCGGCACCATCGAGTGCAAGTTCTGGGGTCTGGGCGGCGACGGCACCGTGGGCGCCAACAAGAACTCCATCAAGATCATCGGCGACCATACCGACAAGTATGTGCAGGCCTACTTCCAGTACGACTCCAAGAAGACCGGCGGCGTGACCATCTCCCACCTGCGCTTCGGCGATAACCCCATCAAGAGCCCGTACTACATCAACCAGGCCGACTTCGTGGCCTGCCACACTCCCGCTTACATCACCAAGGGATTCCCCATTGTCCGTGATGTGAAGCCCGGCGGCACCTTCCTGATCAACTGCCAGTGGAATCTGGAAGAGCTGTCCCACCACCTGGACGCCGCTTCCAAGCGCTATATCGCCCAGAACAACATCAATGTCTATACCATCAACGCCATTGACCTGGCCATCGAGATCGGCATGGGCAAGCGCACCAACACCATCCTGCAGTCCGCCTTCTTCGCTCTGGCCAATGTCATGCCCCAGGAAGAAGCCATCGGCTACATGAAGGACGCCGCCACCCATTCCTACCTGAAGAAAGGCCAGGATGTGGTGGACCTGAACCACAAGGCCATCGACCTGGGCGCCACCGCCTTCCAGAAGATCGAGATCCCCGCTGACTGGGCCACCGCCGAGGACGCCGCCGGTGCTTCCGGCAAGGAAGGCAGCGAGAAGCTGGTCAAGATGGTGGAGAACATCATGGAGCCCGTGGGCAAGATGGACGGCGACAGCCTGCCCGTCTCCGCTTTTGTGGATCACGCCGACGGCACCTTCGAGCTGGGCGCTGCCGCTTATGAGAAGCGCGGCGTTTCCGTCACCGTTCCCACCTGGAATCCTGACACCTGCGTGCAGTGCAACCAGTGCTCCTATGTCTGCCCCCACGCCACCATCCGTGCTTTCGCCCTGACCGAGGAAGAGGCCGCTGCCGCTCCCGCCAACGCCAAGATCGTGCCCTTCAAGGCCGGCAAGGGCAAGGGCGTGTACCAGTACGCCCTGTCCGTCAGCCCGCTGGACTGCATGGGCTGCGGCGTGTGCGAAGGCATCTGCCCCACCCACTCCCTGGAGATGGTTCCCATGGAGAGCCAGGAAGACCAGCAGCCCGTATTCGACTATATGGTCAGCAAGGTCACCGAGAAGGCCGATGTCACCGACGATTCCGTCAAGGGCAGCCAGTTCAAGCAGCCCTACCTGGAGTTCTCCGGCTCCTGCGCCGGCTGCGCCGAGACCAGCTATGCCCGCCTGATCACCCAGCTGTTCGGCGATCATATGCTCATCTCCAACGCCACCGGCTGCTCCTCCATCTGGGGCGGTCCTGCTGCCACTTCTCCCTACACCGTGAACAAAGAGGGCAAGGGTCCCGCCTGGGCCAACTCCCTGTTTGAGGATAACGCCGAGCACGGCCTGGGCATGTATCTGGGCCAGAAGAAGATCCGTGACGATGTGAAGGCGGATATCGAGTATATCGCCGAGCACGGCACCGACGCCGCCAAGGTCGAGGCCGCCAAGGAATACCTGGCTACCTACAACGACGGCGATGCCAACCAGGCTGCCACCAAGAAGTTCATCGCCGCGATGGAAGCCGCTCCCATGACCGGCAACGAGCGCTATGACCGCATCATGAGCAAGAAGGATTACCTGAACAAGAAGTCCTGCTGGATCTTCGGCGGCGACGGCTGGGCCTTCGATATCGGCTACGGCGGTCTGGACCATGTCATCGCTTCCGGCGAGGATGTGAACGTGTTCGTGTTCAACACCGAGGTGTACTCCAACACCGGCGGACAGGCCTCCAAGGCCTCCGGCATCGGCCAGGTGTGCCAGTTTGCCGCAGCCGGCAAGGAGATCAAGAACAAGTCCCTGACCGAGATGGCCATGACCTACGGCTATGTCTACGTGGCTCAGATCGCCATGGGCGCCAACCCCGCTCAGACCATCAAGGCCATCAAGGAGGCCGAGGCTTATCCCGGCCCGTCCCTGATCGTGGCGTACGCTCCCTGCGAGATGCACTCCATCAAGGGCGGCATGGGCAACTGCCAGAAGGAAATGAAGAAGTCCGTGGAGTGCGGTTACTGGAACCTGTTCCGGTTCAATCCCGCTGCCGAGGGCGCCAAGTTCATTCTGGACAGCGGCGAGCCCAAGGACGGCTACCGCGACTTCCTGCTGAACGAGGCCCGTTACAGCCGCCTGACCCGCGAGTTCCCCGACCGTGCCGACCGTCTGTTCGAGGCCAGCGAGGAGAACGCCAAGGCCCGCTACGAGCACCTGCAGAAGCTGAAAGAGATGTACTCCAAGTAATCTCCCGGCAGAATAAACCATCATTGACAGGGCGTCTTCGGACGCCCTGTTTTTTCATCTGCTTTGTCTCCGGAAAACTGTGATATTAATATAAAAAACACTTGACAATCGCGGGAAATGGAGTAAAATAATATAGCCTGTTCATCGGGACGGGCAATCCTTGCTCTCGCCAAGGGCGAGGGCCAATCGACCATAAGGAGGTGCAATAATGGCTAAGACAAGCGAAAAGTACGAAGTGATGTACATCATCAACCCCGCTGTTGGTGAGGAAGGCATCGCCGCCATCGTGGAGAAGTTCAAGACGCTGATCGAGACCAACGGCACAATCGACGAAATGGAGGAGATGGGTAAGCGCAAGCTGGCTTACGAAATCAACTACATTTCCGAAGGTTACTATGTGCTCGTGAAGTTCACCAGCGCTCCCGAATTCCCCGCTGAGCTGGATCGTATCCTCGGCATTACCGAAGGTGTCATCCGCAGCATGATCACCCTCCGCTACGAATAAGGAGGCAGCTTCATGCTCAACCACATTACCATCATGGGACGGCTCACCCGCGACCCCGAGCTGCGGTATACCCAGTCCCAGACACCCGTCGCATCCTTTACGGTAGCGGTGGATCGTGATTTCGCCAGCCGGGACGGCGGCGAAAGACAGACGGACTTCATTGATGTCGTGGCCTGGCGCCAGACAGCGGAGTTTGTTTCCAAATACTTCAACAAGGGCAGCATGGTGGTCGTCTCCGGACGGCTGCAGATCCGTGACTGGACCGACCGTGACGGCAACAAGCGCAGAAGCGCAGAGGTCGTGGCGGACAATGTGTATTTTGGTGAGAGCAAGCGCCGGGATGATTCCGCCCCCGCCGGCAATTACGGCCGGGAGCCCCGGGAATCCCGTGAGTCCTACGATGCCCCCCGCCGGGACAGCTACGGCAGCAGCCGGGCTGACAGCGGATATGGCGGCCGCCAGAGCAGCGGCGCTTCCGCGTTCTCCGAGCTGGAGGATGATGACGGAGATCTGCCGTTCTGACCGGACGGCAACCATTTGATTGACACGAAAAGGAGGTTTTGACCTTGGCATTCGATAAGAACAACCCCCGCAACCGCAAACGGAGAAAAGTTTGCCAGTTCTGCGTGGATAAGGCCACTTATATTGACTACAAAGATACTGCGAAGCTGAGACGGTATATGTCCGACCGGAGCAAGATTCTGCCCCGCCGCGCTACCGGTACCTGCGCAATGCATCAGCGCCAGCTGACCGAGGCGATCAAGAGAGCCCGTCAGGTCGCTCTGCTGCCCTATGTGACCGACTGATCACACCACACTGCCATCCCAAATCATGGGGTGGCAGTTTTTTGTTTTCCGGGATCGGGGAGAGCGGGGCATTTGTCCGCCATGGGCGGAACGGAACCGGCGGAATTTTTCGGTGGTGAACAGATTGACCAAAGAATTCGCCAAAATTCGAAAATTATCTACAAAAAGCGTATTGAACATTTGGACAATTTCAGATATCATAGGAATGTAAAATTTCTGAACGATTTTTTCGGAGGAGAGGAACGGCTGCGATGAAGAAGATCGGCATTATGATGGGCAGTGACAGCGACCTGCCCGTGGTGAAAAAAGCCATCGATACCCTGGCGTCTTTCGGCGTGCCCTATGAGGTGCACATCTATTCCGCACACAGAACCCCGGAGCAGGCAAAGGACTTTGCCTGCAATGCCAGAGCCAACGGCTTTGGTGCCATTATCTGCGCGGCGGGCATGGCGGCCCATCTGGCCGGTGCCATTGCCGCAAACACCACCCTGCCGGTCATCGGCATTCCAATGAAATCTGGCGCATTAGACGGTGTTGACGCACTCTATTCCACGGTGATGATGCCTTCCGGAATCCCGGTGGCCACTGTGGCGATCGACGGTGCGGTCAATGCCGCTTTGTTGTCCATAGAGATGCTCGCCATCGAGGACGCGTCCCTGGCACAGAAGCTGGAGGACAAGCGGAAGGCGGACACAGCAAAAGTCCTGGAGAAAAACGCAAAGGCGGAAGCCGAATTCAATCATTGACGGAGGAATACAGTCATGGAAAAAAGAGAAATGCTCTACGAAGGAAAAGCCAAGAAAGTGTTTGCCACCGATGATCCCCAGCTGGTCATTGTGGAGTATAAGGACGATGCCACCGCTTTCAACGGCCAGAAGAAGGGCACCATTGCCGGTAAGGGCGTGGTGAACAACCGGGTCACCAACTTCCTGATGCAGATGCTGGCTGCCGCCGGCATCCCCACCCATTTTGTCCAGGAGCTGTCCGACCGTGAGGCTCTGGTGACCAAGGTGGAGATCATCCCCCTGGAAGTCATCATCCGCAACATCTCCGCCGGTTCCTTTGCCAAGCGCTACGGCGTGGAGGAGGGCATCGTGTTTGATGAACCCACCATCGAGTTCAGCTATAAGAACGACGACCTGGGCGATCCCCTGATCACCGAGGAGCACGCCCTGGCCCTGAAACTGGTCGGCCCCAATGAGATCAAGCGCATCCGTACCATGGCCTTCCAGATCAACACCATCCTGAAGGACTTCTTTGCCGGCATCAATGTGGAGCTGGTGGACTTCAAGCTGGAGTTCGGCCGCGTGCTGAATGACTATATCGTCCTGGCTGACGAGATCAGCCCCGACACCTGCCGCCTGTGGGATGCCACCACCCATGAGAAGCTGGACAAGGACCGCTTCCGCAGAGACATGGGCGGCGAAGTGGAAGCTTACAACGAAATCATGTATCGTATTTTCGGAGAGAAGTGCTGAGCGCCTCCGCGCGAAGCATCCCCTGAAAACAATCAAACCGGTTCCGGGCGCTGCTTGAAACCGGTTTTTGATACCCGGAAATCGTCACCGGGCAGATCTATGCGACAGAAACCGCGGACAGGCGCGGCGAAAGGAAACAGAGAACTATGGGAAATCTGAGAGAAGAATGCGGCATTTTCGGCGTATTCACCGGCCCGGAGCAGGATGTGGCCGGAATGACCTATTACGGGCTGTATGCCCTGCAGCACCGGGGCCAGGAGAGCGCCGGCATTGTGGTGAACGATGACGGTGTCTTCACGGACTACAAGGATGTGGGCCTGGTGAACGATGTGTTCGATTCCCGGGTGCTGGACGGCCTGGGCAAGGGCAACATGGCCATCGGCCATGTGCGCTACGGCACCACCGGCAACACGGACCGGACCAACGCCCAGCCCATTGTGGTGAACCATGTGAAAGGCCGCATGGCCCTGGCCCACAACGGCAATCTGGTGAACTCCTTTGAGCTGCGGGAGGAACTGGAAATGGCCGGCTCCATTTTCCACACCACCAGCGACACGGAAGTGATCTCCTATATCATCACCAAGGAGCGGCTCACCTCCGGCTCCATCGAGGAGGCCGTGAACCGGGCCATGGACCGGATCAAGGGGGCCTACTCTCTGGTGATCATGTCCCCCCAGAAGCTCATCGCCGTCCGGGATGAGAACGGATTCCGTCCTCTGTGCTTCGGCAGATGTGAGGACGGCAGCTATGTGGTGGCTTCCGAGTCCTGCGCACTGGACGCGGTGGGCGCCGAGTTTATCCGGGACCTGATGCCCGGTGAGATCGTGGTGTTTGACAAGGACGGCTACCGGTCCATCACCGACCACTGCGGCAAAGCCAAAGAGAGCTTCTGCGTGTTTGAATTCATCTACTTTGCCCGGCCCGACTCCGTCATCAACGGCTGCAGCGTCCATGAAGCCCGGCTCCAGGCGGGCCGGTTCCTGGCCCAGGAACACCCGGTGGAGGCGGATGTGGTCATCGGCGTCCCCGACTCCGGCCTGGACGCGGCCCTGGGCTACTCCATGGAGTCCGGCATCCCCTATGAGATCGGCTTCGTGAAGAACAAATACATCGGCCGCACCTTCATCTCGCCGGGGCAGAAATCCCGGGAGAACAAGGTGAAGATCAAGCTGAACCCCATCACCAGTGTGATCCGCGGCAAGCGGGTTGTGGTGGTGGACGACTCCATCGTCCGGGGCACCACCAGCGCCCGGATCGTCCGGGTCCTGCGGGAAGCTGGGGCCAAAGAGGTCCACATGATGATCTCCGCCCCCCCCTTCATCAACGCCTGCTATTACGGCACGGACATCGACTCCCCTGAGATGCTGATCGCCAACAACCACACGCTGGATGAGATCGCCGAGATCATCAATGTGGACTCCATCGGCTATCTGAGCCTGGAGCATGTGAAGCTGCTCACGGGGAAGGACACGGGCTTCTGCACCGGCTGCTTCTGCAGCCAGTATCCCACGCAGATTCCCCAGCACTCCAGCAAGTCCCGGTTCGAGATGAAGATCTCCGAGAACAAGGGCAAGCAGAACAGTTGAGGCGCACCATGCAGATCCGGTATCCTTTTTTCCTGTCCATCGCTGCCGGGATTCTCATCGGCATCGGCGGCAGCGTATTCCTGGCCTGCGAGAGCCGGTATGTGGGTGCGGTGCTGTTCTCCGTGGCCCTGCTGTCCATCTGCTATCAGGGCCTGTATCTGTTCACCGGCAAGATCGGCTATATCGCCCGGCAGCATGACCGGCAGAGCGTCATCGCCGTTCTGGTGACCCTGTGCGGCAACTTCCTGGGCACCCTGGCCTCCGGCCTGGCCGTGGGCTATGTGAAGCCCGGCTATATGGAGACGGCCGCCGCCATGTGTGCCAAAAAGCTGGCCATGGCCCCGGGGCAAATCTTCCTGGCCGGTGTGTTCTGCGGCATCCTCATGTTCCTGGCCGTGGATATTTTCAAAAACGCAAAGACCCCGGTGGGCATCGTGTTCTGCGTCCCCGTATTCATTCTGGCGGGGTTTGAACACTCCATCGCGGATATGTTCTATTTCTTTACGGCCCGGCTGTTCACGGGGGAGATGATCCTCTTCCTTGTGATCGTGGTGCTGGGCAACACCGTGGGCGGTATGCTGCTGCCCTGGATGAAACTTCTGGCAGGTGAGCAGAATGGATAAAACAAAAATCGCGGTATTCGTCTCCGGCGGCGGCACGAACCTGCAGGCGCTGATTGACGCTGAGACCTCCGGCATCCTCACCAGCGGGGAGATCGTCCTGGTGGTGGCCAGCAATCCGGAGGCCTACGCCCTGGAGCGGGCAAAGAAGGCGGGCATCCCCGGTGTGGTCTGCTCCCGGAAGGCCCTGGGCAGCCAGGAGGCATTCGAGGCGGCCATCAGCGAACAGCTGACCGCTTACGGCATCGAGCTGATCGTGCTGGCGGGCTTCATGAGCATCCTCAGCGAGGACTTCACGAAGCAGTGGCCGGAGCGAATCATCAATGTACACCCCTCCCTGATCCCATCCTTCTGCGGGAAAGGATTCTACGGCCTGCGCGTCCATGAGGCGGCCCTGGCCTACGGGGTGAAAGTCACCGGCGCTACGGTGCATTTTGTCAACGAGATCCCCGACGGGGGACGGATCATCGCCCAGAAGGCGGTGGAAGTGCAGGAGGGGGACACCCCTGAGATCCTGCAGCGGCGGGTCATGGAGCAGGCGGAATGGATCATCCTGCCCCGGGCCGCGGAACAGATTTCGGCTGAGATCGCAAAGGAGAAGTGCAAATGAAACTGCTGGACATCAAACAACTGCTGAACGACACCAGTTATCCCGGCCGGGGCATCATCCTGGGCCGCAGCGCAGACAACACACGGGCGGTCATCGCCTATTTCATCATGGGCCGCAGCGAGAACAGCCGCAACCGGGTGTTCACCGAGACCGAGGATGGCATCCGTACCGAGGCCTATGACCCGGCGAAGCTGTCCGACCCCAGCCTGATCATCTATCACCCGGTCCGGGTGCTGGACAACGGCATCACCATCGTCACCAACGGGGACCAGACCGACACCATCCGGGACTTCATGCTGGAGGGCCACTGCTACCGCCACGCCCTGCTCACCCGGGAGTTCGAGCCGGACGGCCCCAACTACACCCCCCGCATTTCCGGCGTGGTGAAGCCCGACGGGTCCTATAACCTGTCCATCCTGAAATCTCTGGACGGTGACCCCAGCTGCTGCTGCCGGTATTTCTATGAGTACGACCATCCTCAGGCCGGTGTGGGTCACTTTATCCACACCTACATGGGCGATGGCAGCCCCCTGCCCTCCTTTGAAGGGGAGCCGGAGCGCATCGCCATTGAAACCAACGACGCCCAGTCCTTTGCGGACCTGCTGTGGGCGAATCTGAACGAGGACAACAAGGTATCCCTGTTCGTGCGCTGCATCGATCTGGAAAACGGCAGCACCGACACGGTGATCGTGAATAAGAATAAGTGAGGGGAGTGCGCGGAATGAAAACTCTGGAACTGAAATACGGCTGCAACCCCAATCAGAAGCCGGCCAGCATCTTCGTGAATGACGGCCGGGACCTGCCCATTGAAGTGCTCAATGGCAAGCCGGGGTACATCAACTTCATGGACGCTTTCAACTCCTGGCAGCTGGTGAAGGAACTGAAAGAGGCCACGGGCCTGCCCGCCGCCGCATCCTTCAAGCATGTGTCCCCCGCCGGGGCGGCCGTGGGCCTTCCCCTGAGCGATGTGGACCGGCAGATCTATTTTGTGGACCCCGAAGCGGAGCTGAGCCCCATCGCCTGCGCCTACATCCGGGCCCGGGGCGCCGACCGGCTGTGCTCCTACGGCGACTGGGCGGCCCTGAGCGATGTGTGCGACGCCGCCACCGCCGCCTATCTGAAGGACGAAGTGTCCGACGGCGTCATCGCCCCGGGTTACACCGACGAGGCGCTGGAAATCCTGAAAACCAAGAAAAAGGGCGCTTACAATGTGGTGAAGATCGATCCTGACTATGTGCCTGCCGTGCAGGAGCACAAGGATGTGTTCGGCATCACCTTTGAGCAGGGCCGGAATAACTTCAAAATCGACCGGGACCTGCTGACCAACATCGTCACCGACAACAAGGACCTGCCCGACAGCGCCAGGATCGACATGATCGTGGCTCTGATCACCCTGAAATACACCCAGTCCAACTCCGTGTGCTATGTGAAAAACGGCCAGGCCATCGGCGTGGGCGCCGGCCAGCAGAGCCGCATCCACTGCACCCGGCTGGCGGGCAACAAGGCGGACAACTGGTATCTCCGCCAGCACCCGAAAGTCCTGGGTCTGCAGTTCGTGGACGGCATCCGCCGCCCGGACCGGGACAACGCCATCGATGTGTACACCTCCGACGAGTATGAGGATGTGCTGGCTGAAGGCGTGTGGCAGACCCGCTTCAAGGTGAAGCCCGAACCCCTGACCGCCGAGGAAAAGAAAGCCTGGATCGCCACCCAGTCCGGCGTGACCGTGGGCTCTGACGCCTTCTTCCCCTTCGGCGACAATGTGGAGCGCGCCCGGAAGAGCGGCGTGCAGTACATCGCCGAGCCCGGCGGCAGCATCCGTGACGACAATGTGATTGAAACCTGCAACAAATACGGCATCGTCATGGCATTTACCGGTATGAGACTGTTCCACCACTAATACAGTCAGACAAGTCCATGGGCTTGTCTGAGAAGGGCAGCACTCCGTTTGCGCGCCCTTCGGGCACGCGCTCTCCGTGAGCGGTGTTTTTTCGACGGCAGAGCTGCCGAAAAAACAGATCGAATTTTTTGCGGCGTGCGCGCCGCATTCTGCGAAGCTGAATGATTTTGACAGGAGATGTGGAAATGAAACTCATGGTGATCGGCGGCGGCGGCCGGGAGCACGCCATTATTAAGAGTCTGAAAAAGAACCCGGAGGTCACGGAAATCTATGCCCTGCCCGGCAACGGCGGCATCGCCCGGGATGCAACCTGCGTGAATATCGGCGCCAAGGACATTGACGGAATGGTGAACTTCGCGAAAGAGAACGCCATTGATTTTGCGGTGGTGGCACCGGACGATCCCCTGGTGCTGGGCGCGGTGGACGCGCTGGAAGCCGTCGGCGTGCCCTGCTTCGGCCCCAACAAGGCCGCGGCCATCATCGAGGGCAGCAAGGTGTTCTCCAAGAATTTGATGAAGCAGTACGGCATCCCCACCGCGGCCTACGAGGTATTCACGGATGCGGAAGCGGCCCTGGCCTATCTGGAGACGGCCCCCATGCCCGCCGTCATCAAGGCCGACGGCCTGGCCCTGGGCAAGGGCGTCATCATTGCCCAGAATCTGGACGAGGCGAAGGACGCCGTCAAGACCATCATGGCCGACAAAAAGTTCGGCGACAGCGGCAACCAGATCGTCATTGAGGAGTTTCTCACCGGTCCCGAGGTGTCTGTCCTGTCTTTCACCGATGGCAATGTGGTGGTGCCTATGGTGTCCTCCATGGATCACAAGCGTGCCCATGACGGGGACGAGGGTCTGAACACCGGCGGCATGGGCACCATCGCCCCCAACCCCTACTACACGAAAGAAGTGGCCGGGCGGTGCATGGAGGAGATCTTCCTGCCCACCATCCGGGCCATGAAGGCAGAGGGCCGCACCTTCAAAGGCTGCCTGTACTTCGGCCTGATGATCACCCCGGACGGCCCGAAAGTCATTGAATACAACTGCCGCTTCGGCGATCCGGAGACTCAGGTGGTCCTGCCCCTGCTGGAAAGCGACCTGCTGACCATCATGCGGGCCTGCCGGGAGGGTACGCTGGCGGACACGGAAGTGAAATTCTCCGCCGGCAGCGCCTGCTGCGTGGTCATGGCCAGCCAGGGCTATCCCGAAAGCTACGAAAAGGGCTTCGAGATCACCATGGACGGGGACCTGACCGCCGAGGTGTTCATCGCCGGGGCGAAGCTGGAAAACGGAAAGCTCCTTACCAGCGGCGGCCGTGTGCTGGGCGTGGTGGCCACGGCGGA
Organism: Oscillospiraceae bacterium; assembly: GCA_022779345.1. GTDB lineage: Bacteria > Bacillota > Clostridia > Oscillospirales > Oscillospiraceae > HGM13010. The sequence goes on along the minus strand of JALFTG010000026.1, from coordinate 2,522 downwards.
CACTCTGCACGCCGCCATTGAAGCAGCCTATTCCCAGGTTCCCAAAGTGCATTTTGACAACGCGTTCTACAGACACGACATCGGCGCCCGTGCGCTGCTGGCGTGCAACTGATCAGTTGAGGTGACGACATGGTTTACAGGGTATTTGTAGAAAAGAAACCGGGCCTGCGGCACGCCGCGGACTCACTGAAAGAGGAGCTGCGGGCCTTTCTGGGCATCCGGGAGCTGACGGACCTGCGGCTGTTCAACCGCTATGATGTGGAGAACATCGAAAAGCCCCTGTTTGATTACGCGGTGGGCACCGTGTTCTCCGAGCCCCAGCAGGACGAGGTGTATGACGCCCTGCCGGAGATGGACGGCAAAGTCTTTGCAGTGGAGTATCTCCCCGGTCAGTACGACCAGCGGGCGGACAGCGCCGCCCAGTGCATCCAGATCATCTCCCAGGGGGAGCGGCCCACCGTCCGCACTGCCCGGGTGTATGTTCTGTTCGGCGACCTGACAGACGAGCAGGTGGCCGCCGTGAAGAAATATGTCATCAACCCGGTGGAGAGCCGGGAGGCCTCCCTGGCCCCGGTGGACACCCTGAAGATCCAGTATGACATCCCCGAGACCGTGGCCACCCTGGAGGGCTTCAACGCCCTGGATGACGCCGGACTGGAGCAGTTCATCGCAAAGAACGGTCTGGCCATGGACTTCGGCGACATCAAATGCTGCCAGGACTACTTCCGCAGCGAGAACAGGGAGCCCACCATCACCGAGATCAAGATGATCGACACCTACTGGTCCGATCACTGCCGGCACACCACCTTCAACACCATCATCGACAAGGTGGAGTTTGAGGACGACCTGCTCCGGGCAGCATATGAGGAATATCTGGCCACCCGGGAAGCCATCGGCCGGAAAAAGCCTGTGACCCTCATGGACATGGGCACCATCGCCGTGAAGTATCTCCGCTCCATCGGGGAGCTGGACAAGCTGGACGAGAGCGAGGAGATCAACGCCTGCACCGTGAAGATCAAGGTGGAGGTGGAGGGCGAGCAGCAGGACTGGCTGCTGCTGTTCAAAAACGAGACCCACAACCATCCCACGGAGATCGAGCCCTTCGGCGGGGCCGCCACATGCATCGGCGGCGCCATCCGGGATCCCCTGTCCGGCAGAAGCTATGTGTACGCCGCCATGCGCGTCACCGGTGCGGCGGACCCCCTGACCCCCGTGGAGGACACGCTCCAGGGCAAGCTACCCCAGCGGAAGATCGTCACCACCGCCGCTGCAGGCTACTCCTCCTACGGCAACCAGATCGGCCTGGCCACCGGTCAGGTGGACGAGCTGTACCACAGCGGCTATGCCGCCAAGCGCATGGAGATCGGCGCGGTCATTGCCGCCGCCCCTGCGGAAAATGTCCGCCGGGAGCGCCCCGCCCCCGGGGATGTGATCATCCTGCTGGGCGGCCGTACCGGCCGTGACGGCTGCGGCGGCGCCACCGGTTCCTCCAAATCCCACACGATCCAGTCTCTGGAGAGCTGTGGGGCAGAGGTCCAGAAAGGCAACGCCCCTGAGGAGCGCAAACTCCAGCGCCTGTTCCGCAATCCCGCTGCCTCCCGGCTCATCAAGCGCTGCAACGACTTCGGCGCCGGCGGTGTGTCCGTGGCCGTGGGCGAACTGGCAGACGGTCTGGATATCAATCTGAACAATGTACCCAAGAAATATGACGGTCTGGACGGCACGGAGCTGGCCATTTCCGAGTCCCAGGAGCGGATGGCCGTGGTGGTCGCCGCGGAGGATGAGGCGGAATTCTGCCGTCTGGCGGAGCAGGAGAACCTGGAGGTTTCCCGCATCGCCGTGGTCAAGGCCGATCCCCGGCTGACCATGACCTGGAATGGTAAGATCATCGTGGACATCTCCCGCGCCTTCCTGGACACCAACGGTGCCGAGAAACACATCACCGTCACCCCCGCCGCACCCAAGACTTGGGCCAAGCCCATCCCCGCAGACTTCGCCTCCGGCATGGAGGCCCTGGCCTCCGACCTGAATGTGTGCTCCAAGCGTGGCCTGAGTGAACGCTTTGATGCCACCATCGGCGCCGGAACAGTGCTGATGCCCTTTGGCGGCGCTTACCAGCACACCCCCATTCAGGCCATGGTCCACAAGATCTCTGTGGAGCAGGCCCATACCGATACCTGTTCTCTCATGTCCTGGGGCTACAACCCCTATATCGCCGAAAACAGCCCCTACCACTCTGCGTTTCTGGCCGTGGTGGAGTCCGTGGACAAGCTGGTGGCCACCGGTGCGAAATTCGAGGATGTGTACCTGACCTTCCAGGAATACTTCGAGAAGCCCGGTCACGACTCCCACAGCTGGGGCAAACCCTTCGCCGCCCTGTTGGGCGCCTTCATGGCCCAGAAGCAGCTGCATGTGGCGGCCATCGGCGGCAAGGACTCCATGTCCGGTACCTTTGAGCAGCTCACCGTGCCTCCCACGCTGGTGTCCTTTGCTGTGACAACTGAGCCGGTGGAGCATGTGCT
>JALFTG010000113.1 GCA_022779345.1 Oscillospiraceae bacterium | reverse complement strand
ATGAAACTCAATTACAAACGGACGGTCCTGATCGGCTTTGCGTTCTTTTCCATCTGCGCGTTCTGGCAGATGTACAACAATGTGATCCCGCTGATCCTGACCAACACCTTCCACCTGAACGAGAGCTGGTCCGGCGTGATCATGGCGGCGGACAATGTGCTGGCGCTGTTTCTGCTGCCCTTCTTCGGGGCGCTGTCCGACAAGTGCCATTTCCGGTCCGGCCGGCGGATGCCCTTCATCCTGTGGGGCACCGTTGCCGCCGTGGTGCTGATGATGCTCCTGCCCGTTCTGGATGACCGGCACTTCGCCGCTCCCTCCGCCGGGCTGAAGGCGGCGTTCATCGTGGTGCTGGGTCTGCTGCTGGTGGCCATGGGCACCTACCGTTCTCCCGCCGTGGCCCTCATGCCCGACTGCACCCCCAAGCCTCTGCGCAGCAAGGGCAATGCGGTGATCAATCTCATGGGCGCACTGGGCGGCATCGTGTATCTGATCTGCGCCGCTGTGCTGTACTCCGCAGACAAGACGGCGGGGCTGGAGCATGTGAGCTATGTGAAGCTGTTCGCCGTGGTGGGGATTATCATGCTGGCCTCCGTGGCGGTGGTGAAGCTGACGGTGAATGAGAAGGCCCTGACGGATCAGGTGCGCGCCTACGAGGCGGAGCACCCGGAGGAAAATCTGGCGGACGAGGCCAATGGTGGTGCCCTCCCCAAAGAGGTGAAGCGCTCCCTGGCATTTCTGCTGATCTCCGTGTCTTTGTGGTTCATGGGCTACAACGCGGTGGAGACCTGGTTCACCACCTATGCCGCCCGGGTGTGGGAGATGAGCCTGGGCACGGCCTCCATGTGCCTGACCATCGCCACGGTGGGCGCCATTGTGTGCTATCTGCCCTCGGGTCTGCTGGCCTCCCGGATCGGCCGGAAAAAGTGCATCCTGGGCGGATGCATCCTGCTGGCGGGGTCGTTCTTTGTGGGCTTTCTGCTGACGCTGCTGTTTGACCATTTCACGCCCGTACTGTATGTGGTGTTCGTGCTGGTGGGCATGGCCTGGGCGTTCATCAATGTGAACAGCCTGCCCATGGTGGTGGAGATGTGCTCCGGCGCCGACACGGGCAAGTTCACGGGCTATTACTACACCTTCTCCATGGCGGCCCAGACCGTTACCCCCGTGCTGGCGGGCACGCTGATGAACCGGATCAGCTATCACACCCTGTTCCCCTATGCGGGACTGTTTGTGGCCCTGGCCTTCGTGACCATGCTCATGGTCCGCCACGGGGACTCCAAAGCGGAGCCGGCCCGGGGCATCGAGGCCTTTGATGTGGAGATATGAAAGGACGGAATATGAGACAATTCGACCGGTATCTGGCGTTGCCGGAGCAGCTGGCGGCCCTCCGGGCTGACGGCCGGGGCGGCAATGTGCTGCTGGAAATTCTGAAATTCCTGGGCATTCTGGTGCTGGCGTTTCTGGGAGAGATGCTGGCGCAGATGCTCATCACCTTTGTGGTGATCTTTGCAACCATCTGGCAGGCGGGCGGCAATGTGGATGCCGCGGCCGGGATCCCGGACTGGGGCGTCACGGCCATGGGCCTGTTTGCCACCGCGGGAATGATCGGCGTAACGGTGCTGGTCATCCGCTTTGTCCAGAAACGGAAGCTGTCCACCGCTGGACTGAGCCGCCCGTTCTGGAAGGAATACGGTCTGGGCCTGCTGGCAGGATTTGCCGCCTTTGCCCTGGCGGTGCTGATCGCCGTGGTCACCGGATCCCTGCGGATCACGGGGCTGTCCGGCAGTTTTGCCGCCGTACCGTTTCTGGTGCTGTTTCTGGGCTTTCTGGTCCAGGGATTTTCCGAGGAACTGCTGTGCCGGGGCTGCTTCATGCTGTCCGTGGCCCGGAAGAACTCCGTGGCTGCCGGCATCCTGTGCAACGCGCTGGTGTTCGCGGCCCTGCATCTGCTCAACAGTGGCATCGGCCCCCTGCCCATCGTGAATCTGTTTCTGTTCGGGGTGCTCGCCTCCCTGTATTACCTGTGGCGGGGAAATCTCTGGGGCATCGCTGCATTCCACTCCATGTGGAATTTCACCCAGGGAAACATCTTCGGCATCCTGGTGTCCGGCGGGGACTACGGTGTGTCCCTGCTGACCTCGGAGCTGACCGGCTCCGCCCTGATCAACGGCGGGGACTTCGGTATGGAAGGCGGTCTGGCCGTCACCGCTGCCATGGTCATCGGCATTGTGCTGGTGGAATGGCGGAACATCGACCGCATTGCCAGAACCCCCATGCCGCTGACGGAACCGTAAACCCCGGAATAAACGCCCCCCTGGTCCATTGGAACAGGGGGGATCAGCTTCTCAAAAAGCTTCGCAGAATTTGCGCCGGATGGCGCAAACAAATCTCATCCGTTTTTTGTGCGGCTTTGCTGTGCAAAAAACACTGATCGGCCAGCGGAGTGTGCCCGAAGGGTGCATGGAGCGGCCGCAAGTCCTCTGTCGGAAAGCACCAAAGGGGTTTTCCGACAGACTTGCCCCCCTGTTCCATCGGAACAGGGGGGCAGCTTATCAGAAGAATTTGCACATATTGTAGATGCTGATGCCGATGATCAGGACCATGGCCCCTTCCAGACAGAAGGTGGCCTTCCGGTTGTCGATCTTCCGGTGGATCCGGCGGCCCACCTCACTGGCGGCGATGGCCACAATGACCATGCCTCCCAGCAGAATGGGATCAATGGGCGGGACGCCGGTGGTGAACAGCGTCTGAAGGGTGCTGGAGAGCTGACTGAACAGGACGATCAGCAGACTGTTCTGGGTGGCCAGTTTCGTGGGCATGGAGAACAGCAGGCACAGGGCGGCCACATTGAACGGCCTGCCGCCGATGCCCAGAAATGCCCCCAGCAGACCCAGAGACAACCCAATCACGAAGGAGACGGCCCGGGAGCGGATCTGCTTCTGGGGAATCCGGTCCTTGCGGATGGTGTACAGCAGGGTGATCAGTGTGGCCAGTCACAGCAGACAGGCCTGCACGCCCCCCGGCCATATTTGCGTCCGCAAATCCGGTGGCCACCAGATTGAACAGCTTCTTCCCGGCGATGCCGCCCAACACCGCGCCCACCGCCAGAAACGGCGTGGTGCCCAGGTCCAGCTCCGATTCCCCTTTGACGGCGTTTTTCCCGATGCTCCAGCAGGACATGGCGATGACCGTGCAGCCGGACAGGAAGGTTACGGTGGCCACGGACATGACGCCGGTGGCGTCCAGAACAGGCTAGATGATGATGCCGCCGCCCATGCCGCAGATGGTGCCCAGAATACAGGCTCCGAAGGTGACCAGATAACAGATCAGATAGATCATGCCGGATCTCCCGTCTGCGCCTGCTCCGCGCCGGTTTCCTCACCCGCATCTTCCTCAAAATCCACGGGCAGGAAGGTCATCAGATCCTCCCGGGTGGGGGCTTCCATGGCGGCGACCCGGTTGGACTGGCGGACCACCATGTCCTCAAACAGATTCCGCACCGCCCGGCCGTTGCCGAAGTTCTCGTCCCGGTTGTCATACAGGTCGTTGAACAGCGCCTTTGCCTTCTCCTCACTCTCCGGGGAGAGGGAATAGCCGTTGCGGCTGCACTGGCTGAGGAAAATGGCGTACAGC
>JALFTG010000112.1 GCA_022779345.1 Oscillospiraceae bacterium | reverse complement strand
GGGACTGCTGGTGGTGCTGATCATCATCGTCCAGAAGATCAGCGAGCTGTTTGATCTGATCAAGGCGCTGTTTGAATTCTGAGATGGAGTATGTGGTGAAATCCGCCGCAGCGGCGGTGGCGGCAGCAGTGCTGGCCCTGGCGGTGAAAAAGAGCAATCCGGAATTTGCCCTGCTGCTGGGCATGGCGGCGGCGCTGCTGGCGGTGTATTACGCCGTGCGCTCTCTGGACCCGGTGCTGGAGCTGATCCGGGAGCTGACGGAGAAAACCGCCCTGGCCCCGGACATCTATGTGCCCGTGCTGAAATGCCTGGGCATCGGCATCATCACCCAGGTAGGGGCCGGGATCTGCCGGGACGCGGGACAGGCCGCCGCGGCCACCGGGGTGGAGCTGTGCGGCACGGCGGCAGCCATGCTGTGCACCCTGCCCCTCATCAGCTCCATTCTGGATGTGATCGGGAGGCTGTCATGAAACGGTGGGTGCTTCTGCTGGGGCTGCTCTGGGCGCTGACCCTGCCTGTATCGGCGGCGGAGCTGCCGGAGGACTATCTGGAAGGAAGCGGCGTGGACGCTCTGGAGGACGCCCTGCCGGAAGAGGCGGCCTCCGTCCTGGAAGATTACAGTTTCCTGGGAAAAACAGACACGGACGCGCTGATGGCCCGGCTGTGGGACAAGGTGAAGGACGCCCTGTCCGACCATTTTTCCGGCGCCGCCCGCTCAGCGGTGACGGTGCTGCTGATCGTCATGCTGTGCAGTCTGGCCGGAGCCTTTTTCCCGGACGGAAAAGCCCCCGGCTATGTGACGCTGGGGGGCGTGGCGGCCATCGTGTCGGCGGTGATCACGGATGTGACCGCCTTCATCCGCACGGGCACGGAGACGCTGTACGCCATGAATGATTTTTCCACCATCCTGCTGCCCTGTCTGGCGGGGGTCACGGCGGCGGGCGGGGCGGTGACCTCTGCGGCGGCCAAATATGCTGCGGCCATGCTGTTCATGAACATCATGCTCACCGTGTGCACCCGGGTGATTGTGCCGCTGGTGTATGTGTACCTGGCCTGCATCATCGCCCACGCGGCCTTTGAGAGCAGTGCCTTCTCTGCCATGGCAGGGCTTGTGAAGTGGCTGTGCATGACGGCACTGACCGTTCTGGTGGTGGCCTTCACGGCCTATCTCAGCATCTCCGGACTGATCACCTCCTCCGGGGATGTGGTGAGCACCCGGTTTGCCAAGGCCGCCATCTCCACGGCACTGCCGGTGGTGGGGAAGATGGTTTCCGATGCAGCGGCCACGGTGGTGGCCGGGGTGGGCGTTCTCCGGAGCACCATCGGCGTATTCGGCATGATCGTGGTGGTGTGTCTGGTGGTGTCACCCTTCCTTTCCATGGGGCTGCGGTACCTGCTGTTCAAGGCGGCGGCCGCCGGGGCGGCCATTTTCCCGGACCGGCGGTTTTCCGGCCTGATCGACGGCATCGGCACCGCCTTCGGCATTCTGGTGGCCATGACCGGCACCGGGGCCTGTATGCTGCTGATCGCAGTGATCTCATTTGTAAGGGCGGTGAGCGGATGAGCGGATTGTTCCACGACTGGGTGTGGAGCGTGGCCTGCGCCGGGGCGGTGTGCGCCCTGTGCACTTGGCTGTGCCCGGAGGGCAGGGTGAAGCATGTGCTACAGATGGCCTGTGCCTGCGTCATGGTCCTGGCCATGTACGCCCCCCTCCGGGAGCTGGACATGGACGGCTACGCGGGCCTCCTGGCGGAGTACCGGGAGGACAGCCGGGCGGTGATCAGCCGGTCCGACGCCATGACGGAACGGCTGAACCGTCTGGTCATAGAACAGGAGTACCGTGCATATATATTGGACAAAGCACAGACCATGGGGGAGCATCTGGAGGATGTCTCCGTGGGCGTGAGATGGGACGACGGGGGCTTCTGGGTGCCCTGGGGGGCGGTATACAGCAATGCCGTGTCCGAGGACTTCCGGGACACCGTCCGGAACGAACTGGGAATTCCAAAAGAGAGGCAGAGTGTCCGTGAAACAGATGAATGAGCGAGTGGAACAATGGGCAAAGAAGGCCGGGAAATACAAGTATGCGTTCCTGGTGCTGCTGGTGGGGCTGGTGCTGCTGCTCCTGCCCACCGGCAGCCGCCGGGAGACGGCAGCGGAGACCCCCGCGGCCGTGGCCCCGGTCACGGAGACCGGGGAGGGATTCTCTGTGGAACGGGAGGAGCAGCGGCTGGCGGAGGTGCTGTCCAGCATCCGGGGCGCCGGAGACTGCCGGGTTCTGCTGGCGGTGTCTGCCACGGAGGAGACAGAGCTGGCCCGGGACGGGGAGGAGACGGTGATCCTGTCCGGCAGCAGCGGGAAGGAGAGCGCCGTCACGGTCCGGTCGGTGTACCCCGCCTATGAGGGGGCTGTGGTGGTCTGCACCGGGGCAGGGGATCCGGCGGTGAAGTATGATGTGCTCAGCGCGGTGATGGCCTATACAGGGCTGGATTCCAGCGAGATCACAGTATGTGCAATGCGTGAATGAAAATGGGAGGCAGAAACATGAACAAGGTGAAAAGAAATGTGATCACGGTGACAGTGCTGCTGTTTGTCTGCGCCGCGGTGTATCTGAACTGGTCCTACAACAACCGGTGGGGCACGGCGGACCAGGCCATGGTGGAAGCGGAGGATGCCGCCATGGAGCAGGCAGAGGAGGAGTATCAGGAGAGTATGGCCGGGGAAACAGAGGGCAGTTCCTCCTACTTTGCCTCTGCCCGGCTGACCCGGCAGGAGGCCCGGGATGAGGCATTGAGCCTGCTGGAGATGACGGCCGGGTCGGAGAACGCCTCTCAGGAGACAGTGGACTCCGCCATGGACGCCATCTCCGCCATGGCCACCTACTCCCTCCAGGAGTCCCAGATCGAAAATATGCTTATCGCCAAGGACTATGACGACTGCGTGGTGTTCATATCCGATGATGGTGTCACCGTCACCGTCCCCGCCCCGGTGGAGGGGCTGAGTCAGGATGCGGTGGCCCGGATCACCGACACCATCCTCTCGGAAACCGACTTCACCATGGACCAGATCACCGTCATTGAAGTCAAAGAATGAGCCTGTCCCGCCGGACTGGAAATTTTCCGTCCGGCGGGGTATACTTTTACATGGGAAAAATTTTTCTGTTCATGCAATGCCGGGCCGGATTTCCTGTCTGTTAGGATGAAAGGCCTTTGAACGATGACAGAAAGGAGGATACCATGCAGGACGAGGAAATTCTGGATCTGTACCGGGACCGGGACGAAAACGCTATCACCGCCACCGCCGAGAAATACGGAGCCTACTGCCATGTGATCGCATTCAACATCTTAAACAGCCATGAGGACGCGGAAGAGTGCGTGAACGATACCTGGCTGGGCGCCTGGAATTCCATCCCGCCCCAGCGGCCGAACCGGCTGAGTGCCTATCTGGGCAGGATCACCCGGAATCTGTCCCTGAACCGTTACCAGCAGTACAA
>JALFTG010000111.1 GCA_022779345.1 Oscillospiraceae bacterium | reverse complement strand
TTCCATCGACCACAGGCTGAGGATCGGCCAGCGTAAAAGCATTCCCGGATTTGGTGTAGTACTGGCCATCGCTGGTGTTGAACCAGTACTCCGTGAGAGTGGTCGCGCCCTCACTGGAGCCCACCACATATCGCTTCTCGTAACGGACGATATTGGATACTTCATAAAGACCGCTCGTACCGTTGAAGCCTTCCGGAATGGTGTACTCGCCGTTATTATCAATGATATACTGGTCAGCTGCCAGCGTCAGCGCACTGCCCGGCGTGAAGGTATCGCCGGCCTTTGTGACGGTGCAATATGTACGGCTGCTGGTGCCAGTCGCAGCGTCATTCACGCCGACATACACGGGATTTGCTGCATCCGTCGCGTCCTGATAGATTGTGTAGGTTTTGCCGCTGCCGTCCTTAACGGTCGCCGGAACATTCAAATAGCTGCCGCTGGACTCCTCCGTGACCGTCGTATAATTTGCCATGCCCGTATACGGATCGGCGATGCTGCCGCTGCCGCCGGTATTTCCGCTCACGCTGATCGTCGTGGTGGTGTCCAGACCGCTGAGATCCAGTGTGGCAACGGGGGAATAATATGTGTCCACATCGCCGGCTGTGGAGGTCACTGTGACCACGCAGCGCAGGCTGCTGCCGTCGAGGCTCTCGTCGATGTTCGTGAGGGTCAGGGAGCCGCTTGTCGCGCCCTTGACGGTTCCGATCGTCTCACCGGCCAGCGTGTACACGCTGAGCCAGCCATGCCTGACGCCCTCTGCCCCGGTCTCAAGGAGCTGCCACTGATAGGAGCAGGAGCCGCTTGCGCCGCTCACCTGCACAGAGATGCCTGCCGATGCGCCGGTGCTTTGCAGGGTGCTGCCCGTCAGAGAACTGCCATACAGAGAGAGCGTGACGCTGCTGTCCTCCGACTGGGTGCGCACGGTGATGGGGGCGCTGTCCACAGACTCCACGGCGCTGCCGTCTGACTGATAGCCCACGCCCCGCACCACATAGGTGTAGGTCTCGTCGGGCCTGAGGCCGGTGAGCGTGAAGCTGGTCTCATCACCCTGCACCGCGCCGACCAGCACATGGGTGCCGTCGGTGTCGTCAAGTACGCGGTAAATGCGGTACTGGTCGGCGCGGCGGGTGCCGGCGGACCAGCGCAGGGTGACGCTGTCGGTGGTGAAGCTCTCCGCTGTCAGCCCCATGGCAGGGGAGGGCGGGGCCACCGTGTCCTTCACCAGATAGCCCAGCACGGGCACGGTGTTGCCATTGAGCGTGCAGTTCCATGCGGCAAACTTCCACTGGAAGTCGTAGCCATCCTCTTTAGCGCCGGTTACTGCGCCGGACTTGGTGACGGAGCTGCCGCTGATGTGGGTATTCTCATAGCCGTAGGTAAAGCCGTAGGTTGTGCCGGCCGTGACGCCGCCCACCTTGATAAAGACATTCTTCGAGATATCCAGATCATACGAGAAGGTCTTTTCCTGCTCCTGGGTGATGGTCAGGCCCTGCATAATGGAGCCGCTGCCGTAATACTGCGACCATCCGCCGTCGTCCCATTTGTCCTTTACCGCCGCACTACTGAACTCAACGGCATTTGTCAGACCCTCTGTGCTGCTGCGGTAGCTGAAGGGGTCGCCGGGATCGCTCAGCTGGACGGTGGTTTCATCGATGGTGTCAAGGCCGGCAAACTGCTCTGCCGCCTCGTTGTATTCGTCCACGGTGATCATGCTGGTGGCGGGTGAGCCAACCTTTTCCACCACCAGTTCGTTGCCGTTCAGATCCACATACCGGTAGGTGACCACCGGGCAGCGGTACACCACTACCAGGTTCTCTCCGCTGTCGTTTCTGAACTCCCTGAATATCTCCACGGTGGTGGTGTTGGCGGTGCCCCAGTTGAAGGCATTGTCCACCGCTATCTCAAATCCTCCGCCGCTCTGGATGAGGTCGCTTTCAAACTCGTAGCCCACGGAAACGCCAAATGTAAAGCCGAAGGTGTTGCTTGAGCCGCTGCCGCTGGACTTGGAATCGCCGTAGGTGGTCTCGCTGTTGCCGAAGGAGTCATCGATCTCAGCAAAGTAGGGCGAGGCCTCCAGAATGGCCAGCACATCGGGGGCACTGTAGTCCCGCTCGATGCTTTCCAGCTTGGCGATGACACTGTCGTTATCCGTGTCCAGCGCGTTGAGGGAGACATAGAAGCTGCCCTTGTGCTCGGTGAGGTAGTTGGAGCGCTTGCTGTTGCAAGTACCATCGTCTTTTGCGTAGTAGCAGTACACACGGGAATAGGCGTTGTTCTTGCCGCTCTGCTTGAGGGTGGTGACGCAGATCAGCTGCTCCCGTCCCTCGTCGTTGCCGTCGAAGTTGCCGGCGGTGACGGCGGTGACCGTGGTGTTGGTCAGGGTGCGCCCGCCCGGAGCAAAGTCATCCTTGCTGTTGAAGTCGTCGTGCTTGTATTGGAATTCCAGCCCATCGCCGCTGCTGTTGAGGCGGTACACCGAACCGGAGATGAATACCGACTCCGCATAGCCCAGACCGCGGTCGGCGTAGGCCTGCACCTGCAGAAGGCCGTTCACATCCTCGCTCTCGTAGAAGCCGCCCTTCGTCCAGCCGTTGGCGGAGATCTTCTGGTTGAGGACTTCTTCATATTCACAGATGACATTCTTGGTGTCCGCATTCTTGACGCTCTTCACCCGCACGGCGGTCATGCCGATATTGTCGCTGTCGCCCACATTGATGTGCTGCGTGTTGCTCTGCTCGTCATCGATAAAGCCAGCGGTGATGATCTCGGGATAGTCCACGCTGGTGGTGCTGGTATTCACTATGATATTGCCCACCGTGGAGGAGGCCCAGACGACGCGCTTGTTGCTCTCCGAGGTGATTGCCAGCCTCTTGTTGTAGCTGCAGTTCCAGGTGAACGAAGACCCGTGGTCCTGCTGATCGTAAATGAAGATATGGGACTCCAGATAGTGGTCGCTGTTGGTCACATCGTTCATGCCGGCGGTGACGATCAGCTCGTCAAAGCCGTCCTTATCCACATCCTCCGCCACCAGGTCCACCATGGGCTGGTTTTTCATCGTGGTGATCTGGTTGATCTCGTTGTTGCCCAGCAGCTGGAGCACATTTGAGGAGACAGTGGAAACCTGAACCATGTGCCACTCGTTTTTGTAGTCCTGATCCATGAAATACTCCGCGATGATCGGGGCTGTTCCATTCTGGGTATACTTGTTGCTGTCGGTCTGCGGGACATAGACCACAATGGAGTCTTTGCCGTCGCCGTCAAAGTCGCCGGCTGCAATGGAGAACGCACCGTTGAGCTGGTGGACCTCCATGCTGCTGAGCTGGGCGACATTCTCAAATGTGATCTGCTGACCGTTGCCGACCCGGTTGTTGCTGCTGTCGGTCACATAAAGATACAGTGTGTTGCCGCTGGCGTTCAGCGCCAGGTTGGCCACATACTCTTTCTTGCCGGTGCCGTCGAGGTCCATGGCCGCCGTGGCTACGGCCTTGTAGCTCTCCTTCTCGGAGGTGAGCTTGCCCTGCCCGAAGGTGTCGACCGCACTTACGATCGTGTCAACGGTTGTCCCCTTCGTGCCGTTCCAGTCGAACAGGCCGGTCAGGCGGGTGGCGCTGTCGTACCCCATGGAGAAGAACAATTCGTTCTTTTCATACAGGGTCGTCCAGGTGCCGTAGTCGGTGCCGAAGGGCAGGTCGGCCTCCGCCGCGGCCTTTTCTTCGGCCGTCCATTCCGGCGTGGAGATGCCGAAGGCGTCCTTGGTGTCGGAGTCTGTAGCCTCCGCCGCCAAAGCCGGCACGGCCATCGCAGGCAGCAGAGACAGCACCATCGCAAAGACGAGTGCCATGCTCAGCAGCCTTTTTGCTGTTTTTTTCATGGGTTTGCTCCTTTCTGGGAAAGAAAATTTTCTGCGCGCTGTTGCGTCAGGATGTCAGTCCTCGCATTGTCCCGTACGGTCTGTACGGTTTTTTGATCTGTTTTTCAGCCGGATACAGAGTACGGTCACACTCGCGCCAACGACAAAGGCGGCAATGCCAATGACGACATACGCCCCCGCACCGTCCCGCAGAAGCACCGCACCGTAGCCTTCCGCTATCGACACGATACCCGGTGTCTGTACGCTTCTGAATAAAACGCCGATACCGGCCAGAAGAAACAGGCTGCACAATGTCAGGCAGGAAAACAGCCAGGCTTCATACCGTTTTCGGTATTGCTGTGTCCTGCATCGGATCTCCCGCACCCGGGTTTCCGTCTTACCGGTCATCCCAATAACCTCCCTCCGTGTCGTTTTAAGGGACTAAAATCTCTCTGTTTATTAAAAGACATGAAACCGAAAATCCTTCCACCCAAAATGAAAATTTCTTCAAAAATTTTTCAAAAAATTGAGCCGCCCCATTTCTGAGGCGGCCCGTTACGCAAAACGGTTATGAAAACTTGAGTTTGAGTTTGGGAAGCAGGAGCCTTCCCACAAATAAAAGAGCAATCAGGACAGACGGGAACAGATAGCCGGCGGTCCGCCAAGCTCCGTCCCCGGAAATCAGCAGGTTATAGGTGGCATGGAACACAATACAGGCGCCCAGCAGACCCACCGTTCCGGTAAATGCCAGCCACCGGCGGCGGAACACATGAGACAGTCCGAACCCGATCAAAATGCCGCAGAGGATGTGCAGCGCCCCGGCGGACAGCCCGCGACTGAGCAGGAACATCAGATCTTCCGCGCCGTTCTCCGTCAGATAGCACACATTTTCAAAGGTGGCAAAGCCTACGGCAAGGGCGATGGCGGCTTCGGGCAGATCCCGGACCTTTGGCTCAAAAATCAGAATGTAGAACAGCAGCGGCAGCAGCTTCATCACTTCCTCGCACACCGGCGTGATCTCAACCACGGCAACGGTGGCGCTTGCGCCGTAATATCCCATGAAGAAGCTGTTGACATAGGCGGACAGCAGGCATACGATCATTCCGGCGATCATAAACAGCATGAATCTCCGGGTGCGCCCCCCGATAAACAGGATGCACAGCGTCAGCGGGATTGCAAGGCAGACGAAAATATTCTCAATATAGATCATTTCTCCGCCACCTCCCGCAGCGCCAGCGGCAGCAGCGCCGCAAATGAGAATGTCAGCGTGATGTCCACGGCGAAGTAGAGATTAAAGCGGGTATAATCCGCCATAAAGCAGGACACCACATACAGGAGCATCTGCAGTCCCACGCACAGCAGCATCCAGCCATCGACCAGCCCGCCGCCATTGCGCCGGAGCCGCCATGCCGCGAGATAGACGATTGCGGAAAAAACCACGGCAAATGCCCCGGAAACAAACCAGGACGGGCCGAACATCCGGACCGCCAGAACGACCGCCGCCGTAAACAGGGCACAGGCCAGGGGCAGCAGGGAAAGCAGCGGCCTTACCCCGTCTGTCCGTACCATCTGGAACGACAGCAGGAACAGATACGCCGCCAGCCAGGAAAACTCCGAAACATAGAAAACCTGTGGTACATCGCCAAAAATGAAAATATGCAGCACCCAATAGAGCGTTCCCATGGAGACGCAGACAAAAAACAGGGCGAGGATCAGAAACCGGCGGTCTTTGTGCCGGATCGCCGCCGCGATCGCCGCCAGCCCCGCACACATCAGCACGGCAACCTGAAAACAGTTGTCAATCAGTTCAAAATTCATCGTCCGGATTCTCCCGCCGTTCTCTTTCATTCCTGCGGTGCAGGCGGTACAACAGCACCGTCACGCATACGCCAAGGAGAAAGGCCATAATCCCCATGAGGATATAGCCCAATGCTCCGTGACTTCCCACAAGGCTTGCCGCACCGGAAGCGTGGCGGACTGCACCGCCGGAAATGTCTGCCACTAAATCGGGCATAAACGAGCCGATCCCAACCACCAGGAGCAGACAGGCCGCGATACTGATCAGATCCACTGCACGCTGTTTCTTTTTCTGCCGTTCCCTTTTTATTTCCGCTGTCCGCTTATGAACCAACACGGCGCGTTCTTCATTCGTCCGCATAGGTAAATCCCTCCTGTTCCAGGATTGCCTTCAGGTTTTGCTTTCCACGGTAGACCAGCTTTGTGATCTGCTCCTCGCTTTGATTCATAACCGTTGCCGCATTGCGGTAACTCATTCCCTCAAAGTAGACCAGATAAAGGGCTTCCCGGTATTCTGCCTTTAATTTTTCAAGGGCGCTATAGAGCTGGCGGCTGCGCTCGCTGCGGAAAAGCTCCGTTTCAGCCAGCACATCGCTCTGGGGTTCAAAGTTCAGTTCCTCAAAATGCAGAAAGCTGAGCCTGTGCTTTTTCCTGTGGCGCAGGGCGAGATTTCGCGCCGTTTTGTACAGATACGCCTGAAACGCTCCCGCGCCTTTAATCGGACGCTCTTTTGCAAAAATCAGCGAAAACGCTTCGATCATCAGGTCCTCAGCTTCGTAAATATCTTTGAGGTAGCCATTGATGTACAGCGTCAATGGGTCGCCGTATTTTTCAACCAGCAGATCGGCGGCTTTTTGATCTCCGTCAAGATACCGCCGGTACGCGGTTTCATCTGAAATCATGTTTGCCGCCTCCCTTCCTGTTTTTGCGTACGGGGGGTTATGGGATTTACCGCGTCCGCGCAAAAAAGACTTAATAAAAAACATTATATACGAAGATCCGAATCTTCGCAAGCGCAGAAGATGCAGAGGCGGGAACAGTCCGGGCAGTAATTAGATGTGGAATTTTTCCGGCTGGAGGACCTCCAGCATCATCCGGGCCCCCAGACAGAAGCCCAGGGAAAATTTCTGCCGTAGGACGAGATTGTCCAGATCGCAGCTCTGATTCATCATCGTCTCGAACAGCTCCCGCTGCGCCGGGGACAGGGACTGCTCAAACGCGCCGCAGGTCTGGGTGAAGCTGCTGTGCAGCGCCCGGTAGGTTTCCGTGACAGTCAGGCACTCGGCGGGATACAGCTCGCCGTCAAATAATTGCTCCAGAATCGGTTTCACCGGATGTACCTCCTTTTTTATTGCATCATAGCACAAACCACAATATATGTAAATACTTTTATTTAAATATAAACGGATTGCTTTTGGTAACAATATAAAGCTATACTGAACAAACGAGGTGAAAATCGTGAGTGGTGAATATAGAACGAGACAAACATGGACAACTGCAACGGACAAGGTGCTTCTGGAGAAATTCCGGGAGTTATCAAAAAGCACCAGAATCCCGGCGTCCCGGCTGCTGGATGAGGCCATTGAGGACCTGCTGGTGAAATACCAGGTGATCGACCCCTCGGAGAAGAAAAATCCCTGACGGCCCGGAACCCCGGGCTTCCTGTTTGCCTTTTCCGATGGGGTATGATACAATCGGAACATGAACCTGCCTGAATTTGATGTTTGGAGGGATCCAGTATGAAAAGAAGCAGCGGCATTCTCATGCCCGTGTCGTCCCTGCCGTCCCCGTACGGCATCGGCACCCTGGGCAAGGCCGCCTATGAATTTGTGGATTTCCTGGCGGACGCGGGCCAGCGCTGGTGGCAGATGCTGCCTGTGGGCCCCACCAGCTACGGAGATTCCCCGTACCAGAGTTTTTCCACCTATGCGGGCAACCCGTATTTTGTGGACCTGGATATGCTCCGGGAGGACGGCCTGCTCACCCAGGAGGAGATCGACGCCGTGTACTGGGGCAGCGACCCGGCCCGGGTGGACTACGCCGCCATCTATAACGGCCGCTTCGCCCTGCTGGCGAAAGCCACCGAGCGGGGCTGGGACCGGGATACCGAGGCCCTGAACGCTTTCATGGAGCAAAACCGCACCTGGCTGCCGGACTACGCCCTGTATATGGCTGTGAAGCGCCATTTCGGCATGCGGGCCTGGACGGAGTGGGAGGATGAGGACATCCGCCTGCACCGGCCCGTGGCGGTGGAGAAATACCGCCGGGAGCTGTGGGAGGATGTGCGGCTGTTCACCTATATCCAGTTTCTGTTCTTCAAGCAGTGGAACGCCCTGCGGTCCTACGCCCGGAAAAAGGGCATCGGCATCATCGGCGACCTGCCCATCTATGTGGCCATGGATTCCGCCGATGTGTGGAGCGATCCCCGGAGCTTCCAGCTGGACGAGAAGAATGTGCCTACCGCCGTGGCGGGGGTCCCGCCCGACTATTTCAGCGAGGACGGACAGCTGTGGGGCAATCCCCTGTACAACTGGCCGGCCATGGAGGCGGACGGCTTCGGCTGGTGGATCCGCCGGGTGGACGGCGCGTCAAAGCTGTTTGATGTGATCCGCATCGACCATTTCCGGGGTCTGGCCAGCTACTGGGCGGTGCCCTACGGCGAGACCACGGCCAAGAAAGGCCGCTGGATTCCCGGCCCCGGCATCCGCATGGTCCGGGCCATCACCGGCTGGTTCCCGCAGCTCCAGTTCATCGCCGAGGACCTGGGCATCCTGACCCCGGATGTGACGGAGCTGATGGACCAGAGCGGCCTGCCCGGCATGAAAGTGCTGGAGTTCGCCTTCGATCCCGTGGAGCCGGGCGTGTACCTGCCCCACAACCATCCGAAAAACTGCGTGTGCTATGTGGGTACCCACGACAACGCCCCCGTCCTCCAGTGGAAGGATGAGGCCGACCCGGCGGAAGTGGACATGGCCGTGCGCTATCTGGGCCTGAATGAGGAAGAGGGCTTCCACTGGGGCATGATCCGGGGCGGCATGAGCAGCGTGGCCGACCTGTTCGTGGCCCAGATGCAGGATGTTCTGGGCCTGGGCGCTGAGAGCCGGATGAACACCCCCGGCACCCTGGGCGGCAACTGGCAGTGGCGGCTCCTGCCCGGTCAGATCACCCCGGAGCTGGCGGAAAAGCTCCATGAAATGACCCGCATCTACGGCCGGCTGGTCGTTTGAATCTTTCGATTCAAACGAGAATTTGCGGCCATTCCATGCACTCAGCTTCGCTTCGCACACTCCATTGGCCGAGCGGTGTTTTTTGTCACAGCGAAGCCGCACCAAAAAACAAATCAGACTTTCTTTGTGCCTGTCGGCACAAATTCTGCGAAGCTGTCTTTGAAATGATGATCCCCGCAGTCCTTGAGAACTGCGGGGATTTTTGCATCATTCCTGTGCCCGGGGCATATAGATGTGTCACAGGAAGTGAAAAAGGGAGTGGTGCTGTGCGGGACGATATTGAACAGCGTGCCTGCGATATCGCAGTTTACATCATAGAGAACAGAGTGACGGTGCGCGCGGCGGCAAAGCGGTTCGGCATCTCCAAATCCACGGTGCACAAGGACCTGACGGAGCGGCTGTTCGCCATCAATCCCGGCCTGTATGCCCAGGTGCGGGAGGTGCTGAATGTGAACAAGGCCGAGCGGCACATCCGGGGCGGTATGGCCACGAAAAAGAAATACAAAGGGGAAGAATGAGCAAAGCCCGGACGGGATGATTACCGTCCGGGCTTTCCGGCCTTTCAGAAAATTCCGGGGATCACATGGCTCAGCCACAGGCCCAGGGCGAAGGACAGGCCGTTGGACACCAAAGCGTAGCCCCAGGGGCGCAGCTGCTTCTCCTGCGGGTGCCGCTTCAGATATGCGCTGTACACGATGCCCTCGATGACGAACACCGCTGCCTCCAGCAGGACATAGAACATCACATACCCCATGGAGCCGAAGAGATAGTTGGTGATGTTCAACGCCAGATTCAGCAGGATCTGGGTCACCGCATTGGTCACACAGATCAGCCGGAACAGCTCCTTCCCCCGGAACAGGAACAGCCACCCGATCACCAGCTCCGCCGCGATGGTGAGAACGCACCGGCAGACCAGGGAGATGACTTCCCCGGTGAAGGCATAGGAGTGCTTCAATGTGATGTCTCCGCCGGACACATCCGCCGTGAAGTAGCTGTCAAAGGCGTAGCGGGAACAGGGTTCGCTGCTGAGCAGGAAGGTCCCCGTGTCCGGAAAGTACAGCAGGACATAAAAGCTCTCCGGGGGATAGTAGGTCCAGGCCAGCTGCTGGTCCTCCGTGCAGTCCTCCATGTAGCCGATAAACCAGAACCCCTCCGGGGCGTCATAGCTCTTGAAGGCGTCCCACACCTCCCGGGAACCCAGGTATTCCTCATAGAACCGTTTGGTGGACCAGGGACCATAGCCATCCGCGTCCCCCAGCAATGTGGCGTAGTAGGTCTGACCCTCCAGACCCTCAAAGTCGATGACCACCGAGGGTTTCGGCCCGATGTCCGCCGCCGCGGCGGGGAGGACAAGGAAAGATACCAACAGGGACAGCACCAGCAGACATTGCAGCAGTTTCTTTTTCATAACGGATCACCTCATCCCGTTTTTGATACAGACGATTTCCGGAGGAAAAAGTTCCCGGGAAATACAAAAAGTCTGTTGAACCGGGGGTATGCATCACCCGTTTGTCATTCCGAGGAGGGGCGGAGCCCCGACGTGGGAATCCGCATCCCCCTTTGGAGAACGGATTGCCACATCGCTTCGCTCCTCGCAATGACAGGACTGTGATGTGCGGTTCAACAGACTTTCAGTTTTTTCAGATCAGATGAGGATGCCCCGCTTTTTGGCCTCGAAGGTCAGCTCGTCCCGGAAGTTGGGGTGAGCGATGGCGATGAGCTGTCTGGTGCGCTCCGCCAGGCTGCGGCCCCGGAGATGGGCGATGCCGTACTCGGTGACGATGTAGTCCACATCGTTCTTGGAGGTGGTGACGATGGCGCCGGGAGTGAGGGTGGGTTTGATCTTGCTGATGGTGTCCTCCTTGGTGGTGGAGGTGAAGGCGATGAAGCTCTTGCCGCCTTTGGACTGGCAGGCACCCCGGACATAGTCCACCTGGCCGCCGGAACCGGACATATGCTTGGTGCCCACGGATTCCGCGCACACCTGGCCGAAGAAGTCCACTTCCAGAGCGGCATTGATGGAGATCATGTTGTCGTTCTGGCAGATGACATTGGGGTCGTTCACATAGTCCACAGGCAGGATCTCGATGGAGGGGTTGTCATCGATGAAGTCATAGATTTTCTGGGAGCCATAGGCGAAGGTGGTGACGGTCTTGCCCGGATGGATCTGCTTTTTGCTGTTGTTGACAGCACCGCATTCGATCAGGTCAACCATGGAGCTGGTGAACATCTCGGTGTGGATGCCCAGGTCGTGCTTGGTCATCAGGGCCGCGCCGGTGGCATCGGGAATGGCGCCGATACCCAGCTGGATGCAGGCGCCGTCGGGGATCTGCTCGGCGATCAGGTTGCCGATGGTGATGCTCTTCTCGTCCAGCACCACGGGAGCCAGCTCGGGCAGGGGATGGTGGTTCTCGATGATGGCGTCTACCTGGGACACATGAATCTGGGTGCCGCACAGGGCACGGGGCTGATACTTGTTCACTTCCACAAAAATGCGCTTGGATTTTGCCATCATGGCGGGGGAGTAAGAGGTGGTGGTGGCCATGGAGAAGTAGCCGTGGCTGTCCATGGGGGATACGGACACGCAGAAGGCGTCGTACTCGTAATTGCGCAGGATGTGGCCGGGGATGTCCCGGTAGTAGGCGGGCATCACATCTGCCCAGCCGTTGTTCACGGCCTTCCGGGCGCCGCTGGAAGAGAACCAGGAATACCCGGTGAGTTTGCCCAGCAGGTCGCCGGACTCCAGGAAGGGATACGCATAGGTGTCCAGCATGAACTGAATCTTGACATCCTTCACATCCGTCTGGGCGATCTTCTCGGCGATGGCGGTGACCATGCCGTTGGCGTGGGTGGGGCCGGCATCCATGCCCAGCGTCCAGCCGGACTGCACCCGCTTGGCCACTTCTTCGGCGGTGGTCAGCTTGGAATCATAAATCGCTTTGTAATCTGCCATATTCTTGTCTCCTTTTTTCTTATTTTCCGCGTGATCAAGTCTGTTTCAGGCCGGGACTCCCGGCGTTATTTTTCTGCCATATGTACCACGGTGTGGGGATAGCTGAACTGAATACCGTATTTGGCGAACACTTCCCGGACGGACTCGTTCAGGGAGAAGTACACGCCCCAGTAATCCCCGTTGTCCACCCAGGAGCGGGTGACATATTCAATATCGTTGGCGTTATACTTGCTCAGTGCCACGAAGGGGGCGGGATCGCTTTTGATGCGGGGATCGGCCTGGATGGCCTCCAGCAGGGCCTGCTTCACCAGGTCCGTGGGGGCGTCATAAGACGCGGAAAAGGTCAGATCCACCCGGCGCAGGGGCTCGGCGGAGTAGTTGGTGATCTTGGCACCCACCACATCGCCATTGGGAATCTGAACCAGCTGATTGTCCACGGTGTTCAGATTGGTCCGCATGAGATTGATGGCTTTCACTGTGCCGCTGACGCCAGCCACTTCCACAAAATCGCCCACCACGAAAGGCTTGGTGACCAGAATGGTGATGCCGGAGAATACACTGGTGAAAATATTCTGAAGGGACAGGGACAGCGCCAGGGTGATGACCGAGGCGATGGCCACCAGAGAGGTCAGGTCGATGCCCACGGTCTGGGCTGTGACAAACACCGTCAGCACCCACAGGATGACATCATTGGCCCGTTTGGCATACTGCCGGATGCCGGGTTCCAGTTTGGAATTGTCCAGAATCCGGTCCAACAGTCTGGTCAGAATTTTCGCAACGATCCGGCAGAGGATCAATACGACTACAATTTTCAGGATAAAGCCCAGTTTACCCATCAGCCATGCGGCGTCGATTTCAAAAAATTCAAGCATTTGTTGCTCCCACTTTCTTTTGTATGATTTCGTTATGCGGCGCGCTTACCGGCCCGCCGGACATTCAGATAGGCACCCATGAGAAAGATGTACATACAGTAGTACAGCCAGATCATGGCGATAACAATGGTAGCCAGACTCCCGTAAGCGCCAAAATTATCTGTGTAGGACACATAGGCGGAGAACAGCCAGGAGAAGATGATCCAGAGCAGGGCGGAGAACAGGGCGCCGGGAATCTGGCTGGTGAGTTTCAGCTTCTTTTTCGGGACAAAGGTGTAGATCACCGTGAACACGATCACCAGACCCAGCAGGGTGAAGCCGAACCGGAAACTCAGCACCCAGTTGAGGAACGGGGCAATGTCCGGCACATAATAGGTGATGATTTTCACGATTTTGCTGCCGAACACCACCACCAGCAGCAGAAATACGATGACCGCCATCATCACCACGGTGTACAGGCAGGCTTTCATCCGGGCAACGAAATAGTTCTGGAGACCATCGTGGTGGATGTTGTCCAGCCCCCGCATGAGGGCCAGGAACATCTTCCCAGCGGACCAGATGGTGGCGATGGCAGACACGGACAGGGTCAGCAGGCTGCCGGAATAGATTTCCTGGACGATATCGTCAAACAGCACGGCCACATTGCCCGGGACCAGATTACCCAGATATTCGTCAAAAATGGACAGCACCATCTCCTGTGACAGAGAAGTATAGGGGATGATGGAACAGATCAGCAGAATAATGGGCACCAGGGACAGGAACATGAAGAAAGCGGAGGATGCGGCAAAGGCGCTGATCTGCAGCTGCCCAGCGCCCCGCACCAGTTCATACACGGCGATGATCCCGTTCATGAAGTGCTTTTTTTTCGGTTGGATGGGACTCATCTCCTCACAGGCGGAATGCCGCCGGTGAGATCGGATCACAGGCGTCCCTTACAGTATATCGCCCCGGCGT
>JALFTG010000133.1 GCA_022779345.1 Oscillospiraceae bacterium | reverse complement strand
CCCTCATTTATACGCAGACGCTGTTTTTTCCGAAAAACAATAAAAAAATCATGTTTATTTTACGACAATTCCCCTATGGGGTCAACAGCAAACTGTCCCGGTCACTTCAGCAGCAGCGCATCGGTGACGGAGGTCCGCACGGTGTAGACCAGGTCGGAGTCCGCGGGGGAGACGATAGTGTGCTCCTCATCATACACATTGCCGATGACGAAGCTGTATTCCACGGATTCCCCCTCCGCTGTCTCGCAGGTCACGGTGACTTCCCGGCCGTGCTCCAGGTTGTATTCATAGCTTTTCACCTCATCGGAGTCGGCATAGAAGTCGATGCACGCCGCCCAGGTAAAGGCGGTGAGCGCCCTGGTGAGCCGGTCGGAGACCGCCCCGTCCAGGGGGGTGCCGCCTGCTCTGCACCAGACGGTGCTCCTGTCTGCCTGGGTTTCCGTATGATAGACGGTTTTGCCCAGCCGGTATTCCACCGCACCGGACAGGTCGGGCACCTCATCGGTGTCCACCAGATCGAACAGGCCACAGGAAAAGGCCTCCGCCAGCTCCGGACCGATGAGATACACGGCGTCCGTGCCGTCATACTGCACATAGTAGGCCCCGGCCAGGGCGTTCCGGTCCCCGACGGTGAAGGTGTGCGCCGTCCCGTCTTTCAGCGTGACCCGGATCACCGTGGCTGGCATTTCCAGCCCGTATTCCGCCGGGTCCTCCGGCAGATCCAGCTGCCGGAGGGCGGTGACCTCCGACAGGGCATTCAGCATCCGGTCAAAACGGGTGCTCTCCTGATTCATCGGGAAGTGCTGCTCACTGACGCAGGTCCACGCTGTC
The DNA here is from genome assembly GCA_022779345.1 of Oscillospiraceae bacterium. Classification (GTDB taxonomy): domain Bacteria; phylum Bacillota; class Clostridia; order Oscillospirales; family Oscillospiraceae; genus HGM13010. Next base: position 13,683 of record JALFTG010000133.1, on the reverse strand, counting down.
CCGTCGGTCTGGAATACCAGCTCCCGGGCGGCGTATTCCCAGGCCAGCTCCCGGACAGTCTCCGCCGGAATGGCGGCCACGGTAATGGCCTCCTCCGCCGGTTCGTCGGCCCCGGCATTTCCGTCGGGGCGGGAGAGCAGGGCATAGCCCCCGATGCACACCAGCAGCACCGCCGCCAGCAGCGCCAGCATGTTTCCTTTTCCCATCACCGGCGCCTCCGTCTGATGACCACCACCGCCCCGGTAATTACGAACAGGGCGGGGATCACGAAGCACAGCACCACCGTCAGACGGGAGGCATCGGCGGCGGAGACGGTGAGGGTGTTGGTGTCCAGCTGCTTGGGATGGATGCTGATGGCGCTCTCATGGCCGCACATCCATGCCATGGCGTTCAGGAAGAAATCCTCATTGGCCCCGGCGGAGATGGCATTGGTTTCCTCGTCCAGCACCATGGCCGAACCCAGCCACACCATCCGGGCGCCGGAGGTCTCATCACTCATAGCCGCCGCCACGGTGAAGGGGCCGGGGGTATCGCCTGCCTCCTGCTCCACGGTGCTGGCCAGGAGACCCTCCGCTTTGGAGAAGGCGTCCTCCGTGGTGGACAGCAGGGCCGTCACCGTCACGCCCTGGGGCAGTTCCTCCGCAATGGACAACCCGCCCGCAAAGGGGGCAATCATCCGGTATCCGCCCTCACTCAGGGGCCGGGTGATGGCGTGATCCCCCAGCTCCGGAATCAGATAGTAGGGGTAGCTGGACAGGCAGTGATCCCCGTCCCCCTCCACCAGAATGCCGCTTTGGGCGGTCATGCCGTATGCCCCGGTCACGGCGTTCAGGTTCACAAATTCTTCGCCCACCTCGCAGTCCGTCACCAGCATGACGCTGCCGCCGCCGGCCAGATAGGCCAGCAGGACATCCCGCTCGCTCTCGGACAGATCCTGAGCGGGCGCGTAGATCAGCACGCAGTCCGTGCCCTCCGGCACTTCCTCCACCGTGAGCAGATCCAGCGTCTCCGTCTCCAGATTCAGGGACCGGAGGGCGGCGGAGAAAGTGCCGGACAGTGCCACTTCCCCGTGACCGGTGATCACGGCCGCCCGGGCCAGACTGTCACTGGTCACATAATCCAGCGCCCGGGTCACTTCGCTCTCCCCGGCAAACTGCACTCCATAGCTGCCGGTAGAGGCGTAGGTGGAGTAGTCGTACTGATACAGGCTCTCATAGGACACATAGCAGCTGCGCTTTTCCGATACGAGGATCATGCTGTTCATGGTGATCTCCTCGTCCGTGTAGTTGGACGCAAAGGTGGGGTAGACCACCGGGTCCACCTTTTCCACGGTCAGGTTCCGGCTGAGATGGTCATACCGGTCCAGCAGCTGGGTGAGATAGCTGTCCTCGGAGCCCTGACTGACCAGCCAGTAGACGGTCACCGGTTCGTCCAGCCCCTCCGCCAGTTCCACTGTCTGGTCCGACAGTGTGAACAGCTCCTGACTGGACAGGTCTGTTTTCGGCAGCTTTGCCGCCATGAGATTCACCACCACGGCGATGGCGATGACCAGTGCCGCCGCCAGCACGCTGTAGCCGCCCGCCCGGAAGGAGCGGGTGCGGAAGGAGTCCGCCAGCTTCTTCTTATCAAACCTGTTTCCCATCAGCTCCACCTCCGTTTCTCCAGAGACTGAACCGTCAAAAACAGGAACACCGCTGCCACGGACAGGAAATACACGATGGCGCCCCAGTCAAACACCCCGTCGATGAACCCGGTCATCCGGGAAAACACGCAAAGGGCGGACAGAATATTGCCCATCAGCCCGCTGAACAGGGCGGAATTCACCAGATAGCACGCCAGCATCCCACCGTCCAGCACCAGCGCAGCGGCCAGGGCGGCCACAGTGTTTTTCGTCATCAGATACACGATCAGGCCGATCACCAGCCCCGCCGCCATGAGCACCAGGAAGGAGGCATAGGACGCGGAGGACACAAAGCCAGCCAGCCGGGAGGCGTAGAAATCCACCAGCAGGACCAGAAAGCACCCGATCCCCGCCACCGCCTGATTTTCCGTCAGGGAGGACACGAATATCCCCACCGCCGTCAGGGCGCAGCCCAGCAGGAAGAAGGCCAGCAGGCTGGCGTAGGCCGTGGCGTAATTTACCTCGCCGAACCGGCCCAGGAGCAGGGGACAGCACCCGGATACCAGCAGGGGCAGGGCCAGCACGGCGCAGGCCGCCAGATATTTCCCGATCACCACCTCGGTGGACGACAGGGGCAGGGCATACAGCAGCAGGTCCGTCCGCTGCTTCCGCTCCTCCGCCACCAGACGCATGGTGAGCATGGGAATGAGCACCATGTACACGAAGTTCATGGAGTCCAGTACATATTCAAAATTGGGATACCCGTAGGTCAGATTCAGCGTCACGGAGTACAGTCCGATGAACACCAGCAGAAACGCCGCCGCAATATACCCGGTCATGCCGGTGTAGTAGCCGTGCAGTTCCCGTTTGAAAACCGCTGTCATGTCTGTGTGTCCTCCGTTTCTCCGGAATTGTCCGTCACTTCCAGGAAGATGTCCTCCAGACTGGCCTGCCCGGCGGTCATCTGCAGGATGGGACAGCCCGCCTGGCTGAAGGACAGAAAGACCGGCTCATTTCTGTCCCCGTCTGTCTCCAGTTCCAGGGTCGTGGTGCCGTCGGCTGCCCCGGCGCACCGGACGAGCCGGACCCCGGCGATGCCCTTCACCACCCGGCGGGCAGTCTTTTCATTGCATTTCACGCGCAGCCGCAGCCGGGGAACGGCCGTCATCTGTCCCTGCAGTTCCTCTGCCGTACCGCTGGCGGCCAGTTTCCCGTGGTCCAGGATCAGAATGTGGTCGCACACCGCCTGGACCTCCGAGAGAATATGGCTGGACAGGATCACCGTCCGTTCTCCCCGGAGGGAGGAGATCAGTTCCCGGATCTCCGTGATCTGCTTGGGGTCCAGCCCCACGGACGGCTCGTCCAGAATGATGATCTCCGGGTCCCCCAGCAGGGCCTGGGCGATGCCCAGCCGCTGCCGGTACCCCTTGGACAGATTCCGGATCAGGCGTCCGGCCATGTCGTCCACGGCGGTGCGCTCCATGACGGAGCGGACGGCGGCTTTCTGCTCCGTCCGGGGCAGTTTTTTCGCCCCGGCCACGAACCGGAGATATTCCTCCACGGTCATGTCCGGGTATACCGGCGGGATCTCCGGGAGATACCCGATTTTTCTCTTGGCCTGCCGGGCCTGACGGTAGATGTCCAGCCCATCGATGACCACCGTGCCCTCCGTGGGGGCCAGACAGCCGGTCATCATATTCATGGTGGTGCTCTTTCCGGCACCGTTTGGCCCCAGCAGTCCGTAGACCCGCCCCGGCTCCAGCCGGAAATTCAGGTCGGACACTGCCTCATGGGTGCCGTATCGCTTTGTCAGGTGTGTGACTTCAATCAATCGCATCGCCTCCCAGTTCTCGCGCTCAGAACAGAGTGATAGTAACGGATAAGTATGAACAACATATTTGTGGATTATGAATATTCCATGAATAACGGTACCGGTATGCGAAAACATACCGGTACCGGAGGAATTTTTCAGAAATATTTCAGGAAAGTGCCTTATTTCAGTGCAAAAATGCAGGCGCTCACCGGCGGCAGCGTCAATGAGGCCCGTCCGCTCTGGACGGTGCAGGCGCCTTCCCCCAGCAGCGGGACGGCCTCGGAGAGCCGGGCTGTCCGCAGTGCGGCCAGTTCCGCTTCCGTCAGGCCCCGGCCCCGCTCCAGCAGGTCGACGGACACCCGGGCGGTCTCCCTACTCCGGTTCACTGCCAGCAGGCACACGCCGTTTTCCGCCGGAAGGCCGAATACATCCGTCCCGTCCGTGACGGTGCGGAGCACTGCCGCCGTGTCCTTCCCGGCGGCGAACACCGCCATGGCTCCGGTGGAGAGGGCGGGGATGCGGCTGCGGAGGGCGGCCAGTGCGGCATACCAGTCCACCAGCGGGTGATTCCCGGTGGTGAAGGGGGCGCGGTTGAAGGGATCGGTGAAGCCGTTCATGCCCGTCTCGTCCCCGTAATAGACGCTGGGCACCCCGGGCAGGGCAAAGCACAGCGCGGCGGCCAGCTTCTGGAGCCGGGCGCCCCGGGCGTCCTCAGCATCGGACACGGTACGGGCCGCCTGGGCCGCACGGTCCCCGGGCATTTTCTCCGGGGCGATGGCCAGCATAGTGCGGATGCGGGGGATATCGTGGCTGGACAGGAGATTCATCAGGGCGTAGTACATGGGTTTGGGATAGTGCAGCCGCTGGGACAGCAGGAAATCTGCCAGTTCCTCCGCGGTGCCCTCCCCGGACAGGAAGGCCAGCACGGCGTTGCGCAGGGGATAGTTCATCACCGTGTCCAGGGCCCGGCCCAGGGCGTAGGTCCGCCGGGTGCCGTAGCTCTCCTTTTCAATGGCGTCCTCCCACACTTCGCCCAGAAGCACATGGTCGGGGGACTCCTCCTTCACGGCGGTTCGGATCAGTTCCAGCACATCATCGGGCAGTTCATCGGCCACATCCAGCCGCCAGCCGGAGGCACCCTCCCGCAGCCAGGTGCGGATCACGCTGTCCTGCCCGGTGATGACAAACTCCTGCCAGGCGGGGTTTTCCTCCTCCACCTCAGGCAGACTGTCAAAGCCCCACCAGGACCGGTATTTGTCCGGATACTCGGAGAAATCATACCAGCCGTAATAGGGGGAATCCTTGCTCTGGCAGGCGCCCTGGCTGTCATAATGTCCGTACCGGTTGAAATAGATGCTGTCGGCACCCGTATGGGAATAGACCCCGTCCAGAATCACCCGGATGCCCAGCTTCGCGGCCTGCCTGGTCAGCTCCCGGAAATCCTCCATGGAGCCGAGAATGGGGTCGGGCCGGCGGTAGTCGGCGGTGTCATACCGGTGGTTGGAGCAGGCCTCCACGATGGGGTTCAGGTACAGCACGCTCACCCCCAGGTCGTGGAGGTAGGGCAGCTGCTCCGTGATGCCCCGGAGGGTGCCGCCGTAAAAATCGTTGGGCATATAGCCCGTCTCGCCCTCGCCGGGCTGCCATTTCACCGGCTGGTCCCATGCGGAGGCGTCGGCGCGCTGGCCCAGGGCCCGGTGATAGGCAATGCCTTTTTCAGCGGTGTCGCTGCCGTCCCGGGCGAACCGGTCGGGGAAGATCTGGTACATCACCGACTGCCGGAACCAGGCGGGGGTGTCAAACCCGTTCTGATAGACGGTCAGCCGGAATCCGGTGCCGTCATCCCGGGTGACCCGGCCGGACTGCTTGCCGAACACATCTCCCAGGTAGTATTCCGACCCGCCCAGCAGGGTCAGCCGGAACCGGTAGCGCAGGGCGATGGGATCGGTGGGAAGCTGGCAGGTGCAGGACAGATCCCCGCTCATGGCCTGGATATGGTGATACCCATCCCCATCCAGAATCAGCATGGCCTGCTGGACCAGGCCGGAGTCGTCCCGGAACCGCAGCTGCACGGTGCTGCCCGTGGGGCATGCGCCGATGGGGGAGCGGTACCGCTCGCTGGCGCAGTCATGGACGATCAGCCGGGACAGCATCCGCTCCATGCAGGCGTCCACAGCCGGGTCCTTTCCCAGCGCGCCGCGGAGCACATTCAACAGCTGTGCCGTCCGGGGCTGGACCGTGGACACATCCCGGACGGTGAACCGGAAGGGGGAGACGGCGGGACGGAATTCACACCGGGCGGTGATGTCCAGTGCCTGCTCCCACCGCAGGCCCCAGTCGTCCAGCAGGACCCGGAGCAGCTCCGCCACCACCAGTGGGGAGAAGGGACTGGAGAAATGCTCCGGCAGACAGGAAACATCGTCGCCACGGCCGGTGAGTTCGGCGATGGCGACGCTGATGGCGGTATAAGCGTCGAAATAGGCGCGTTTCAGCCCATAGGGACATTCGTTGATCTCCGCGGCCAGCAGGGGATACCGGGTGCTCTCCGCGGTGAACCCTCCGTTTTCGCCGGGGACGGCGAAAACGAAGGGACGGTCGGAATAGTTGATCTTCAGCGTGTCGGCGGTCCATTCATCGAACATCTGGCCGCCGAAATAGACTGGGAAGGCGGTCAGCTCACTCATTGGATCATCTCCAGGAACAGATCGGCGTAGGCCTCGGCGGACACGGCGAAGGAGAAGTCCTGGGTCATGGCGTTGCGGATCAGGGTGTTCATCTTGTCCTTGTCCTGCCATGCCTCCATGGCCTGGCCCACGGCCCACAGCAGGCCGTTGCAGTCATAGTGCTCGAACACGAAGCCGGTGCCGTTCTTACCGTCAAAATGCTGCACGGTGTCCTTCAGACCGCCGGTAGCGCGGACGATGGGGATGCAGCCGTAGCGCATGGCGATCATCTGGGACAGGCCGCAGGGCTCGAACCGGGAGGGCATGAGATAGAAGTCGGACCCGGCATAAATCTGGTTGGCCAGGGTGGCGTTGTAGCCGATGTAGGCCACCACGGTGCCCTTGTGGCTGTACTCCGCCTGGCGCATGAACTGCTCATAGTTCCAGTTGCCGGAGCCCAGCAGCACGAAAGCGGCGCCCATCTCCAGCATGGGTTCCATGGCCTGCATCACCAGATCGAAGCCCTTCTGGTCGGTCATGCGGGTGACCATGGCGATGATGGGGGTCTCGGGGGAGATATCCAGCCCCAGTGCCTCGCACAGGGCGGCACGGCACTTGGCCCGGCCGGAGAGCTTTTTGGCGGAATAATGGGTGGTCAGGTTGGGATCAGTCCAGGGGTTGAACACCTTGTAGTCCAGACCGTTGACGATGCCGGACAGCTTATAGGACTGCTCCTCCAGCACGCCCTGGAGGCCGCAGCCGTATTCCTCGGTGCGGATCTCGGCGGCGTAGTTGGGGCTGACGGTGTTCACCCGGTCGGCAAAGATGATGCCGGCCTTCAGCTGATTGGCCTGGCCGTAATACTCCAGGCACTCGGTGGTCATGAACATGGGGTCGATGCCCAGCAGGCTCTGGAGGAACCCGAAGCTGGTCACGCCCTGGAACGCCAGGTTGTGGATGGTCAGCAGGGTCTTCAGACTGCCCTGGGGTTTGCCGCCATACTGGGTCTTGATGAGCATGGGCATGATGGCGCACTGCCAGTCGTTACAGTGCAGCACCTCCGGGGCAAAGTCCAGCCGGGGGATGGCCTCCAGCACGGCCCGGGAGAAGAAGGCATACTGCTCCACTTCCTCGTCGCCGCCCCGGTAGATCTGGTCGCCGTAGTAGAATTCGTTGTCCACCAGATAGAAGGTCACACCGTCCACCACCAGTTTCTCGATGCCGGCGTACTGCTGCCGCCAGCCCAGGGTGACAGTGAAGTCGCACAGGTGCTCGGTCTGGCCGAAGTACTTGTCCTTGATGCACTGGTGATAGGGGGTGATGACCCGGGTGTCAAAGCCCAGTCTGGCCAGGGCCTTGGGCAGGGCACCGGCCACATCCGCCAGCCCGCCGGTCTTGGACAGAGGGGCGCACTCGGAAGCGGCAATCAGGATCGGGGGCAGGGAATCCCGGCCCAGTTCTTTCAGCAGTTTATAGTGTTTCCGGTTCATGTTTCAGAACCCTCCTTGGTATCATAGTAGTAATAGACGCAGGACATGGGGGGCAGAGTGACCCGGGCGGACCAGGGCTGGCCGCAGAACGGTTCGGGATAGGCCTCGGCGGGTGCCATGTTGTGCACATCGTGGCCGCCGAAGCGGGCGTCATCGCTGTTCAGCGCCTCCCGGAGTGTGCCGGGGCCGGGCAGACCCACGGGGAAGAAGTCCTGCCGCACGGGGGTGAAGTTGCACACGGCCACAATGTGGCTGCCGTCCCGGGCAGTACGCATGAAGGCCAGGGCGGAACTGTCCGCGTCCGTGTCGTTCAGCCAGGTAAAGCCGTCCCAGGACTGCTCGATCTCATGGAGAGCCGGGGTGGCCTTGTAGAACCGGTTCAGCTCCCGCACATAGTTCTGCATGGCGGCGTGCATATGGAACTCCAGCAGGTTCCACTGGATCTGGCTCCGGAAATCCCACTCGTCGAACTGGGCGATCTCGCTGCCCATGAACATGAGCTTCTTGCCGGGGTGGGCAAAGGTGAAGCCCCACAGGGTGCGCAGGGAGTGGAACTTCTGGTAATAATCGCCGGACATCTTGCCGATCATGGAGCCCTTGCCGTACACCACCTCATCGTGGGAGTAGGGCAGCACATACTTCTCGGAGAAGGAGTAGCACATGGGCAGTTTGATCTTGTCATGGTGATACTTCCGGTAGATGGGGTCCAGCTCCATGTACTCCAGGGTGTCGTGCATATAGCCCATGTTCCACTTGAAGTCGAAGCCCAGACCGCCCAGGGCCACCGGCTCGGTGATCTTGGGGAAGGCGGTGGATTCCTCGGCAATCATCAGCGTGTAGTGGAAGCGCCGGTGGATCTCCTCATTCAGCCGCTGGAGGAAGTAGATGGCGTTGTGGTTGATGTTGCCGCCCTCCCAGTTGGGGGTCCACTCCCCGGGCTTCCGGCCGAAGTCCAGATACAGCATGGACGCCACCGCGTCCACCCGGATGCCGTCAATGTGGTACCGGTCCAGGAACCAGGCGGCGGAGGACATGAGGAAGCTGCGCACGCCGCCCTTGGTGTAGTCAAAAATCAGCGTGCCCCAGTCGGGATGCTCGCTCATGACGGGGTCATCGCTCTCAAACAGGGGGCTGCCGTCGAATTTCGCCAGGGCGTAGGCGTCCTTGGGGAAGTGGGCGGGCACCCAGTCCATGATGACGCCGATGCCGGCGGCATGGAGCGTGTCCACCAGGGAGGCGAAGTCCTCGGGCGTGCCGTATTTGCTGGCGGGGGCGAAGTAGCCGGTGACCTGATAGCCCCAGGAGGGGTCATAGGGATACTCGGTGACGGGCATCAGCTCCACATGGGTGTAGCCCATGTCCGTGCAGTACTCCGCCAGCATCCGGCCCACTTCCCGGTAATTGGGCTGGGAGCCGTCCCAGGGCTTTTTCCAGGAACCCAGATGCACCTCGTAAATGGACATGGGGGAGATATAGGGATTCTTTTTCTTCAGGGCCTTCTGATAGTCCTGATCGTGCCACTCAAAGGGATCCAGCGGGCAGACCCGGGAGCCGGTCTTGGGCCCGGACTCGCAGGAAAAGGCGAAGGGATCAGCCTTTTCCAGAACCCGGCCGTCCCAGGTGGTGATGCGGAACTTGTAGATATTCCCGGGATAAGCCTCCGGGATGAACGCGGCCCACACCCCGCACTCCAGCGGGATCATGGGATTGGCCGCCCCGTTCCAGCCGTTGAAGTCGCCGATGACGGATACCTCCTTGGCGTGGGGCGCCCAGACCACAAAGCGGTAGCACCCGGCATCCGGCAGATACCGGCAGCCGAAAGTCTCATATGCGTCCGAAGCATTGCCGTCGTTGAAACGATAGATGTTTTGTTTGTCTATGTATTTTTCTGCAAGAGCATGCTGATCCATGAAAAGGACCCCCGTTCTGTAAGATTGTAGAAATAACGCTGCAATCCATGCAGGATACCCCTCCGCCGGGGAGGATTTCCCGGATCGCAGGGGGTATGTCAGCATTATAACACAGGAATTCCATGGTTTCCACAGTTTTTTGTCGGAATGGCACAAAGCAACGGACGATCCGGCAGCGGGGTGCACGATTTGTGAGAAGAGTACAACAAAATCGAGGAAATCATTGCAAGCCGGGGAAAAACTATGGTATAATATTACGATTTTAACTGCCAACCTGCCTGTGAAGGAGCAATGAAGATGAAGAAAAAGACATTTGTGACATTGGAACAGCTGCGGGAGATCGACAAGACCATTCCCACGCCGTATCACCTTTACGACGAACAGGCCATCCGGGAGAATGCCCGGCGGGTCAATGAGGCCTTTTCCTGGAATCCGGGCTTCAAGGAATACTTCGCCGTGAAAGCCACCCCCAACCCCACAATCATGCGGATCCTTCACGAAGAGGGCTGCGGCATGGACTGCTCCTCCCTGACGGAGCTGATGCTCTGCGACCGGGTGGACATCCGTGGCGAGGACATCATGTTCTCCTCCAACGACACGCCCATGGAGGACTTCCAGCTGGCGGAGAAGCTGGGGGCCATCATCAACCTGGACGACATCACCCACATCCAGTGTCTGCTGGACGCCATCGGCTATATCCCCGAGAAGATCAGCTGCCGCTACAATCCCGGCGGAAACTTTGAGATTTCCAACACCATCATGGACACCCCGGGCGAGGCCAAGTACGGCATGACCAAGGCCCAGATCATCCAGGCCGCCAAGATTCTGAAGGAGCGGGGCGCCAAGGAAATGGGCATCCACGCCTTCCTGGCATCCAACACCACCACCAACGACTATTATCCCACCCTGGCCCGCCAGCTGTTCAGCCTGGCTGTGGAGATCCAGCAGGACACCGGCATGCCTGTGACCTTCATCAACCTGTCCGGCGGCGTGGGCATCCCCTACCGTCCCGACCAGGAGCCTGCGGACATCTACAAGATCGGCGAGGGCGTGCACCAGGCCTATGACGAGGTGCTGGGCCACGCGGGCATGACAAATGTGAAGCTGTGCACCGAAATGGGCCGGTTCATGCTGGGACCCTACGGCTGCCTGGTCACCAAGGCAATCCATGAGAAGCACACCCACAAGGAATACATCGGCGTGGACGCCTGCGCCTGCAACCTCATGCGCCCGGCCATGTACGGGGCCTATCACCACATCACCGTGGCGGGCAAAGAGGATGAGATTTGCGACCATATGTACGATATCACCGGCAGCCTGTGCGAGAACAACGACAAGTTTGCCATCAACCGGATGCTCCCCCGCATCGACCGGGGCGACTTCCTGATCATCCACGACACCGGCGCCCACGGCCACGCCATGGGCTATAACTACAATGGAAAGCTCCGCAGCGCCGAGGTGCTGCTGCAGCCCGACGGCACCGCAAAGCTTATCCGCCGGGCAGAGACGCCGGAGGATTATTTCGCAACGCTGGATTTCTGAGACGAATTCCCCATAACCTGACTGGAGGCATAAACCGTGTCGATCCTTACCATGATGGACAAATTCAAAGAGAAAAAGGCGCCCTGCACCGCGGTGATCGTGGCGGCGGGCAGCTCCGAGCGGATGGGGCAGGATAAGATGTTCCTGCCTGTGGCAGGCATCCCCGTGCTGGGGCGGACCCTGCTGCAGTTTCAGCGCTGCCGGGACATCGATGAGATCATCGTGGTCACCCGGGAGGAGCGGATCATGGATGCGGGCGCACTGGTGAAGCAGTACGGTCTGGACAAAGTGACCAAAATCCTGGTGGGCGGCAAAGAGCGGGTGGAATCCTCCGCCGCCGGGGTGCTCCAGGCCAACCGGGACAGCGGCTGGATCGCCATTGCCGACGGTGCCCGTCCGCTGGTGACTCCGGAGCTGATCTCCCGGACCGTGGAGGCCGCCCGGAAATACCGGGCCGCGGCCCCGGCTGTGGCGGTGAAGGACACCATCAAAACCGCCGAGAACGGCATGGTCACCGGCACCCCCGACCGCTCCCGCCTGTTCGCTGTCCAGACACCCCAGGTGTTTGAGGCGGACCTGATCAAGGGTGCGCTGACCCGGGCCATCCGGGACGGAATCCCCGTCACCGATGACTGCTCCGCCGTGGAGGCCATGGGCATCCCTGTGCGCCTGGTGGAGGGCAGCTACGAGAATATCAAGATCACCACCCGGGAGGACATCGCCCTGTGCGAAGCCCTGCTGGCCGCGAGAGGAGTCCGCTCATGAGAATCGGACACGGTTACGATGTGCACCGGCTGGTGCCGGACCGGAAACTGATCCTCGGGGGCGTGGATATCCCCTGGGAAAAGGGCCTGCTGGGCCATTCCGACGCGGATGTGCTGGTCCATGCCATCATGGACGCTATTCTGGGCGCCGCCGCCCTGGGGGACATCGGAATGCTGTTTCCCGACAGTGATCCCCGATACAAGGGAGCCGACAGCCTGGCCCTCCTCCGGGAGGTTGTCCGGGTGACGGCAGAGGCGGGATACCGGGTGGAGAACATTGACGCCACTGTCCTGGCCCAGGCGCCGAAGCTGTCGCCCCACAAGGAGCAGATGCGCCGGAATATCTCTGACGCCGCCGGGCTGGACATCAGCCAGGTGAGCGTGAAGGCCACCACCGAGGAGGGCCTGGGCTTCACCGGCTCCGGCGAAGGCATCGCCGCCCACGCCGTGGCCCTGCTGGAGAAGCTGACCCGGAACTGAAAACAAAACTGCCCCCTTCCGCATAGTATGGGATGTAACTATGCGGAAGGGGATTTTCTATGCAGCACTATCTGATCATGTGCCGGTCGCTGACCTATGCCCAGCGGGCCCAGCAGGCTCTGGAGCGGGCGGGAATCCCGGCGGCGGTGGTGAAAGCACCCCAGTCCGTGTCCGGCACGGGCTGTGCCTACGGGGTGCGGACCGGAGCACATAAGATAAAAACGGCGCTGGCGGTGCTGGAACCCACGGGCCTGCCGGTGGGAAAGATCTATCGGTATGAAGAAGACGGCTCCCTCACCGAGGTGAGCGTATGATTTATCTGGACTGTGCGGCCACCTCCATGCAGAAGCCCCGGGCGGTGCATCAGGCGGTGGAGCGGGCCATGCGTACCATGGCCAGTCCCGGCCGGGGCAGTCACGCCCCCGCCATGCACGCGGCGGACACGGCGTTTGCCTGCCGGAGCGAGGCGGCGGCGCTGTTTCACATGGACGCCCCGGAAAATGTGGTGCTCACCTTCAACGCCACCCACGGCCTGAATATCGCCATCAACGCCCTGGTGCAGCCGGGGGATAAAGTGGTGATCTCCGGTTTTGAGCACAACGCCGTCACCCGGCCCCTGCGGCTCCACGGAGCGCAGATCGCAGTGGCGGCGGGCGGCCTGTTCGACCCGGATGCCCTGACGGCCGGGTTCGCCGCGGCGCTGCCCGGGGCGAAGGCGGCGGTGTGCACCATGATGTCCAATGTGTTCGGGTATATCACCCCCATTGCCGACATTGCGGCCCAGTGCCGGAAGGCGGGCGTGCCGCTGATCATCGATGCCGCCCAGGGTGCGGGCTGCCTGGACCTGGACTTCCCGGCACTGGGGGCGGATTTCGCCGCCATGCCCGGGCACAAGGGGCTTCTGGGCCCCCAGGGGACCGGCCTGCTCCTGTGCGCCCGCCCCGCCCCGCCGCTTCTGGCCGGGGGCACCGGGTCGGACAGCGCCAACCCGGAGATGCCCGCCTTTCTTCCGGACCGGCTGGAGGCGGGCACCCACAACATTCCCGGCATCGCCGGACTGCTGGAGGGCATCCGGTTCGTCCGCCGGCAGGGGACAGATTCCCTGCTGGGCCATGAGACGGCGCTGCTGGGAGAATTTGCCGGCCGGATCGGCCGGATTCCGGATCTGGAGGTGTTCCGGGCGGAGAATCCGGCCTTGCAGGGCGGGGTGCTGTCCGTGCGTCATCCCCGCATTGACTGCGAGGCGCTGGCCGCGGAACTGGGACAGCGGGGCGTGGCTGTCCGGGCCGGGCTGCACTGTGCGCCGCTGGCACACGCCACGGCCGGAACCCGGGAGACGGGCACCCTGCGCTTCAGCTTCTCGCCCTTCAATACCCGGCAGGAGACCGCCCGTGCGGCGG
>JALFTG010000094.1 GCA_022779345.1 Oscillospiraceae bacterium | reverse complement strand
CAGGCCGGTCGTATTTTTATCCCCGCCCGCATCGGCGCCGGATAAATTGTGAAACAGTATAGCACGGCGGAGCGGGAATGTCAATTCAGCCGCCGGAAATCCCCCGGTTTCCAGGGGATTCTTTTCAGTTTCTTCACAATTTGGCAGCAAACCGCCGCCCTCCCGCACCATGCATGGCTCTCCCTTTGGGAGAGCTGTCACGGCTTTGCCGTGACTGAGAGGGCCGACCCTCTCCGCCCCTGCGGGGCACCTCCCCCAAAGGGGGAGACATGAGAAGTGCGGCGGTTCTCCGGCAGCGGGCAGGTTTGGAATCCGCCCCTACATTCATTCCAAATTCCTAATTTCTAATTCCTAATTCCTTCACCACCACACAGTCTTCGCCCAGCAGCTCCGTCAGCTCCTCCACCAGGGCATCGTGGACCACGCAGGGGGCGGCCAGCTTTTTGCCGGTGTCCTCGAAATACAGAATCAGCTGCTCGTCTCCCGGGAACATGGTCAGCAGCAGTTCCACCCGGCGGCGCATCTGCTCATCGGTGCTGCGCACCTTCACATACAGCTTCCGCCGCCGCTTGCCCCGGGGTTCCGGTTCCAGGGGGGCGGTGTCGCTGATGGGGCGGATGGAATCCACCATGATCTGGGGTTCCTTTTCGTCCCGGACGGAGAGCTTGCCCCGGATGATCAGGGCCGCATTGTCGTGGACATAACCGCCGCCGGCATCCAGCGCCCGCTGGAAGGCGATCAGCTCCATGGAACCGGTATCATCTTCCAGTTGGATATAGGACATGAGGGTGTTGTTTTTCGTGGTGCGGGTCTTGCTGGAGGACACGATGCCCGCCACCACCACGCTCTGGCCGTCGGCGAACCGCCGGGGGCCTTCCTCCTCCTGAAAATCGGTGAGAATCGACCCGATGGGCACGGCGCCCACCTTCCGCACATTCTCCCGGTAATCGTCCATGGGGTGACCGGACAGGTACAACCCCGTGGTCTCCCGCTCCATGGCCATCAGCTCCTGCCGGGAGAATTCCGGCACATCCGGCAGGGTGTGGGTCACGGCTTCGGTGCCGCCCACATCGTCCCCGAACCCGCCGAACAGGTCCAGCTGGCCCTCGATATTGCTGCGGCTGGCAGACAGGGCGTCCTCCACCACCGCCGGGCAGATCATGAGCAGCTGCTTCCGCCTGGCGCCCAGACTGTCAAAGGCGCCGGCACGGATCAGGCTCTCCACTGCCCGCTTGTTCAGATCCCGGGAGCTCATCCGGGAGCAGAAATCGTCAAAATTCCGGAAAGGCCCGTTGGCCTCCCGCTCCGCCACCACCTGCTCGATCATGCCCCAGCCGATGTTCTTGATGGCCACCAGGCCGAAGCGGATGTCCTTCCCCTCCACGGTGAAGTTGGCGCTGGACCGGTTCACATCCGGGGGCAGCAGGCGGATGCCCATCTCCCTGCACTCGCCGATATACTCCGCCACCTTGGTGGTATTGTCCAGCACGGAGGTGAGCAGGGCGGCCATGTACTGCTGGGGATAGTGGCACTTCATATAGGCCGTCCGGTAGGCCACGATGGCGTAGCTGACGGAGTGGGCCTTGTTGAAGGCGTAGCTGGCGAAGTCCAGAATCTGGTCATAGATGGCGTTGGCCACATCCTCCGGCACACCGTTTGCCACACAGCCGGGGATGTTCCGGTCCGGGTCCCCGTGGATGAAGGCCTCCCGCTCCTTTTTGATCTCCTTTTCCTTCTTCTTGGACATGGCCCGGCGGATCATGTCCGCCTGCCCCAGGGAGAAGCCCGCCAGCTGCTGGAAGATCTGGATGACCTGCTCCTGATACACGATGCACCCGTAGGTGACCTCCAGAATGGGCTTCAGGCTGGGGTGCAGGTACTGCACCTGTTCCGGATGGGCGCTGCACTGGAGGAACCGGGGGATGGAGTCCATGGGGCCGGGGCGGTACAGGGCGATGATAGCGCAGATGTCCTCGATACTTTTGGGCTTCAGGCCCACGCACACGCCGGTCATGCCCGTGCTCTCCAGCTGGAACACGCCGGAAGTCTTGCCGGCGGACAGCATCTCAAACACCGCCGGGTCATCGTCCGGGACAGATTCGATGGAGAAATCCGGCCGGGTCTGGCGCACCATTTTTACCGCGTCGTCCAGGATCGTCAGGTTCCGCAGACCCAGAAAGTCCATTTTCAGCAGACCCAGCTCCTCCAGCGTGGTCATGGGGTACTGGCACACCACGGACTCATCGTTTTTCGCCAGGGGCACATACTCGTACACCGGCTTTTCCGTGATGACCACACCGGCGGCGTGGGTGGAAGCGTGCCGGGGCATTCCCTCCAGCTTCCGGGCGGTGTCCACCAGATTTTTGATCTTCTCATCCCCGTTATACAGCTCCCGCAGGGGCTTGGAGATCTGCAGGGCCTCGTCGATGGTCATGTTCAGGGCCGTGGGGATGGCCTTGGACACCGCGTCCGTCTCCCCGTAGCTCACATCCAGCACCCGGCCCACATCCCGCACGGCGGCCTTGGCCGCCATGGTGCCGAAGGTGACGATCTGGGCCACATGGTCATTGCCGTATTTCCGGTTCACATAGTCGATCACTTCTCCCCGGCGGTTCACGCAGAAGTCCACATCGATATCCGGCATGGACACCCGTTCCGGGTTCAGGAAGCGTTCGAAATAGAGGTTGTATTTGATGGGGTCCACATCCGTGATGCCCAGGCAGTAGGACACCACGCTCCCCGCCGCGCTGCCGCGGCCGGGGCCCACGGGGATCTCCTGGGACTTGGCCCAGTTGATGTAGTCCTGGACGATGAGGAAGTAGTCCACGAAGCCCATGCGGGTGATCATGTCCAGCTCATAGTTCAGCTGCTGGCGCACTTCCGGCCGGTCCCCGCCGTACCGCCGGGCAAAGCCCGCGTCGCACAGCTTGCCCAGATATTCCCGGGCGTCCGTCTCCCCCTCGGGCAGGGGGAACCGGGGCAGGTGATAGTGGCCGAACTCGAATTCGAACCGGCACATCTCCGCGATGCGCTGGGTGTTCTCAATGGCCTCGGGATAGTCCGGGAACAGAGCGCGCATCTCCTCCTCGGACTTCAGATACAGCTCCTGAGTGCCCATACGCATCCGGTCGGCGTCATTCACGGTCTTGCCCGTCTGGACGCACAGGAGGACATCCTGACAGTACCAGTCCTCTTTCTTCGTATAGTGGGCGTCATTGGTGACCACGATGGGGATGCCCGTCTCCTGATGGATGCGGAGGATGCCCTGGGCGGCCTTCCGCTCATCGGGGATGCCGTGGTCCTGGAGTTCCAGATAGAAGCTGTCCTCCCCGAACACATCCCGCAGCCACAGCGCCCGCTCCTTCGCCTTTTTATAGTCGCCCCGGACGATGTTCCGGGGGATGTCCCCCGCCAGACAGCCGGACAGGCACACAAGGCCCTCCGCGTGCTCAGACAGGGTTTTCCAGTCGGTGCGGGGCTTCACATAAAAGCCCTCGGTGAAGGCCATGCTCACAATGTAGCACAGGTTGTGATATCCCGTCTCGTTTTTGCACAGAAGGATCAGGTGGGTGTACTCATTGTCCACGCCGTAGACCCGGTCGCTCATGTTCCGGGGGGCCACATACACCTCGCACCCGATGATAGGGTGGACGCCCTGGGCCTGACACTCCTTGAAAAAGGCCACCGCGCCGTACATGACGCCGTGGTCCGTGATGGCAAGGGAAGTCTGCCCCAGCTCTTTCGCCCGGGCCACCACCTCCCCGATCCGGCAGGCGCCGTCCAGCAGGGAATATTCACTGTGTGTATGTAAATGGGTGAATGCCATGTTGTGTTCCTCTTATCAAATATGCGAAGCTATCGGGCCGACACACAGGTCGGCCCCTACCCGTTGTTCTGATATAGACCGGTAGGGGCGCACCTATGTGTGCGCCCGCCCCTGTGGTTCTGAACCGGTGCGAAGACAGGCGGCTAATTCCTAATTGAATGAAATCTGCTTCGCCATTTCTACCAGCTTTTTCAGCCGGTGGTTCAGGCAGCTTTTCGTCACCGGGGGATCGGACAGCAGAGCCAGGTCCGCCAGACTCATGTCCGGGTTGGCGATCCGCAGGAACGCCGCCTGCTGCAGGCCCTCCGGCAGGTTGGGAATGCCGATCTCCCGGTCCACCTTTTTGATGGCGTTCAGCTGTTCCTGGGCCGCCGCCACCACCTTGTCCGCGTTGGCGAAGTCGCAGTTCAGCTTCCGGTTCACGGAGTTGCTCATGGATTTGCCGATCTTGGCGGACACCACATCCATCCCGGCTTTGGAGGCCCCCAGGGTGGTGAGCAGCTCGGCGATGGCGTCGGCCTGCTTGAAATAGATCACCTGGTTCCCGCTCCGGACCGTCTCCCGGGGGGTGAACCCCAGCTCCAGCAGCAGGGTGTAGCACTCCCGGCTGACGCTGAAATGGCTGGTCACCAGTTCCAGATGGAACCGCTTGTCCGGGTCCGTGACGCTGCCGCCGGCCAGGAACGCCCCCCGGAGGAAGGCTGTCCGGCAGCCCGGGTCCTCCAGCACGCCCAGGTTCACATGGAGCACCGGGGTGTTGTCCGCGTCGGCGCCGAAGGCGTCAAAGATCTTCCGGATTTTGTCCCGGTCCGTGACGGTGAGGATATACTTGCTCTTCTCCCCGCCCTCGATGATCCGGTCAAATTCCACACCGAAGGCCCGCTTCAGCAGCCGGGGCAGCCGCTGGGCAAAGTCCCGCCCGGCGGTGACGATCCGGATTTCCCGGGCGGTGAAGGTATTGCAGTACAGCAGCACCCCATAGCACTCCGCCACGGCGCAGGCCTTGTCATGCACCGCCGCGGCGCATAATTCCGTTTTGACTTCTGATGAAAATGACATATTGAAAAAGCCTCGCAGCGTTCGCAAAATCGACTGTCATTCCGAGGAGGGGCGCAGCCCCGACGTGGGAATCCGCATTCTCTTTGTGTCTTTGAAAAGAAGAACGGATTGCCACGTCGCTTCGCTCCTCGCAATGACAGAAATCAAAATTGCAGTCGGTCTTTTGCAGACAATCTGTTTATCTTACTTTCGTGTCCCCGTCGATATTTCTGTGCTCGATGCGTACGGGGATGTCCCGCTGCTTCAGATGCTCGGCCAGGGCCCGGGCGATGGACACGCTCCGGTGCTGGCCGCCGGTGCAGCCGATGCCCACGGTGAGGGAATACTTTCCCTCCTTCTCATACAGCGGCAGCAAAAACAGCAGCATCTCCAGCAGCTTGTCCAGAAATTCCGCCGCCGTCCCGTCCCGGAACACATAGTCGTACACGGGATCGTCCAGGCCCGTCTTGTGGCGCAGCTCCTCTATGTAATAGGGATTGGGCAGAAAGCGCACATCAAACACCATATCCGCCTCGATGGGCACGCCGTATTTGAACCCGAAGGAGATCACATTCACGCCGATGCCCCGGCGGGCCACCTCTGAGCCGAAAATGTCCTCAATCCGGTTTTTCAGCTGGCCCAGCGTCATGTTCGTGGTGTTGATCACATCCTCCGCCTGCCGGCGGATAGGCTCCAGAATCCCCGTCTCCCGGCGGATGGCCGCCTCCAGGGACACGGTGCCCGTCTCCAACGGGTGCCGCCTGCGGGTCTCCTTATACCGCTTGATCAGCGTGGGCATATCCGCGTAAAGGAACAAAATCCGGTAGGCGATGCCCTGGCTGCGCAGCTCATCCAGGGCAAACAGCAGCTCATTGGCGTCGCCCCAGGCCCGGATGTCCGTCACCAGCGCCACCCGGGTGTACCGGTCCTGCATATTCAGAAAAATATCTGCCAGCTGGGGCAGCAGGGCCACGGGCATATTGTCCACACAGTACACGCCCATGTCCTCCAGCGCTGCCGCCGCCCGGCTCTTTCCCGCTCCGGACAATCCGGAGATGATAATGAATTCCATACCGTTCCCCTCTTGTTTGCAAACGCGCTCACAGCGCGCGGATGATTTTCACTTCCGGCTCCAGCAGGATGCCGGTGCGGGCCTGGACGGTCTTCTGAATGTGCTCCATCAACGCCAGCACATCGCCGCAGGTGGCGCCGCCACGGTTGATCACAAAGCCCGCGTGTTTTTCCGACACCTGGGCTCCGCCCACGGCATAGCCCTTCAGCCCCGCCTCGTCGATCATCTGCGCCGCAAAGCCGCCCACGGGCCGCTTGAAGGTGCTGCCCGCGCTGGGCCAGTCCAGGGGCTGGCTGGCCACCCGCTTCTCCCGCAGGGTCTCCATCCGCGCCCCGATCTCCGCCGGGTCATCCGGCGTCAGCGTCAGCTCCGCCCCCAGGATCACCCTGCCCGGTGCGGAGAACACACTGTCCCGATAGCGGAAACCGCAGTCCGTCCCCGGCAGGGACCGGAGGGTCAGGTCTTTGTCCAGATAGTCCACCCTTGTGACGATGTCCTTCATCTCCCCGCCGTAGGCCCCGGCGTTCATGGTCACGCCGCCGCCCATGGCCCCGGGGATGCCCCCGGCAAACTCCATGCCCGCCAGCCCTGCCTGCCGGGCGGTCTGGGCCAGACCCGCCAGGGTCGTGCCCGCCAGGGCATACAGGGTCCGCTCCCCGGTGCGCTCCACGCCGGACAGATTCTCCGCCAGCTGAATCACCGCGCCGGGCAGGTCCTCATCGGCAAACAGCAGGTTGCTGCCCCGGCCCATGAGGAAGGGCTTCACGCCCTTCTCCCGGAAAAAGGCGCAGACCGCCGCCGTCTCCTCCGGGGAGGCCGGGCGGACAAACACCTCCGCCCGGCCTCCGATACGGAAGGTGGTATGCCGGGTCATGGGCTCCCAGGCCCGCACATCCAGTCCCGGGAATGCCCCTTTCACTGCTTCATACAACAGGGATTTCTCCATTGCCTTCTCTCCCAAACTCAATTCCCCCGCATCTGCTGGTCCATGGAGTCCGACAGCATCTGGGCGGCATTGTTGCCCATCTTTTTCTGCCGGTTGTTCAGCGTGGCCAGCTCGATGATGACGGCCAGGTTCCGGCCAGGGCGCACCGGAATGGTGATGCTGGGGACCTTCACTCCCATGATCTCCTCATACTCCGTGTCGATGCCCAGCCGGTCATAGAATTTGTCCTCATCCCAGTATTCCAGGTGGACAATCAGGTCGATATCCGTCTCCGGCTTCACGGCGCTCCAGCCGTAGACTTCCTTGGCGTTGATGATGCCGATGCCCCGCAGCTCCATGTAATATCTTATGAGTTCCGGCGCACAGCCGCGCAGTCTTTTTTTGGAAAGACGCTTGATCTCCACGGCGTCGTCCGCCACCAGCCGGTGGCCCCGGGTGATCAGGGCCAGGGCGGCCTCGCTCTTGCCCGCGCCGGACTCGCCGGTGATGAGCACGCCCTCGCCGAACACCTCCACCAGCACGCCGTGGATGGTCTTCCGGGGCGCCAGATAGCCGGTGAGGGTGTCGATCAGATCGGCCATGAATTTGGAGGTGTCCTCCTGGATCTGGAACACATTCCGGTCATATTTCTCCGCCATGGCCAGGCACTCCGGGAAGGGCACACAGTTGTGGCAGATGATCAGCCCATCGATGTCCTGCTTCATAAACTCCTCAAAGGACCGGTTCCGGTCCCGGGGAGAGAGGGATTCCAGAAAGGTGCTCTCCACCCGGCCGATGCACTGGAGCCGGTGGGGATCAAAATAGTTATAAAAGCCCGCCAGCTGCAATGCCGGGCGGTTCACATCCGCTTTTGTGATGACTTTCTGCTCATAGTCGCTGGACTTCCGGAGGATCTCCAGTTCCAGCTCCTCCACGATGGTTTTCAAAGGTACGGAATACTGACTCACAGCGCAATTCCCCTTTCATACGGTGCAAATATCTAATATCTTATTTTAACCAATTTCCCCGGTTTTGGCAATGGCTCCGCCTGCCTTTGCCGGGCAATTCAGAAGTTTTTTCCCGGATTGAAAATTTTTCTTGCATTCAGCGCTGCTTTCTGGTATCATGATATAGCTGTTT
The DNA here is from genome assembly GCA_022779345.1 of Oscillospiraceae bacterium. GTDB lineage: Bacteria > Bacillota > Clostridia > Oscillospirales > Oscillospiraceae > HGM13010. The sequence continues at coordinate 12,556 of JALFTG010000094.1, read as the reverse complement.
TTCAGCATATTAAATTCGAGGAGGTGCTTCAGAATGGCAAAATGTCAGTTTTGCGACAAGGATGTGTCTTTCGGCATCCAGGTTTCCCACTCTCACAGACGGTCCAACCGCACCTGGAAACCCAATGTGAAGCGCGTCAAGGCCATCGTGGACGGAACTCCCAAGCATGTTTACGTCTGCACCCGCTGCCTGCGCAGCGGCAAGGTCACCCGCGCATAATTGCGTAATTGATTTTACCCGAAACAAGCCTGTCGGCCTCTGCCGACGGGCTTTTTTCGGCTATACTCGTTCAAACCTGTCGGTTTGAACGATGGGATTGCACTGCGTTCGCGCGCCCTACGGGCACACTCTCTCCGTGAGAAGTGTTTTTTCGACGGCGAAGCTGCCGAAAAAACAGACTGAACTTTCTTCGGCTCTGCGGAGCCGAATTCTGCGAAGCAAAAAGACAGCGCACCCACTAAATTCCTCATTTCTAATTTCCTCCCGCTCTCCCGTTTCCGGGACAGCGGTTTTGTTATACTCATCCTGTCAGAATATGATATAATACTGCAAAAGATTCCTATTCGGAGGGGACGCCATGCTCACCATCGTCACCGGCAGGGCCGGAACAGGAAAAACCACATATCTCATGGAGCGCATCCGGGAGGATGTGACGGCCCGGCGCCGGAGCATCCTGATCGTGCCGGAGCAGTACAGCCATGAGGCGGAGCGGGAACTGTGCCGGGTGTGCGGCCCGGGGCTGTCGCTGTATGCGGAGGTGCTCAGCTTCACGGGGCTGGCCCGGTGGGTGGACCGGATGCTGGGCAGCGGGGAACTGCCGCCTCTGGACAAGGGCGGACAGCTGCTGTGCATGTCCCTGGCCGTGTCCAGGGTGTTTTCCCAGCTGCGGTTTTACGGCGCCGCAAGGAAACAGGTGCGCCTGCAGAGCCAGCTGCTGGACGCGGTGACCGAGCTGAAAACCGCCTGCATCACCCCGGAGGACCTGCTGGAGGCCGGAAAGGCCTGCGGCGGCGTACTGGAGGACAAGCTCTATGACCTGGCCCTTCTGGCCGGGATGTACGACAGCGTGGTCAGTGAGGGCCACACGGACCCCACCGACCGGCTCACCCGGCTGGCGGAGCGCATTCCCGACGCGGACATGGGGGGCATCCGGGTGTACATCGACGGCTTCACGGACTTCACCCGCCAGCAGCGGAACATCCTCTCCGCTCTGCTGGATGCCGGGTGCGACCTGACCGTGTGCCTGACCTGCGATCCCCGGGAGCCGGAGAACGAGGTGTTCGCCATCCCCCTGACCACTTACCGGCATCTCCGCCGGGAGGCAGAGGACCGGGGCATGGTCCCGGAGCACATCCACATGGAAAGCCGAACCCCGGACGCCCCCCTCACCTTCTTCGGGGAGCATCTGTTCACCTATACCCGCCTGCGCTGCCCGGACCCGGAGGGGCGCATCCGGCTCTATGCCGGGGACAGCATCGCCGCCGAGTGCGAGCTGGCGGCGGCCGCCGCCATCACCCTGGTCCGGGACACGGGCTGCCGCTGGCGGGACATCGCCGTGGCCGTCCGGGGCTTTGACGCCTATGAGACGATTCTGGACAGCACCTTCCGGAAATACGGGGTGCCTCTGTACTTTGCGAAAAAGACCGACCTGCTCTCCAAGCCCCTGCCCCTGCTGATCTCCTCCGCCTATGAGATCATCACCGGCGGCTGGGAGGCGGACGATGTGTTCGCCTATCTCCGCACGGGCCTGACGGGCATGACCCCGGCGGAGTGCGATGCTCTGGAAAACTATGTGCTTTTGTGGAACCTCCGGGGCACCCTGTGGACCCGGGAGGCGGACTGGACCCTCCACCCGGCGGGGTACTCCGACACCTGGACCGACGGGGACAACGCCGCCCTGGCGCGGATTAACGCCCTGCGCCGGCAGACAGCCGCCCCTCTGGCCGCCCTGACAGAGGCGGAGGCATCCGCTGAGACCGGCCGGGACCACATCGCCGCCCTGGCCTCCCTGCTGGAGCAGCTGCACACGGCAGAGCATCTGGAACGGCAGGCGGACGCTCTGGAGGCGGCGGGCTATCCCCAGCAGGCCGCCGAGTGCGCCGGGCTGTGGGAGATCACCCTCACCGCCATGGAGCAGTTCGAGGCCCTGCTGGGAGATACGGAGATGGACACAGAGACCTTCGCCAAACTGTTCTCCCTCATGCTCTCCCAGTACGATGTGGGCACCATCCCCATCGCCGTGGACCGGGTGAGCGCCGGCGAGATGGACCGGATGCGGCGGAGAAATATCAAGCATCTCATCGTGCTGGGCGCCTCTGACGCAAACCTCCCCCGGCCGGACGACACCACCGGCGTGTTCTCCGCCGAGGACCGGGAGCGGCTGCTGGAAGCCGGGCTGGACCTGGGTTCCTGCGGAGAGGCGGAACTGTGGCGGGAGTTCAGTCTGATCTACAACTGCCTGACCCTGCCGAAGGAGAGCCTGACCATGACTTACGCCGATGACGGGGACAGCCGTCCCTCCATCGTCATGAACCGGGCTGCGGCCCTGTTTGACGCCCCCGTCCGCCCAATCGACACGGCGGTGTGCAAGGCCCAGAGCCGGGGCAGCGCCCTGGAGCTGGCGGCCTTTGCCCTGCGCACCCCCACAGCGGGCGGGCAGGCCCGGGCGGCCTGCGCCTGGTTTGAAAAAGAGGACCCGGACGAACTGTTCCGGCTCCGCACCGCCGCCGGGCAGAGCCGGGGCCAGCTGTCCCGCCGGGCGGTGGAGCAGCTGTACGGGGACAAGCCCCGGCTGTCCGCCTCCCGGATCGACAAGTTCGCCTCCTGCCGCTTCGCCTACTTTCTCCAGTACGGCCTGAACGCCAGGCCCCGGCAGCCCGCCGCTTTTGCTCCGCCGGAGATGGGCACCTTCATGCACTATGTGCTGGAGCGGGTGGCCGGGGATGTGATGGCCCGGGGCGGGTTCCGGGAGGTGGATGACGACACCCTCCACGCCCTGACGGACGCCGCCATCGGGCAGTATATTACCGAATACCTGAACGATTTTCGGGAGAAAAGCCCCCGGTTCGTCTATCTGTTCCGCCGCCTGACCCGGGATGTCCGGGCCGTGGTGGACGACATGGCGGGAGAGCTGCGCCGGTCCGAATTTGAGCCGCTGAGCTTCGAGCTGGACTTCGGCAACGCCGACCAGATCCCGCCCATGGAGCTGGGCGAGGGAGAGGACAGTCTGGTGCTCACGGGCATCGCCGACCGGGTGGACGGCTGGGAGCACGAGGGCAAGCTGTACCTCCGGGTGGTGGACTACAAGACCGGCCGGAAGGAGTTCTCCCTGTCCGATGTGTGGTACGGCATGAATCTCCAGATGCTGCTGTATCTGTTCACGCTGGAGCAGTGCGGGCAGGAGCTGTACGGCAAGGAGATTGTCCCCGCCGGAGTGCTGTATGTCCCCGCCTTTGACAAGGCGGTCCGCAGTGATGCCGACCTGTCCGATGAGGAGATCGCCAAGCTGAAATCCAAACAGCATCTCCGTTCCGGCCTGATTCTGCAGGACGACGCAGTGATCGCCGCCATGGAGGAGGGGGAGGAATACCGGTACATCCCCGTCACCGTGAAAAAGCGGGGTTCCTCCGCGCCGGAAGCCCTGGCCACCGCCGAGCAGATGGGGATTCTGGCCCGGCACATCGACGCCACCCTCCGGAAACTGGCCTGTGAACTGAAAAGCGGCAGCATCGCCGCCGACCCCTACTATAAATCCCAGCAGAAAAACGCCTGTATGTTCTGTGACTACGCCGACGCCTGTTACTTTGAGGAGGGCCGCCACGGGGACGCCCGGCGGTACCTGCCGGGTCTCCCGGCCACAAAGGTGTGGGAGATGATGAAAGGAGCGCTGGACCGTGGCTGAATTTACCCCCACAAGAGAACAGCAGCAGGCCATTGACGGCCGGGGCAGCGGCATCCTCGTGTCCGCCGCCGCCGGGTCCGGCAAGACCAAGGTGCTCACCGAGCGGCTCATGGCCTGGATCACGGGAGCAGACCCGAAAAGCATCGACAGCTTTCTCATCATCACCTACACCCGTGCCGCCGCCGGAGAACTGCGGGGGCGGATCATGGACGAGATCACCCGGCGCATGGCCGATGATCCCGGCAACGCCGCCCTGCGGCGGCAGTACGCCCTGGTGCCCCATGCCCAGATCAGCACCATCCACGGCTTCTGTGCGTCCCTTCTCCGGGACCACGCCCTGCCCCTGGGGCTGTCTCCGGACTTCAAAATTCTGGAAAACGACCGGGCGGAGGCCATGAAGCAGACGGCGCTGACGAAAGTGCTGGAAGCCCGGTATGAGAAGATCGATACGGACCCGGATTTCCGCCTGCTGGCGGACACCGTGGGCGCCGGACGGGACGATGCCCGGCTGGAAGCGCTGATTCTGAACCTGCACACGAAAATGCAGAGCCACCCGGACCCGGAGCGGTGGGCCGAATCCCGGCGGGACGGTCTGTACGCCCGGGACATCACCGATGCCGGAGACACGGTCTGGGGCCGGTATCTGCTCAGCAGCAATGCCGCCGACGCCGCCTACTGGGCCGATGTCATGGACGGGCTGCTGGGGCTGATGAACGAGCCGGAGTACGCCTACATCGGGGCCAAATACGCCGCCAGCATCGGTGAAACCGCCGACGGCCTGCGCGCCTTTGTCCGGGCGGCGGAGCAGGGCTGGGACAAGGCGGCCATGTACGCCGACATCCCCTTCCCCCGGCTGGGTGGACTGCGAAATCCGAAACACCCGGAGGTGGCGGAGGGCATCAAAGCCCGGCGGGACGCCTGCAAAAAGGCCTGCGCCAAGCTGAAGGCGGAATTTTCCGAGCCGTCGGCCAAGGTACTGGCGGATATGCGGAAAACCGCCCCGGCCATGGACGCCCTGCTCCGGGTGACCCTGGAGTTTGACCGGGCCTACGCCGCCGAGAAGCGCCGCCGGGACTTTGTGGACTACGCCGATCTGGAGCACTTCGCCGCAAAGCTGCTGGCGGATGAAAACGATCAGCCTACAGAGCTGGCACGGGAGCTGAGCAGCCGGTACACGGAGATCATGGTGGACGAATACCAGGATGTGAACGCCGTGCAGGAGCTGATTTTCCGGTGCCTGTCCCGGGACGGGACAAACCTGTTCACCGTGGGGGATGTGAAGCAGTCCATCTACCGGTTCCGGCTGGCGGACCCGGGCATCTTCACGGAGAAGTACCTGACCTACGCCGACTATGACACCGCCGAACCGGGTGCGCCCCGGCGCATCCTGCTCCAGCAGAACTTCCGCTCCCGGCATGAGGTGCTGGACGCGGCCAACGCGGTGTTTGAAAACATCATGTCCCGGCAGCTGGGCGAGCTGGACTATGACGGGCACGCCCGCCTGCAGTGCGGGGCAGACTACGAGGGCAGCGTCCCCCTGCCCACGCTGTATCTGGTGAACAAGCCGGATGCGGATGAGGGGGAGGAATCCCCGGACGCCCACGCCTGTGAGGCCGCTTTCGTGGCCCGGCGCATCCGGGAGCTGATCGACAGCGGCACCCCTGTCACCGACGGCGGCGTGCAGCGCCCCGCCCGGTACGGGGACATCGTGCTGCTCATGCGCTCGGCCAACACGGTGTCTGCCGTGTACCGCCGGGAGCTGGCGGCTCAAGGCATCCCCGTCCAGTCCGAACAGGGCGGCGGATATTATGAGACCCCGGAGATCTCCCTGATGATGTCCCTGCTGGCCATCATCGACAATCCCCAGCAGGATGTGCCGCTCATCGCCGTGCTCCGCTCCCCCTATCTGGATTTCTCCCCGGACGATCTGGCCGCCATCCGCGCCTGCGGGAAGAAGCTGAGCTTCTTTGAGGCACTGTGCCTGCGGGGCCAGGAGGACGAAAAGTGCCGGGAGTTTCTGGAGAAACTGAACACCTTCCGCACCCTGGCGGCGGATCTGCCCCTGAGCGAGCTGCTGTGGCGGGTGTACGGGGATCTGGACATCCTCACCATCAGCTCCGCCATGGAGGACGGGGCCGTCCGGCGGGCCAACCTCATGGCCCTGATCGATCTGGCCGCCCGGTTTGAGGCGGGGCAGTATCAGGGGCTGCGGCAGTTCGTGGTATGGCTGAAGCGGCAGGCGGAATCCGGGGAGGAACCCGCCGTGTCCCACGCCGACAGCGGCGACGCCGTGCGCCTCATGAGCATCCACAAGTCCAAGGGGCTGGAATTCCCCATCGTATTCCTGTGCGATACCGCCCGGCGGTTCAACAAGCAGGACACCATGGCCACGGTGCTGGTCCATCCCCAGCTGGGGCTGGGGCCGAAGGTCACGGACCCGGACCGGGGGATCGAATACTTCTCCATGCCCCGGCGGGCCATCGCCCGGCGGATGAACACGGAGACCTTGTCCGAGGAGATGCGCCTTTTGTATGTGGCCATGACCCGGGCGAAGGAGTATCTGTACATGACCGCCATCGTGGGGGACGGGGAGAAAAAGGTGAACGACCTGTACCCCCTGGTCACCTCCCCCATGTCCCCCCAGCTGCTGGCCGGGCAGAGTTCCCTGTCAGACTGGCTGATCTCCGCCGCCCTGGCGGATGAGGGGAACCATCTGCGGATCGAGTACCGGGAGGTGGACGACATCGCCCCGGTCCGGACGGAGGAATCCGTCCCGGAGGCGGAGACCGCCGACCCGGCGCTGGTGGACCAGCTGGCGGCAAATCTGGCGTGGGAATATCCCTACCAGCCGGCGGAGGCCCTGCCCTCCAAGATCACCGCCACGGAGCTGAAGCACATTGGGGATGTGCCGGACGCTGACGCCGCACCCCTCGTCACCGGGAAGCGCCGGAGCTTCCGGGCCTTCCGTCCCGACAGCGCCCACCGCCCCCTCACCGCCGCGGAGAAGGGCACTGCCACCCATCTGGTGTTCCAGCACATCGACTTCCGGAAAACGGACACCCGGGAACAGGTGGAGCAGGAGATCGCCCGGCTCCGGGCCGCCGGGTGCCTGACGGAGCAGCAGGCGGCAGTGGTGGACCCGGAACGGGTGTACGGCTTTTTCACCTCCCCGGCGGGGCAGGCGGTGAAGCACGGGGACCGGGTGCTGCGGGAATTCAAATTCTCCCTCCTCCATCCGGCGGATGCGTACTTCCCCGGCGCCGGGGACGACGAGGTGCTGCTCCAGGGCGTCATCGACTGCGCCGTGGAGCAGGACGGGGTCTGGACGGTCATCGACTACAAGACTGACGCCGTCTCTGCCGAAGGCGTGCCCGCCCGGGCGGAGCTGTACCGCAGTCAGGTGGACGCCTACGCTCAGGCCCTGACGGAAATTACGGGCCTGCCCGTGAAAAAAAGCGTGCTGTACTTCCTGCATCCGGGAATTTCCGTGGAATTCTGAGCGATTTGCTCTTGCAATTTCCGTTTGGGTATGCTATGATTTGCTATGCGTCTTGTAACCACAGAAATGTACTCAAGGCAGCTTGAATGAAGGAGAAATGTACCATGAAGGAAGGAATCCATCCCAATTACCAGCCCACCACCATCCGCTGCGCCTGCGGCGCCGTGTATGAGACCGGCTCCACCAAGCAGAACATCACCGTCGAAATCTGCTCCAAGTGCCACCCCTTCTACACCGGCAAGCAGAAGCTGGTCGACACCAGCGGCCGCGTGGACAAGTTCAACAAGCGCTACAACCTGAAGTAATTGGATATTCCTGTCATAAGGATATAAAAACGCCCGGAGAGAGCTTCTCCGGGCGTTTTTATTTGGCGGGAGAAATTTGTCATTCCGAGGCTGCGCCAGGCGCAGCCGTGGGAATCCGCATCCTCCGGGGCGCGCAGGACGGGGAAACGGATTGCCACGGCCCTGCGGGCCTCGCAATGACAGTATTCTGACCCCCGACAAAATCGCCGTCATTCTCCAGTTAATTGATCTGCTCAAGACCTGATTTCCGTTACAAAAAGTAACGAGAAATTTGTCGAACTTTGTCGATTACAATTTGTTACAATGGTTACAGAAAAATCCCACGGAATTTTTCGGTTCCGTGGGATTTTTCCGGTATTTTTTTCAGCATTTTCCGGGGATTTTCTGCCTGCACAGCTTGTCTCACTGATTTTTCATGGTCTTCCGGCGCAGGGACAGGCTGTCGGCAATCATGGCAATGAACTCGGAATTGGTGGGTTTTCCCTTCACGCCGGAGACGGTGTAGCCGAAATATCTCTGCAGCACCTCCACATCGCCCCGGTCCCAGGCCACCTCGATGGCGTGGCGGATGGCCCGCTCCACCCGGGAGGGCGTGGTGCCGAATTTCCGGGCCACCGCCGGGTACAGCACCTTGGTGACGCCGTTGATCATGTCCATATCGTTGATGGTCAGCACGATGGCCTCCCGCAGATACTGATAGCCCTTGATGTGGGCGGGCACGCCGATCTCATGGAGGATGTCCGTGACCATGGCCTCCAGGTCCGGGGCAGGGTCCGGGACGGGCTGATTGTTCACAACATGGAGCCCTTTGTTCTCCCGGAGCTGACGGATCCGGGCCATCACAGAGGGAATATCACAGGGTTTCGGGATGAAACAGGCCGCACCCAGCTCCGAGCAGTCCCGGACCGTCTGGGCGTTCACAAAGGCCGACAGCACCAGCACATCCCCGGTCAGCCGGGCGTCCTGCAGGTTCCGCAGAACCCCGAACCCGTCCAGCCCCGTGAGCACCAGCTCCATCAGGATGATATCCGGGTTATACCGCTCCGCCAGCGTCAGCAGTTCCAGACCGTCCCCGGTCTCTCCGACAAGCTCCATGTCCTCTTCTTCCGAGATCGTGTCCCGCAGCAGCATCCGAAATTCCTCTTCCGGCTCCGCGATCAGGATGCGTACTTTGCTCTCCATAACTTTGATTCCTCCAAACAATAAATTACGGCCAGCATCTCTCTTTCTAAGCCGAACAGCCGCTGATTTGATTTTCATTTTACACATCGAATTGTAGTATTTCAATAACAAAATGGTAAAAAATGGCAATTTTTTATCGACATAAACCTCAGTTTTTCGCCAGATTTCTGAACTTTTCAAAACTTTTCGATGTTTTTCGACCGTTCCCGTCCGATTCTGTGCGGATTCAACTTTGTCATTTTTCGTCACCAACCCACAAAAAGCGCCGCCTTCCGGCAGAAGCTGCGGAATGCGGCGCGGAGGCTTATTTTTCCATGGTTCCCTGGATAAACCGGTCGATGCGGGCGAGGATATCGTTCACTTCCCGCTCAAACTCCGGGGCGGACATCCGCAGCACGCCGGAGCGCAGGGCGGAGAGCTGGATCAGGGCGTCGGAGGTCACCACCCGGACCCGGTAGTTCCGGCCGATGGAGTTGGCCAGCTTCTCGATATACAGATCCCCGGTCTCGTTCTCTTTTGTGTAGACCACATGGACATCGAAGTGGTCAAACCGGGAGCCGGGGTTGCCCTTTACCCGGTAGGCGTCGAACACCAGCACCAGCTCGCAGTCCCGGAAGGCCCGGTAGTTGGCCAGCTTGTCCATCAGGCGCAGGCGGGCGGCATCCAGGTCTGTCTCGGCCAGGGGTTTCAGATCCGCCCAGGCGAAGATCATGTTGTACCCGTCCACGATAATGTAGTCCTTTTTCGGCGCCGGCTGGCGCATCTTTTCCAGCTGCATTTCCTGTTTTGCCGAGCGGTACTGGGGCCGGCGGATGGCGCCGAATTCCCGCTCCATGATGGCCTCCAGCTCCTTCTCGTCGATGTCCAGGTTCCGGGTATACACCCGGGGCTGGAGGGGGGCATCTTCGCCCTGCCGGTCGCTGAGGCCGCTGTCGATGTGCATATAGGCGCGCACCTGATCCCAGGGTACATAGAACCCCGCTCCGTGGGCGCAGAAGACGGACCCGGTGGGGTTGTCCGTGTCGCTGTCCGGGTCATAGCCCAGTTCGGCGATGACCTTATCCGCGTCGTGGCAGGGGGCGTACCCGGACAGGGCGCAGCTCAGCCGGCCACGGCCCCGGGTATAGGCGGCCACCTCCGCCTGATAATCCCCCATGCAGGCCACCGGGGCCGTGCCCGTGATGGTGACGGTCTCGCCATAGTCGTCCGGGGTCTGGAAGGTGCCGGACATGGCCCGGATGTCGTTGATGGCACGGCCCATCTGGTCGGCGGGCACCTCCAGCCGGAAGCTGTAAACCGGCTCCAGCAGAACGCTTTCCGCCTCCATCAGGCCCTGACGCACCGCCCGGTAGGTGGCCTGGCGGAAGTCGCCGCCCTCCGTGTGCTTCAGATGAGCGCGGCCGGCGATGAGGGTGATTTTCATATCCGTGACGGGCGACCCGGTGAGCACCCCCGGATGCTGCCGCTCCTCCAGATGGGTCAGGATCAGCCGCTGCCAGTTCCGGTCCAGGGTCTCCTCGCTGCACGCTGTGCCAAATACCAGCCCGCTCCCGGCAGGCAGGGGCTCCAGCAGCAGGTGGACCTCCGCATAGTGGCGCAATGGCTCAAAATGGCCCACGCCCTCCACCGGGGCGGCGATGGTCTCCCGGTAGCAGATATGCCCGGAGTCCACGGTGACATCCACATCGAACCGGTCCCGGATCAGGCTTTTCAGCACCTCGATCTGGACCCTGCCCATAAGCTCGGCCTGGATCTCCTGGAGCCGTTCGTTCCACACGATCCGCAGCATGGGGTCCTCTTCCTCCAGCTGCTGGAGCTTCGGCAGCATCACCCGGGCGTCCGTCCCGGCGGGCAGGCCGATCCGGTAAGACAGCACCGGCTCCAGCAGGGGGGCCGCCGCATCCGGCTGGGCGCCCAGGCCCTGGCCCGGCCAGGTATCCGTCAGGCCCAGGACGGCGCACACATCCCCGGCGGACACCGTCTCCGCCGTCTCGAATTTCTCCCCGGAGTACAGGCGGATCTGGTTCACCTTCTCCTCCAGCGCGTCCCCGTTCCGGGCGGTATAGGAAACGGCGGAGCGCACCTTCAGGCTGCCGCCGGTGAGCTTCAGATAGGTCAGGCGGTTGCCCTGGGCGTCCCGGGCGATCTTATACACGCTGGCGGCAAATTCTCTGCCCCGCTCCGGCTCGGCCGTGAACCGCTCCAGGGCGTCCAGAAATTCCGCCACGCCCTCCAGCTTCAGGGCGGACCCGAACCAGCAGGGGAACAGCTTCCGTTCCCGGACAAGTGCGGTGATGTCGGCGTCTGACACGGCGCCGGTGTCCATATACCGGTCCAGCACCGCCTCGTCGCACATTGCCAGCTCCTCCGGAAGCTCTTCCCGGGGCGTCATGTCCACACAGGCCTCCGACAGGTTCCGCCGGAGCGATGCCAGCACCTGCCCCCGGTCCGCCCCGGCCAGGTCCATTTTATTCACAAACAGAAATGTGGGCACCCGGTACCGCTGCAGCAGATGCCACACGGTCTCCGTGTGGGCCTGGACCCCGTCGGTGCCGCTGATCACCAGGATGGCATAGTCCAGCACATGGAGCACCCGCTCCATCTCCGCGGAGAAGTCCGCGTGGCCGGGGGTGTCCAGCAGGGTGATCTCCATGGAGGGGGTTTTCAGCCGGGCCTGTTTGGAGAAAATGGTGATCCCCCGCTCCCGCTCCAGGGCATAGTGGTCCAGATAGGCATCCCGGTGATCCACCCGCCCCAGCTTGCGGATGGTTCCGGTCTCATACAGCAGCGCTTCGGACAATGTGGTCTTGCCCGAATCCACATGGGCCATGATGCCGATGGTCAGTTTCTTCATAGTCCAACTCCGATTGACAGAATGATTGTATTATACCACAGATTTCCCCGCTGTGCGGGAAATTTTACACAGAAACCGGTTTACAGAACTCCCCCTGTGTGATAGACTGATTTCTTACAAAGAATTGTGACAGGTTTGAAAATTTGTATGAATAGATGGAGGAAATGCTTATGTACTGCACAAGAAATGTGACCGACGATCTGGTATGGGTGGGCGGCAATGACCGGCGGCTGTCCCTGTTTGAGGGCGTCTATTCCGTCCCCGACGGCGTGTCCTACAATTCCTATCTGCTGCTGGACGAGAAAACCGTTCTGTTCGACACGGTGGACAACGCGGTCAGCCGGGTCTTTTTTGAAAACATCGACCATGTGCTGGCCGGCCGGAGCCTGGATTATCTCGTGATCCAGCACATGGAGCCGGACCACTCCGCCACGGTCAGCGAGCTGTTGCTGCGCCACCCGGAGACCACCATCGTCACCAACAGCAAGGTGGTCACCATGCTGAAGAACTTCTTCCCTGCTCAGAATTTTGACACGGTGCAGGTGGTGGATGAAAAGGCCGACTTCTCTTCCGGCAGGCACAGCTTCAAATTCATTATGGCCCCCATGGTCCACTGGCCGGAGGTCATGGTCACTTATGATGAAACGGCGAAGATCCTCTTCTCCGCCGACGCCTTCGGCACTTTCGGTGCCCTGAACGGCGCCCTGTTCGCCGATGAGGTGGACTTTGACCGGGATCATCTGGACGAGGCCCGGCGGTACTACACCAACATCGTGGGTAAATACGGCGTGCAGGTCCAGAGCCTGCTGAAAAAG
>JALFTG010000086.1 GCA_022779345.1 Oscillospiraceae bacterium | reverse complement strand
TCAGACCAACCCCGAACTGAGCGTGGGCGTCTGCGGTGAGCACGGCGGCGACCCCTCCAGCGTGGAGTTCTTCCACAAAGTGGGCCTGGACTATGTGTCCTGCTCCCCCTTCCGCGTCCCCATCGCCCGCCTCGCTGCCGCCCAGGCTGCCATCAAAAATCCCCGGTAAGCATTTCCTGTGAATACAACAACCGCCCCGATTCCGTATGGAATCGGGGCGGTTTTGCTGATTCGTATTAGTCCATCTCGCAGATGTAGGCGATTTTGCCGCTGTAGGCGGCAGGGAAGTCGGCGGCGGGATTGTCCCGGCTATCGTTGTAGACCCATGTGCCGTTCTGCTTCCACAGCAGGAGGAAGTTTTCGGCGGTGCCGTCGGCATCCCGGTAGCTGGGTTCCCCTGCGGCCCAGGGATAGTAGTCGGAGGTCTCGCCGTTCACCCAGGCGATCTGTCCGTCCTTCCGGAAGCCGCCCACCCACACAAAGGTGACGCCGTAGCTGTCTGCCAGGTCGGTGACGGTCTTGAACTCCGCTTCGTCATTGATGACCACCAGGTTGCCGCCCAGGTTGATGCAGTTGTCCGCGGCCCGGTTCCAGGACACATCTTCCTTATACAGCGTATAGGTGTGCTCGCTCTGAACCGGGGCGGGGGTGGGAGTAGTGTCCGGCTCCGCGGAGGGGGAGACCTCCGGATCGTCCGTCTCCAGAGCATTCGGATCGTCCGAAATATCCGGCGCATCCGGGCTGGGCAGATCTGTCACCGGGGGCATGGACGGGGTGTTCATATCCGGACTTTCCGCACTGTCCTGCTCGCCCCGGAGATTGGTGAACTGCATGGCCACGGTGGCCACCAGCAGAATTGCCACCAGCAGAATCACAATGATCAGGGGCCGGGCGTTGAAATGCTTTTTCTCCTTCTCCGGTTCCGGCTCCGCCGGGGGCGGCACCGGCCGCTGGGGACGGGGCGTGCTGCCGGACTGGGGGAGCGTGGCGGCCTCGGCGGCGGCCAGGATCCCAGCCATGAGATCCTCTTCCTCCGCCTGCTTCTGCCGCTGCTTCTCCTGGGCCGCGGCGATGGCGGCGCCGTTGGCGGCGGTCTCCTCCGCAAATACCTGGAAAGCGTCCAGCAGGGCGGCACAGTTCTCATACCGGTCAGAGGGGCGGAACGCCGTGGCCTTGGCAATGATCACCGACAGGGACTCGGCGATCTCCGGGATGGGGAAGTCCTCCCCGCTCATCCGCCGGCGCAGGGCTTCCGCCCGGTCGCTGGCCGGGGGATCGGGATACAGGAAGGGCAGGCATCCGCCGTTTGCCCAGGTATACAGCAGCAGACCCACGGAGTACACATCCGCCTGGGGGCTGCGTTCATTTTTCCAGAACACCTCCGGCGCCAGATACTCGATCTGCTCCGGCGTGTAGTGCAGGTCCGTGCCGTCGCCCAGTTCGTCACCCAGGCCCACGGCGCCGGCATCGTCCAGACTGATGTTGGCCACATTCACCCCGCCGTGGAAGCCCTCCGTCCGGGCAGACACCGCCCGGCAGACGCCTTCGATCAGCCCCGTCAGCTGTTCCGGCGTGAGGGTACCCAGCCGGGCGCCCAGACGGTGCCGGGGGTCAAACACAAATTCATCGGCCATATGATTCACCTCGCAAATTATGTAAACTATACCACAGATCCGAAATCAAGTCAACGAGAGAACACCGGCAAATTTTACCGCCGCATCATTCGTTGATCTTGTCGATCAGGGCGTTGATTTTGTCCGTGTAGCCCCGCAGCTCCCGGTTGGACCGGCCGCCCAGGGTTTTGACCAGGGCCAGCAGCCGCTCGGCGGCGGCGATCAGGTCGCCCAGCACCCGCAGGGACTTGGTGGGCACCTTCACGGCCTTGGTGATGGGCACGCCCTCGGTGACGATCTCGAACTCATCCCGGGCCAGGTCAAAGCAGGTGCCGGAATAGGGGGCGTAGGCCTCGAAGCCCAGCCGGTGCTTCAGGGTGTCGGCAAAGGTGTTGCACACCTGATCCTCACCGTGGTTGACGAACACGGCTTTGGGGGGCGTTTTCATGGCGCCGATCCACTCCAGCAGGCCGTCCCGGTCCGCGTGGCCGCTCATGCCGGGCAGCCAGCCAATCTCCGCGTTCACGGCGATCTCCTCGCCGAAGATCTTCACATGGTCCTCTCCGTCCAGCAGGCGGCGGCCCAGGGTGCCCTCGGCCTGATAACCCACAAACAGCACCGTGCTCTCCTTCCGCCACAGGTTGTGCTTCAGATGATGGCGGATGCGCCCGGCATCGCACATACCGGAGGCGGAGATGATGACCTTGGGCGTGGGGTCGAAGTTGATGGCCCGGGACTCATCCACGGTCTGGGAGATGTTCAGCCCCGGGAACACCAGGGGATTCACCCCCAGGTCCATGATGTACTGGGACTCCTCATCCAGATAGCTCCGGTCGCACTGGAGGAACACGCTGGTGGAGTTGTCCGCCAGGGGACTGTCCACATACACCGGGAAGTCCGGATGGCCCTTCACCAGACCCTCCTCCTTGATCTGCCGGAGGAAGTAGAGCATCTCCTGGGTCCGGCCCACGGCAAAGGCGGGGATGACCACATTGCCGCCCCGGTCAAATGTTTTCTGGAGGTACTCCGCCAGGGGGTGGACGATGTCTTTGACCTCCTCGTGGAGCCGGTCGCCGTAAGTGGATTCGATGACCACATAGTCCGCCTCGTCCACGGGGGTGGGGTTCCGGAGAATGGGCTGGTGCTTGTTGCCCACATCGCCGGAGAACAGGACTTTCCGTTCCGTCTGGCCCTCCTTCAGCCACACCTCGATGTTGGCGGAGCCCAGCAGATGGCCCGCGTCATTGAAGCGCACATGGATATGCTCGTTGATCTGCACCATTTCCCCGTATTCGCAGGGGCGGAACAGCTTCATCAGGCCTTCCACATCCTGCACGGTGTATTTGGGCTCCACCGGGCCGTGGCCGGCCCGCTGTTCCTTCCGGGTTTTCCACTCCGCGTCCTGCATCTGGATGTTGGCGCTGTCCCGGAGCATGATGTCCGCCAGCATGGTGGTGGCGGAGGTGGTGTAGACCGTGCCCCGGAAGCCGTTTTTGTACAGCAGGGGCAGGTCGCCGGAGTGGTCGATGTGGGCGTGGGTCAGCAGGACGAAGTCGATGTCCCCGGCCTTCACGGGCAGTTCCACATTTTCATACAGGTCCTTGCCCTGCTCCATGCCGCAGTCCACCAGCCCCTTGATGTTCCCAACTTCAATGAGGGAGCAGCTGCCAGTGACCTCATGGGCGGCGCCGATAAATGTCAGTTTCATAAATAATCAGCCTCCGTAAGCGGCGATAAACGCCCGCACGACCTGAATGGAGTTCCGGGCGGCCAGGGCGGCAAAGGTGTTGTAGTCCATGGTGCCGCCGTCCCCGTCGGAGATGGTGCGCAGCACGGCGAAAGGCACGCCGTTCACAAAGCACACCTGACCCACGCTGCCGCCTTCCATTTCCGCGGCGATGGCTCCGAACTGTTCGCTCAGGTACTGTTTCTTCTCCGGGGTGTGGATGAACTGATCCCCGGAAGCGATGGTGCCGGTGCTGTGCCGGAAGCCCAGCGTGTCCGCGCACTGCTCCAGCGTCCCCACGATGGTGAGGTCCGCCGGGAAATAGATCCGGTCCGCGCCGGACACCAGACCCACCGGGTCTCCCAGGGCGGAGGTGTCCATATCGTGCTGGCAGACCTGCCCGGCGATGGCGATGTCCATGACGCCCAGATCCTTCGTCAGCGTTCCGGCCACGCCGATGTTCACGATGGCGTCAGGGGCGTAGCGCAGGATCATGGTCTGGGCGCACATGGCGGCATAGACCTTGCCGATGCCGCACACGGCGGCCACGACGGGTCTGCCCTCCACAGTGCCCCGGACGAATTCGATCCCGCTGACGGTTTCCGTTTCCGTATCCGCCATGGCGGCCTTCAGCTCGTTCAGCTCCAGGTCCATGGCGGCGATGATGCCGATGGTCATGTGTTTTCTCCTTTCGGATAGGAGAAATCCCTGCCGTCCAGCTGCTCCAGCACGGCCAGATACCGCTCCGCCTCCACTTTGGCGGCTTCCACGCTCAGATTCCGGTAGTTGCCGCATTCCGCGGCGCTGGCGCCGAACATGGGACCGTCATGGGCCAGAATCTGCCGGAGCACGGTTTTGGTCATGGCAAACACTTCCTCCGCCGGCCGGTCCTTTACCAGCAGGTAAAACCCCGTCTGGCAGCCCATTGGCCCGAAGTACACCACATCCGGCCCCATTTCCGAATTGCGGATATAGGTGGCGAACAGGTGTTCCACGGAGTGCATGGCGGAATTGGTCATGTAGTCCCCGGCGTTGGGCCTGCATGTACGCAGATCATAGGTGACAATATTTCCGTCCACCCGGGAGATATAAAAGCCCGGGACGAGCACATTGTGGTCGATGGAAAAGCTGGTGATGCGCTGAATTTCCATAAGGGTCCTCCTGAATATAATTAAATTCATTATACACTTTTCATGAAACGCTTGTCAACGCCGCCGTCCGGACGGGGAGGATGCGGAAACGCACCCCGGCTGGCCGGCGTGCGTCATGTCTGCTCCAGCGCCGCGCGGATGGCGGCGTCCAGCTGTTCGGTTTTTGCCAGCAGTTCCGGCAGGACGGTCTGCACGGCGGCATCATCCCCGTCCCGGGCGGCGCGTTCCAGCCGGGCGGCCAGATCGCCGCAGGCTGCGGCACCCAGGGTGCGGCAGTCGGATTTCAGGCCGTGGGCCGGGCGGACCAGATCCTCCGGGGCGGCGGCTTTCATGGCCGGGATGCGCCGGGCATTTTCCGCCAGAAACAGGGCCAGGGCTTCCCGGTAAAACGCCGGATCGCCGCCCACCTGGGCGATGCCCGTGTCCGTGTCCACCCCGGCGGCGGTGAGGCTGTCCCGCCAGCTCATGAGAACCGGTGCTCCAGCCGGCGGATGTCCGTGCCCCGGAAGTGGAGCCACTGGTACTCGCCCAGGAGCCGGGAGGCGATCTGGGGGGAATACTGGGCCTCCAGGGCGCTCTCCGTCAGATTTGTGCTGATGATGGTGGGGCGCCCGGCGGTGAGCCGCTGGTTGATGATGGTGTACAAGGCGCTCTGGGTGAAGGCGGTGTTCATCTCCGTGCCCAGATCGTCCAGGATCATGAGATCGCAGTTGAGATAGTGCTTCACCGTGGCGGAAGCGGCGGACACCTCGTCGGCGTCCCGGGAGAACTTCTCCCGCTCGAAGGCGGCCAGTGCGGCCCCGGCGCTGTCGTAGGCCACGCTGTATCCCCGCTGGGACACGGTGCGGGCGATGCAGGCGGACAGGAAGGTCTTGCCCAGCCCCGGCCCGCCGGAGAACACCAGACTGGGTTCATCGCCGGAGAAATGCTCTGCCCAGTTCCGGCAGATGTTCCGGGTGAGGACCATCAGCTCCCGGGGGCTCTCTCCGTTCTCGTCCGGGCGGTCGCTGTAGCAGCAGGGGTCGAACCGGTCGAAGCTCTCGTCGCCCCGGAGGAGCTTGGACAGGTTCCGGGTCACCTCCCGGTTGTACAGCCGCCGCAGGCAGCCGCACATCTTTCCGTCCACATAGCCCGTGTCGCCGCAGGTGGGGCAGTCATAGTGATCGTCGGTGTAGTCCTCGGGATATCCGGCGGCGCGGAGCAGGGCCTTCCGCTCCCGCTGGAGCCGGAGATTTTCCGCTTCCAGGGCCTGGAGCGCCTCCCCGGCGCCCTTGTCCCGGCGCAGGGCCACAGCGGGCAGCTCCCGCATCTGGGCCTGGAGCCGCAGGTCGATCTGCCGCACGGCGGGGAGCTTTTCATAGATCTCCCGCTGCCGGGCGGACTGGATGTCCTCATTCCGGTGGCGGATATCGTCCAGCTGCCGCCGGGCCTGCATGAGCAGTTTTCCGTCCAGAGCCATGGCGCTGCCTCCTTTACTTCTTCATCTTCTCGTAGAGTTTCATGAGATTTTCCTTTTCCCCGCCGGGACGCCTGTCCGTCCGGGGCGGCTGGGCGGCGGGCTGCTTCCGGGAGGGGAGGGTGTCTTTCTCCCGGATCTCCTCCGGGGTGTGCAGACCCTTGCTGTGCCAGCTCTGGATGATCTTGTTCATATAGGGCCACTTCAGCGCCCCGGTCTGGGTGACCGTGCGGTCATAGGCCATGAGGATGGCCTCGGTGCCGAAGCCCAGCTCCAGCCAGTCGGAGAGATACCGCTTCTCCGTGGGGGACAGTTCCCGGTCCCGGATGCCCAGCTCCCGCTTCAGGGTGAGCACGGCGTCCTTTTTCGCCCGGCGGCTCTCCAGCAGATGCTCCGCCTGCTCCAGGGTGAATACCTCCAGCCGGGCCCAGACGAAGGCCTCCTTCTCGATGGCCCGCATGGTGGGCGTCCGGCCGGGGCCGTATTTCTCCCGGTACTCCTCGGCGCAGGATGTCATGAGCATCAGGAGCACCTCCGGGGGCAGGCCCAGATGGTCATAGATGCCGAACAGGATTTTCGTGTCCGCCGTGGACAGGGAGTGGCCCAGGATGTTCCGGGCCTCACTGAGCAGATCCCGGAAGGCCGGGTCCTGCTGGGAGCGGGTGACGATATAGCCGCTGTCGTATTCCGGCAGCTCGTCCGCCGGGGCGGCGGGCCGGGCGGGGCCGGCATTCAGCAGACCCATCTGCTTCAGCCTGTTCCCCGCGTCCTGCACGGCCTTCACGGACAGGCCCAGATCCTCCGATGCCCGCTGGGGATTCATGGCCCGGCCGGACCGGAGCAGGTACAGATACAGCATGGCGCAGTTGGGATCGCCGCAGCTGAGCAGCCTGTCCGCATCGGTCACGGGGATCGACACACAGGCGGGGTTTGACAGGGCAAATTCCTCATGTTCCACGGCGTGCTCCCTCCTTCCGGCACAAAAATTCGTATCGTTGATTATATCATGAATTTCATCTTGTCGCAATAGCCAGTTGTGTGGTATAATATCTTGTCTTAGTGTCGGAAGACATCTGACAGAAAAAGGATTCACAGTTTTTTCACGCGTGGGGAGCGGAGATATGATAGAATTGCTGGCACCGGCGGGTTCGCCGGAGAGCGTCATTGCCGCCGTGCAGAGCGGGGCGGACGCGGTCTATTTGGGATTCGGAGATTTCAACGCCCGCCGGGGGGCCTCCAACTTTTCCGAGGAGGAGTTCGCCAAGGCGGTGCGCTATTGCCATATCCGGGGGTGCAAGGTCTATGTGACCCTGAACACCCTGGTGGGGGACCGGGAACTGGCGGATGCCGCCGGAATGGCCCGGCTGGCCTCGGACTACGGGGCCGACGGCATCATCATCCAGGACCTGGGCCTGATCCGGGTCATCCGGGACGCGGTGCCGGACATCCCCCTCCACGCCAGCACCCAGATGAGCGTGCACAATCTGGCGGGCGTCCAGGCCTGCGCCGAGATGGGACTGACTAGGGCGGTGCTGGCCCGGGAGCTGAGCTTCGAACAGATCCAGTTCATCACGAAGCACTCTCCCATTGAGATCGAAGTGTTTGTTCACGGGGCACTGTGCTTCTGCCATTCCGGGCAGTGCTATATGAGCGCCCTCATCGGCCGCAGAAGCGGCAACCGGGGGATGTGCGCCCAGCCCTGCCGGATGCAGTACAGCATGGGCGGGCGGATGGACGACTACCCTCTGTCCCTGAAGGACAACTGCCTTATCACCAAAATGCAGATGCTGGAGGATGCGGGCGTCGCCTGCGCCAAGATCGAGGGCCGGATGAAGCGGCCGGAATACACCGCCGCCGTCACCCAGGTGTACTCCCGGGTCATCAAAGAGCACCGGCAGCCCACCCCCGCGGAACTGGAGCAGCTGGAGATGGCCTTCTCCCGGGACGGGTTCACCACCGGATATTTTGACGGGCAGAAAGGCCCGGAGATGTTCGGCACCCGGCAGGAGCCGGGGAAGGATCAGGAAAAATTCTTCAGCAACATCCGCAAAGGCTACGCCGACGGGGAACTGCGCCGGGTGCCCGTGGATTTTTATACGGTCATCAAAGAGCACCAGCCCATCCAGGCCGGCATTGCCGACCGGGACGGAAACAAGGCGGTGGTGAAGGGGACCATCCCCCAGAAGGCTGCCCGCCGGGGCGTGACGGAGCAGCAGGTCCGGGATCAGTTCTACAAGACCGGCGGCACGCCCTATTACGCGGAAAATATCTATTGTGAGATGGACGAGGGACTCCATGTGTCGGCCGCGGAGCTGAATGAGCTGCGCCGCCGGCTGATCTCGGAGCTGACAGAGCAGCGGGGCAGACTGCCTGAGCGCCGGGTGCGCCAGTTCCCCCCGTCCCCCAACGACAAACTGGCCCCCCGGAAGCTGTCCGTGATTTTCCAGGTGCTCTCCGCCGACCAGCTCACCCAGGAGCTGGCGGACCTGCACCCGGACTATGTGTATGTGCCCCTGGAGGTGCTGTATCAGAAGCCGGAGTGCGTGAAGCCCTTCACGGAAACCGGCTGCAAGGCCGCGGCGGTGCTGCCCCGGATCATCACCGACGATCAGGTGACGGAGGTGCTGACCATGCTCCGGGCTGTCCGGGAGACCGGCGTGGAGGAGGCCCTGGCGGGCAATCTGGGCCACATCTTCCTGGCCAGGAAGTGCGGCTTCACCGTCCGGGGAGATTTCGGCCTGAACGCCTTCAACTCCTATTCCCTGGAGGTTCTCCGGTCTGCGGGACTGGAATCCGTCACCGCGTCCTTTGAGCTGCGTATGGCCCAGATCCGGGACCTGAAAAAGCCCATCGACACGGAAATGATCATCTACGGCCGCCTGCCCGCTATGGTGTCCGAGCAGTGCGTCATCAAAAACAGCGCAGGCCGCTGCTCCTGCCAGACGCCGGGGCAGATGTCCGACCGGATGGGCTCCGTGTTCCCGGTGGTCCGGGAATTCGGCTGCCGGAATGTGATTTATAACGCCCACAAGCTGTTCCTGGCGGACAAGCGCCGGGACTACGAATCCGCAGGTCTGTGGGGCGTGCGGATGCTGTTCACCACGGAGTCCCCCCGGGAGTGCGTGGAAGTGGCAAAGAGCTATGCGGGGCTGTCCGACTACCGGCCCAACGGTCTGACCCGGGGCCTGTATTACAGAGGAGTGGAATAATGGCCATCATTCTCGCTTCCGGGTCACCCCGGAGAAAACAGCTGCTGGAAATGCTGGGCCTGGAATTTCAGGTCATCCCCGCGAAAGGGGAGGAGGTCATCCCCCACGGCGCGGGACCGGATGAGGCGGTGCAGGCCCTGTCCGCCCAGAAGGCCGCCAGCGTGGCGGCGGAGCGTCCGGCGGAGGATGTGATCATCGCGGCGGACACCATCGTGTGGTACAACGGTGCCATCCTGGGCAAGCCCCGGGATGAGCAGGAGGCTGCCCGGATGCTCTCGTCCCTGTCCGGGAACACCCATACGGTCTATACGGGCGTCACCGTCCGGAAAGGGGACACGGTGGTGACCGGCGCGGAGGAGACGCAGGTCCGGTTCCGGAAACTGTCCGGCCGGGAGATCGACGCCTATATCGCCACCGGCGAACCCATGGACAAGGCCGGGGCGTACGGAGCGCAGGGACTGGCCAGTCTGTTTGTGGAGGGCATTGACGGGGACTTCTTCAATGTGATGGGTCTGCCCGTGTGCCGTCTGGGAAAAATGCTGAAGGAAGTAGGCGTGGTACTGCTTTGAAAACTTATCTGAAAAAATACGGAGTCCGGCTCCTGATCCTGGTGCTGATCGTGGCACTGATCGTGGGCGTGGGCCATTATTTCCGGCAGGGCCGGGCGGGAGCGGCGGAGGACGCCGCCGGCGCCGTGCGTACCCCGTTCCAGAAGGTGGCCACCGCACTGGTCAGCCGCATGGAGGAGCTGTACGGATACATTTATGAATACGACAATCTGTTGGAGGAGAACGAGCAGCTCCGGGCCCGCATCGCGGAGCTGGAGCAGGAGAACCGGGAGAACGACATGGCCGCCGAGGAAAATGCCCGTCTCCGGGAACTGCTGAATCTCAGCGAAAAGCACTCCGACTTCACCTATGAATCTGCCAAGGTGGTGTCCTGGAACGCCTCCAACTGGTCCAGCAGCTTCACTATCAGCAAGGGCAGCGACAACGGTCTGGAAGTGGGAGACAGCGTGATCACTGAATACGGTGTGCTGGTGGGCACCATCTCCGAACTGGGGTCCAACTGGGCCACCGTGGAGACGGTGGTGGATATCGGGACCAGCATCGGCGTGCTGGTGGGCAATGAAGAGGTGTCCGCCATGCTCCAGGGGGACTATACCCTCATGCGCTCCCAGTATATGAAGCTCACCTTCGTGGCGGAGACCGGCCGGGTCATCACCGGGGACATCGTGGTCACTTCCGGCGCCGGCGGCGCCTATCCCCAGGGCCTGATCCTGGGCACGGTCACCTCCGTGCACACCGAGGCTGCGGGTCAGGTGGAATACGCGGTGGTGGAGCCGTTCACGGATCTGGATGCCCTGACCCAGATCTTTGTCATCAAGGATTATCAGGTGGTAGAGTAACTGCGGCGGCTTTGCCCCGCGAGGCTTTCAAAACGAAAGGAGGGACGGCCATGATCGCGGATCTGCTGAATTTCAAAAAACTGCGCATGGCGGCGCTGTATGCCCTGGTGGCGGCGCTGGTGGTGTTCTTTCAGGACACAATCTTTGCCCGGATCTCCCTGCTGGGCGTGAAGATGCTGTTTGTCCCCGCGGCCTGCGCGGCGGTTGGGATGTTTGAAGGAGGCTTCCGGGGCGGTCTGTTCGGCCTGCTGGCGGGCTTCCTGTGCGATACGACCTATTCCGAGAACACGGTGCTGTTCACCGTGACTTTCCCCATTGTGGGCTTCTGCGCCGGGGCGGCGTCGGAATTCTGGCTGAACCGCAGTTTCCCGGCCTATCTGGCCACGGCCGGAGCGGCGATCCTGGCTGTGGGACTGTGCCAGATGGTGCGGGTGGTATTCCTGGATCCGGGGGCCATTCTCCATTGCCTGCTGATCGTCCTGGCCCAGACCATCTGGTCCCTGCCCATGGCCGCCGTGGTGTATTACCCGGTGCGGTGGGTGAACCGGA
>JALFTG010000084.1 GCA_022779345.1 Oscillospiraceae bacterium | reverse complement strand
GCGGGCATGAGAGTAATGGTCAGGCCCCGGTAGGCATTGGCATCGGTGTCGGACTGATACACGAACAGTCCGGCATCGCTGCCCCAGCCGGTCATGCCTGCCTGGGCGGAAATGTCCGCAAAATCCTCCGGGATGGCGGCGGTCCCGGCGGGAGTCAGCTGCACATCCCGCATCAGCGTCACACTTTTCCGCTCGGCCGGGATGGCAATCCGGGCGATGATGGCGGCCGCTTCTGCCCGGGTGATGGTGTCGCCGGGGAGGAAAGTGCCGTAGATGTCGCTGCCGGTCAGGACCCCGGCGGCGTACAATGTGCGGATCTCCGCGGCGTAGGGGGTGGCGTCGGTGACATCCGGGGCGGCTCCGGTGTTGATGACGGTCAGCTCTCCGGCGGGCAGGGCCCGGGCAAAAATGCCCGCCATCTGGGCACGGGTGGCCCGGGCGGTGTAGTCGGCGAATTCATCGGCGGTGATGATCCCCGCCGCCACGCAGTCGTCCACATAGGGCTGGTACCACGGCTCTCCGGCGGCGGTGAAGGTCTCGCCGGTGGTATAGATGGCGTGGACCCGGGCGGCCATGGTCAGGGCCTCGGCGACGGTCAGACTGCCCGTCAGGTTGAAAGTGCCGTCGGGGTTGCCGTTCATCAGGGCGTATTCACAGCAGGTCTGCACGACCCCGGCGGCCCAGTGACCGGCCGGCACATCGGAAAAGCCGGTGTAGGTCTCCGACTTCCGGAAATTGTCCATCCCGGGCGTGGCGGCCAGGGCGGGGACAGCCAGTGTCAGCACCATGGCGGCGGTCAGCACCAGAGAAAACAGTTTTTTCATGGGAATCCCTCCGTTCAAATTTATTATAATGTGTTTTTCCACAATGTAAAGACGCTCCGGCCGGGCGGTTTGTTTTGCCCCGCCGGAATTTTTTCGATTCCCTCTTGACAAGCGTGTACTTACTGTATATACTGCATATATACAGAGAAACGCGAGGGACGGAAATGAATATCCTGATTGACAACCGATCCGGCACACCGATCTATGAACAGATCTACACCCAGATCAAAAACCAGATCATCGGCGGGGACCTGCGGGAGGATGAAGCGCTGCCTTCCATCCGGTCCCTGGCCAAGGACCTGCGGATCAGCGTGATCACCACGAAGCGGGCCTATGACGAGCTGGAGCAGGACGGGTTCATCTACACGGTGGCGGGAAAAGGCTCCTTTGTGGCGGCGAAGAACACGCAGCTGCTGCGGGAGGAGAATCTGCGGAAAATTGAGGGGTATTTTCAGGAAGTCCTGCGTCTGGCACCGTCCTGCGGCCTGACCGCGGACGACCTGGCGGAAATGCTGCGCCTGCTGAGCGAAGAGGGGCAATAGGAATCAGGAAGGACCTTGTACCTCTGTCATTCCGAGGCAGGGCGCAGCCCTGCCGTGGGAATCCGTTCTCCTTTTTCTGCCCTGTGCGACGCGCAGAAAGGGGATGCGGATTGCTGCGTCGCTTCGCTCCCCGCAATGACATGGATGAGGCCGCCGTCCGTCTCCAACCGTACCCATTTCATTGCGTAGGGGCGGGGTTCCCCCGCCCGCAAAGGCTCCCCCTCTGGGGGAGCTGGCACGGCGAAGCCGTGACTGAGAGGGCTGTCCGGTTTCCTGCCGGAACCGATCACCATGGGTAGGGGCGCACCTGTGTGTGCGCCCGTTGCGGGACGGACGGCGGGCCGACACACAGGTCGGCCCCTACCCGTTTGAACCGGCGGGGAGGAAACAGTCTGTCAATTTTGGCTCCCCCAAAGGGGGCGGCTTTGCACGGACGGAAACCCACATTCTATATCCACACATTGGAGGATCACTATGAATGCCATTGAAATACGGGGACTGAGCAAGCATTATGACGGCTTCAGTCTGGACAACATCGACCTGACCCTGCCCATGGGGTGCATCCTGGGCCTGGCCGGGGAAAACGGCGCAGGCAAGAGCACCACGATCCGGTGCATCCTGGGCAACATCCGCCCGGATGCGGGCACCATCTCCGTGCTGGGCCGGGACAACCGGGATCATTTCGAGGAGACGAAAGAGGACATTGGCGTGGTGCTGGACACGGTGGGCTTCCCCAAGGCCCTGACCCCCGCCCAGATCGGCCGGGTGCTGGGCAAAACCTACCGGAACTGGGATCAGGCCGCCTATGAGGACTACCTCCGCCGGTTCCGCCTGCCCGAGGGCAAGCGGTTCGGGGAATTTTCCCGGGGCATGGGCATGAAGCTGGGCATCGCCGCCGCCCTGTCCCACAAGCCGAAGCTGCTGATTCTGGACGAGGCCACCAGCGGTCTGGACCCGGTGGTCCGGGACGAAGTGGTGGAGATGTTCTACGAGTTCACCCGGGATGAGCAGCACTCCGTGCTCATCTCCTCCCACATCCTCAGCGATCTGGAAAAGCTGTGCGACTACATCGCCTTTCTGGACAAGGGGCGGCTGCTGCTGTGCGAGGAAAAGGACGAACTGCTCTCCCGGTATGCCCTCGTCCACTGCACGCCCCAGACGCTGGCAGGGATGGACCCGGCAAAGATCGTGGGCGAGCGCCACAGTGCCTACGGCGCCCAGGTGATCCTCCGGCGGGAGGATGTGCCGAAGGGGATGGAGGCGTCCCCCATCGGGATGGAAGAACTGTTTATCGCCATGGTGAAAGGAGGGCGGGACGCATGAGTGCGCTGCTGCTGAAGGACCTGTATATGATCAAACGGGACTGCCGGGGAAATGTGATTTTGTGTCTGGTGTTTGCCGTGGCGGGCATCGCGGGCAACTCCATCTTCTTCGCCATCTGGCCCCTGCTGTTCTGCGCCCTGATCCCCAGCACCCTGCTGGGGCTGGAGGAGCAGGCCGGGTGGCAGGCCTATGCCGACACCATGCCATGGTCCCGGAAAACCGTGGTGACGGAAAAATATGTGCTGACATTGTCCCTGTCCGTGTGCGTGACGGCGGTGCTCACGGTGGTGTACGCCCTCACCGGGGCGCTGGGCCGCACCGGCATCGGCCCCGGGGACCTGCTGATCGTGGGGATTTTCGTGCTGGGGATGCTGCCCGCGTCCTTTATGCTGCCGGTGACCTTCAAGTTCGGCATGGTGAAGGGCCGCACGGCCTATATGGTGTGCCTGATGGTCATGGGCGCCCTGCTGGGCATCCTGAGCAGCCTGTCCGGGGAAGTGACGGACTTCCTGACGGCCGGCCCCCAGACCCTCCTGCTGGCCCTGCTCATCGCCATCCCCACGGTGCTGTTCGCCGCATCCTGGGTCCTGGCCGTGAAATTTTACGAAGCGAGAGAGCTGTGAGGATGTAGAAAGCGTGGTGTCCGGCGCAGCAGAAAAGACATCGCCGCACCAAAAAGCCTTCCCCTCCGGGGGACGGCTTTTTGGTGCGGCGGCGTCAGTTCCTCTGCGTCGGACACCCCACAATCGGGTCGGGGAACCCGACCCCTACGGCGGGGACGGACATGGCACCATGCCCTCCGCCGCCCCTGTTTCACAGGCGTATGGGCGGGTTCCAAACCCGCCCGCTGTCCGTCCACCGCCCGGTGCCGCCTATCTCTTATCTTTCATCTCTTATCTCTTATCTCTTATCTCTCCCGTCATTCCGGGTAGGGGCGGGTTCCAAACCCGCCCGCCAAGCCTCCCTCCTGTGTGAAGGCTCAGGCTTTGGCGCCCCAGAGAGGGAGGCGCACAGGATTCTCACGCGCTCTTGTCTCTCGGCTTGCAAACCAGGGCCACCAGGAATCCGAAGAACACGGCGGCGCAGATGCCGCCGGCGGCGGAGGTGAATCCGCCGGTGAAGGCGCCCAGCAGGCCGGACTCGGCCACGGCCTTCTTCACCCCCTGGGCAAGCACATTCCCGAAGCCCAGCAGGGGCACCGTGGCCCCCGCCCCGGCCCATTTGGCGAAGGGCTCATACACCCCCACGGCCCCCAGGATCACCCCGGTGACCACATAAGCGGTGAGAATCCGGGCAGGGGTCAGCTTCGTCTTGTCAATGAGGATCTGGCCCGCGGCGCACAGCACGCCGCCCACCAGAAAGGCCTTCACCAGGTCCCAGAACCAGTTCATGCGTCCACCTCCCTTCACACCGCCGGAATGGCGGTCTCGATGGCCACGGCGTGGCAGATGCCGGGGATGGACTGGCCCTGCTGGGACGAGGTGGGGGACATCAGCGCCCCGGTGGCGGCAAACAGCACCCGGTTCCACACCCCGCTTTGCAGCCGGGGCAGCACATAGCCGCACAGTGTGGCCGCCGCGCACCCGCACCCGGACCCGCCGGTGTGGACATCCTGCTTTTCCCGGTCGAACATGAGCATCCCGCAGTCGAAGTACCGCCCCTCCAGCTCGATGCCGTCCTTCCGGAACTGGTCGATGACGATCTGGTGGCCGACCACCCCCAGATCCCCGGTGAAAATGGCGTCATAGTACCCCGGCCCCCGGCCCGTGTCGGCAAAATGGGCTTTCAGGGTGTCGTAGGCCCCGGGGGCCATGGCGGCGCCCATGTTGTTGGCGTCGGTGATGCCCAGGTCCTTGATCTTCCCGGTGGTGATATGGGTGATGAACGGGCCGGACCCGCCGGCGGTGAGGATCACCGCCCCGGCGCCGGTGACGGTCCACTGGGCCGTGGGCGGGCGCTGGCCGCCGTACTCCAGGGGGAAGCGGAACTGCCGCTCGCTGGAGCAGAAGTGGGAACAGGTGGCGGCGCACACCGCGTCGGCAAACCCGCCGTCCACCACCATGGCCGCCAGGGACAGGCTCTCCGTCATGGTGGAGCAGGCCCCGTACAGGCCGAAAAAGGGCACATCGCTGTCCCGGAGGGCAAAGGCGGAGCCGGTGCATTGGTTCAGCAGGTCCCCGGCAAACAGGTAATCCAGCTGGCTGGGGGCGATCTGCCCCTTGTCGCAGGCCAGGGAGAAGCACTGCTTCATCATGGCGCTCTCCGCCTTTTCCCAGCTGGCCTCCCCGAAATAGGAGTCCTCGGAAATGAAATCGAAATTCTGCCCCAGAGGGCCTTCCCCCTCCAGCTTGCCCACCACAGCGGCCCAGGCCGCGGCCGTAGGGGGCGACTGCAGGCGCACCGTCTGGCCGCCCATTTGTTTGATGCTCAAAAAACATCCCTCCCGCTGAACAGTAGTGTCTGCACCGGGAGGGAAGTTTATGCGGTTTTGCCGCAGATCGCCGAAAAGGATTGCGGGAACGGCAGTTTTGGGGTATAGTAATACATTATAATTAGGAATGAGAAATGAGGCGTGAGGAATTGCCCGGCGGCGCACGCCCCCCAAAGCCTTCCACCCTGCGCCGCACTGAAAACCTTGTCATTCCGAGGAGGGCGAAGCCCGACGTGGGAATCCGTTTTCCTTTTTCTGCGGCGTATGACGCACGCCCGGGGAGGCGGATTGCCATGTCGCTGGCGCTCCTCGCAATGACAGCGACAGGCTGCGTCCGGCACCTCATATACCATACACCAACGGAGATGAACCATGCGATACGATACGATTTTATTTGATGCGGATATGACCCTTTGGGACTTCAAGGCGTCGGAAAAATGCGCCCTGGAGGATGTGACCCGGTCTTTGGGCGTGGAGCTGACGGAGGCGATGGCGGAGCACTACCATCAGGTGAACGATGCATTGTGGCACCAGTTCGACCTGAAACAGGTCACCCGGGAGGAGCTGAAATACCGGAGGTACGCGGACTATCTGGCCTATCTGGGCGTGGAGGGCGACCCGCTGGAGGTGAACCTGCGGTATGAGCGGGCGCTGGGGGAGTACAGCATCATGCTCCCCGGAGCGGAGGAGATGTGCCGCACCCTGGCCCGGCACTGCACCCTGTATATCATCACCAACGGCCTGCACACCGCCCAGACCGGCCGCTTCGACAAATCCCCCATCAAGCCCTATATCAGAGAAATGTTCATCTCCCAGGACATGGGCTGCCAGAAGCCGGAGCGGGAATACTTCGACAAGGTGTTCCAGGCCATCGGCCCCGTGGACAGATCCCGCACCGTCATTGTAGGGGACTCCCTCACCTCGGACATCCGGGGCGGACTGAACGCCGGGCTGGACACCATCTGGTACAACCCGGAGCACGCCCCTGCCGACCCCGCCATCCCCGCCACCTACACGGTGGATTCCATGGACGAAATCATCAGAATCATCCTTTCTGATTGAGTTTTCACCAATTTCAACAGACCGCTTTCCAAACGCTTCGCAGAATTTGCGCCCGCAGGCGCAAAGAAACTTCTATCCGTTTTTTCGCCAGCTTTGCCGGTGAAAAAACACTTTCCGGCCATGAAGTGTGCGAACGAAGTGAGTGCATGGAATGGCCGCAGCCCACTCTGGCGGAAGCCCCGCAGGGGGTTCCGACATTGTTTCTGATTGAGTTTTCACCAATTTCAACAGAGTTTTCCACACCCGCTTGTGGAATGTTCCATTTTATAAGGAGGCTCTTGACATGCTGTTTCCCGATTACGAACCCTGTACTTATCAGACCAACCAGCTGCTGGAGGTGATCTGCCAGCTGCGCTTCCCCACGATCCTGTCCATCAATGAGGCCATGCCCGCCGCCTTTCAGGAGGAGATCCGGAAGGAATTCCCCCAGTTTTCCGTCCGGGCCGAGCGGGTGCCCGTGGCGCCGGGGCAGCAGCCCCCCGCCCAGACCATGACCGTGAACAACTACCAGTTCATCTCCGCCGATGGCAAGTGGAAGCTGAACCTGACCCAGAGCTTCATCGCCCTGTCCACGGTGGGATACACCGACTGGCGCACCTTCGCCGGGAAGCTGGACAAACCCCTGGGCAAATTCATCCAGCGCTACCGGCCGGCCTATTTTGAGCGGGCGGGCCTGCGGTATATGAACGCCATCTCCCGGCAGGCTCTGGGCCTGGAGGGGGTGGCCTGGAACGACCTGATCCAGCCCGCCTGGCTGGGGGTGCTGGACGAGGAGGAACTGCCGGAGCAGGCGGTGATCCGTGCCGCCACGGAGGCGGAGCTGATGCTCCCCGACGGCTGCCGTCTGAAGGCCCACACCGGCCCGGGCCGCATCAAGCGCCAGGGCAAGGACGACCCGGAGGTGAAGTTCATCCTGGACTTCGACCTGTCCCGGAACGGCAAGCTGGAGGCGGGCCAGGTGGTTGCCGTGCTGGACCAGCTCCACGACAATGCCAACCGGGCCTTCCAGGGGGCCATCACCATCCGGCTCCACGAGGCCATGGACCCGGTGTGATCCCATGAAAATCACCTTTCTGCACCACAGCGCCTTTCTGGTGGAGCTGCCGGACTGCACGCTCCTGTTCGACTGGACCGGGGAGCCCCTGCCGGCGTTCGACCGCACCCTGCCCCTGTATGTGTTCGCCAGCCACCACCACAATGACCACTACACCCCCGCCATTTTCCGCCTGGGCATGGAGGGCGTGACCTACATCCTGGCCAGCTGCATCCGCCTGTCCGCCAGACGGCGGGCGGAATACGCCATAGACGACGCCCATGTGATCCGGCTGTCCGCCGGGAAAACCGCGGAGATCGGGGACCTGACCGTCACCACCATCCGGTCCACGGACGCGGGGGTGGCCTTTCTGGTGAAGGCGGGGGACAAAACCCTGTTCCACGCCGGAGACTTGAACTGGTGGCATTGGGAGGGGGAGGACCCGGCCTGGAACGACAAAATGGCCCGGGATTTCGCCGCTTCCTGCGACCGGCTCCGGGGCGTCCGGGCGGATGCGGCCTTTCTGCCCCTGGACCCCCGGCAGGAGGACGCCTTCTGGTGGGGATTCCACCGCTTCATGACCACCCTGGACGCCGGCACAGCCTTCCCCATGCACTGCTGGGGAGATTTTTCCGTGATCCCCCGGCTGAAAGCCCTGCCGGAGAGCGCCCCCTACCGGGACCGGGTGGCGGACATCACCGGGGACGGGGAGTCCTTTCTCCTGTGAAATGCAGGAATGGGGCGTCAAATATGCACCGTGAACCGCCGGGAAACCGGCGGTTCACGGTGTTTCTGGCTGTTAAAAAGCAGACGAGATGCGTGAGATTCCTGCAAAAATCAGGGGCATTTTAACTATTTAAAGTATTATGCAGGAGAACTTGCAAAATGCAGGTCAATTTCACAGAAAATTCACAAAAAATTCTGTGGAGAATGTAGACTGTACGGCTGAGACGGACAATGCTATAATACAGTCAATTGCTAAAGTCGGAACCTGCCCTCTGCGTCAGGAGGACCGGGCCGGCTGCCGGGGCAAGGGCGTCCGAGGGGACTGACATGCCTTGGCAATTTTTGAAAGGTGTGTTTTGAAAAAATGGAAGAAACCAAAAAGAAAAAGCTCGGTCTGGCGTCCTGGATTTTCATCGCCATGATTCTGGGCATCGTGTTCGGCATCGTCATGTACAAAGCCGGACAGGCCGCCTTCGTTTCGGCCTACATCAAGCCCTTCGGCACCATCTTTGTCAACCTGCTGAAGTTCATCGTCGTGCCTGTGGTGCTGATCTCCATCATCTGCGGCATGATCTCCATGGACGATGTGAAGAAGGTCGGCTCCGTGGGCTGGAAGACTGTTGTGTACTATATGTGCACCACGCTGGTGGCCATTGTCATCGGCCTGGTGGTCGCCAACCTGTTCAAGGGATTCTTCCCGGTGCTGGAGACCACCGGTCTGGAGTATGAGGCCCAGTCCTCCAACTTCATGGACACCATCGTGAACATCTTCCCCTCCAATATGTGGAGCGCCTTCGTGAACGCCAATATGCTGCAGGTCATCGTGATTGCCCTGCTGTTCGGCGCGGGCATCCTGGTGTGCGGCGAGAAAGCCGACCACGCCAAGCAGCTGTTTGAGAGCCTGAACGAAGTGGTCATGTCCGTGATGATGTTCATCATCAAGCTGACCCCCATCGGTGTGTTCTGCCTGATGACCAACACCGTGGCCGTGAACGGCCCCGACATTGTCGGCTCCCTGCTGATCGTTCTGGCTGTGGCCTACCTGGGCTACCTGCTGCATCTGCTGATCGTCTACTCCGTGACCGTCAAGACCATGGGCGGCCTGAGCCCCATTGAATTCTTCAAGGGCATGGTTCCCGCCATGATCTTTGCCTTCACCTCCACCTCCTCCGTGGCCACCCTGCCTCTGACCAAGGAGTGCTCCGAGAACCTGGGCGCTGACAAGGATGTGTCCTCCTTCGTCCTGCCCCTGGGCGCCACCATCAACATGGACGGCACCGCCATCTACATGGGCGTCACGAGCCTGTTCATCGCCACCTGCTACGGCATTGACCTGACCCTGGCCCAGATGGCCACCATCGTCATCACCGCCACCCTGGCCTCCATCGGCACTGCCGGCGTCTCCGGCGCGGGCATGATCATGCTGGCCATGGTGCTCCAGAGCGTGGGCATCCCCGTGGAAGGCATCGCGCTGATCGTCGGCGTGGACAAGCTGTTCGACATGGGCCGTACCACTCTGAACATCGTGGGCGA
>JALFTG010000070.1 GCA_022779345.1 Oscillospiraceae bacterium | reverse complement strand
AGCGTGACGGATGTGGCATCCTATGACACAGACGAGGGCACGCCCGTGTGGGCCGGACAGGCAGTGGCGAATCTGAACGCCTGCCGTATCCTGCCGGAGAGCTATGTGCCCAACGCGTCGCTGACACGCGCACAGGCGGCCCGGATGCTGTCTGCGGCGCTGGATGTGCTGGCCGCACGCTGATACAAAACCGTCCCGGTCTCAGACCGGGACGGTTTTCTTCGCAAGCTCACCAAACTTTTCACAAAAAAATCGGCGTTTTATCCCTGCGCCGGGGGATGAAAAACAGAACGCTTTGTGCTATAATCAGGCTGTACAATTCCGAATACACAGAAATGCCACCGTGTCCCCCGGCATTTCCGTGAATTCCGAAAATTCATGTACATAGGAGGAAACGCATGAAAAACGCAAAGAAGATGCTGTCTCTGCTGCTGGCACTCATCATGGTATTCAGCCTGATGACCACCGCCTTTGCAGCCGAGCCGAAAGAAGACCTGACCGGCAGCATCGTGATCCTGCACACCAACGATGTGCATGGCGCGATCGACGGTTATGCCACCATCGCCGCTGTGAAGCAGCAGCTGGAATCCCAGGGTGCCTATGTGCTCCTTCTGGATGCCGGTGACTTCATTCAGGGCGAGACCAGTGTCAGCGTCTCTCAGGGAAAGACCGCTGTGGAACTGATGAATGCTGCCGGCTACGACGCTGTGGCACCCGGCAACCATGAGTTTGACTACGGTTATGACAACCTGGCCACTCTGGCAAAGGAAGCCAAGTTCCCCATCCTGGCCGCCAACATCACCAAGGACGGCAAACTGGCGTTCGGTGACAACACCGTGTTCACCGCCCCCGACGGCACCAAGATCGGCGTGTTCGGTCTGAGCACCCCCGAGACCGCTTCCAAAGCCCATCCCGCCAAGATTCAGGGCGTGAGCTTCGCAAGTGGAAAGGACATGTATCAGATCGCACAGGCTCAGGTGGACGCTCTGAAAGCCCAGGGCTGCGACATCATTGTGTGCCTGGGCCACCTGGGCATCGATGATGAGACCGCTGTGACCAAGAACCGCTCCATCGATCTGCTGGAGAATGTGACCGGCATCGACCTGTTCATCGATGGCCACTCCCACTCCGATCTGGACGACATCAAGGCTGCAACGAACGGCACCTGCAAGGTCGGCAATACCGTCCTGACTTCCACCGGCACCAAGTTCGCCAATATCGGCATTGTTACCATTGCGAACGGTACCATGGAAGCCGGTACCATGGCTCTTGCCGATGTGACTGTGGAACCCAACGCTGACATTGCTGCCCGCGCCAAGAAAATCAAAGCTGAGATCGAGGCTGATTTCGGCACTGTTTTCGCTGTCACTTCCGTGAAGCTGGACGGCAACCGCGACCCCGGTGTGCGTACCATGGAGACCAATCTGGGTGATCTGATTGCTGATGCCATTCTGTGGCAGGCCACCAAGGATGGTGCGCTGGATGTTCCCAAAGAGAATGTTGTCGCCATTACCAACGGCGGCGGTATCCGCGCCACCATTGAGGCCGGCGACATTACCAAAAATGATATCAACACCGTGCTGCCTTTCGGCAACACCGTCGCTTTCGTCTATGTTTCCGGCGAGACTTTGCTGGAAGTGCTGGAAGCTTCCACTTTCTGCACTCCCAAGGCTGTGGGTGCCTTCCCCCAGGTGGCCGGCATTGAGTTCACCGTGAACACCAATGCACCCTATAATAAGGGAGAACAGTACGGCGACACTACCTATTTTGCTCCCAAGAGCATCAACCGCGTGACCATCACTTCCATTAATGGCAAGGCTTTTGATCCCAAAGCCACCTACGCCATCGTGACCAACGACTTCCTTGCTGCCGGCGGTGACACTTACTATGCCCTGTCTGTTGCCGAGAATATCGTTGATACCGGCGTTCCCATGGATCAGGCTGTCATGGCTTACATCACCGAAGTGCTGAACGGCAAGGTCACCGCTGACAAGTACGGCGAGAGCGCTGGCCGTATCACCGTTCTGAATACTCCCGATGCCAGTCAGGTCGTTGTGTCTCCCCAGACCGTGACTTACAACGGCAAAGAAGTGGAAATGGAAGTTTACAACATCGATGGCTATAACTACTTCAAACTGCGGGATGTGGCCGCTCTGGTCAATGATTCCAGCAATCGCTTTGAGGTCGGTTTTATCGGTGAAACCTTCACCGTCAACTGCACTACCGGCAAATCCTATACCGCTGTTGGTAATGAAATGGCTGTCGGCACCGATAAGTCTGCAACCTGTGTGGCCAGCAGATGGACGATGATCGTTGATGGCAATATTGTTGACTGCGATATCTACAACATCGGCGATAACAATTTCTTCAAACTGCGTGATCTGGGCGGTGCACTGGGCTTCGGCGTTGAATATGATGAAGCAACCAACACTGCAATGATTACCACCAAGTAAAATCCTTCAACCGAAAAAACACTCCGTCATCTGACGGAGTGTTTTTTTATTTCCCGCTTTTCAGCTTTTCCAGAATGGCTGCCGAGGAGTCGGCGGCGAGGGTTTTGTAGTCCGTGTAGATCACCATGCCGGGCATGGCGCCCCGGGGCTTTTTCACGAATTTCGCCAGGGCGTAGTCCACCGGGACCTTGCCCCCGTCCCGGGACTGGGAATAGTAAGCGGCCAGACAGGCGGCTTCGTACAGGGTCTCATCGTCCGGGGTGGTGTCCTCCGCCCGGATGATCACATGGCTGCCGTGGATCTTCTGGGTGTGCAGCCACACATCCGTGCGCCGGGCGGTTTTCAGGGTCAGCTCGTCGTTCTGGCTGTTGGACCGGCCCACGAGAATTTCATAGCCGTTTGTTGACACGAAGCGCATGGGGCCCTGGGATTTCTGCCGGTCGGGCTTGCCGTTTTTTGGCTTTTTCAGATACCCGGTCTCCGTCAGCTCCCGGCGGATATCCGCCAGGTCCCGCTCGCTCTCGGCCCGGCTGATCTCATCCAGCACGCTGTTGAGATACTCCAGCTCCACCTCGTTTCGCGCGATCAGCTCCGTCAGGTGCTCCTGGGCAGCCTTGGCCTTGTTGTAATCCCGGTAATACTTCGCGGCGTTCTGCTGGGGCGTTTTCAGCGGATCCAGGGCGATCTTCACCGTGGGACAGCCGTCCAGATAGAAGTTTTCCGCCTCCAGCATCCTGTCCCCTTTCTGCAGACGGTAGATGTTGGACATGATGATGTCCCCGTACTGGCGGAAGGTGTCCCGGTCGGCAGATTTTTTCCACTCCTCCCGCCGGGCCAGCAGGGTGCGCTCCGTCCGGTCCCGGACGGTTTTCACTTTTTTCAGCAGCTCCCGGGATTTCCGGCGCATACTCTCCGCCTTGTCCCGCCGGGCGTAGAACTCGTCCAGCAGGGCGGAAAAGCCGTCCGCCCTGGTCAGCTCCATGGCGTCCCCGTACTGACGGATGGGCATGAAGGAGAAGTCCCGCATGGCGCCGCCCTCCGTGAGCATCACGGGGGTGAACTCCCCCGCCGCCACGCTGTCGGCCAGAGCGTCCATGGCGTCGGGGAACCGGGCTTTTGCCGCGTCAGACAGCATCCCGATGGCCGGGCCGGTCTCTCCGAAGCACCGGTAGCACAGCTCCCGGGCAATCAGGGGCGAGATGCCGGAGAAGGTGGCCGTCAGCCACTGATCCGCCGGGCGGTCCCCCGCCTGGCTCCACAGCTCCCGGCGTGTTTCCGGTCCGGCGGCAAAAAAGTCCGGTTTGGACTGGGCGGGGGGCAGGACATAGAACATCCCCGGCAGCAGGTTCCGGTGGATGCCGTCCCCGGCGCTCACCCGGCGCAGGCAGTCGATGATCCGGCCGTCCTCACCCACGAGCAGGATGTTGGCCGCACGGCCCATCAGCTCCACGGACAGCGTCTTTTTCACCGGGTCGCCCATCTCGTCATAGCCGCTGAGCTGAAACAGCACCAGCCGGTCATTCCCGGGCTGGGTGACGGATTCGATGAACGCGCCCGTCAGGTGCTTGCGCATGAGCATACAGAACATGGGTGGCTCCTGGGGCTGTTCGAATTTCTGCTCCGTCAGATGCACCCGGGCGGTGCCGGTTCCGGCGGAAATCAGCAGGCGGCAGTTCCCGTTCCGGGAGCGGAGAGAGAGCAGCAGCTGGTCCCGTTCCGGCTGTTGCACCTTGTCGATTTTGGCTCCCGTGATCTTCTCTGCCAGCTCCCGGGTAAGAGCGGACAGGTAAATTGCGTCCAATGCCATGGTCAGTCCTCCATTGCCAGCCGGAACAGCTCCTCCACCCGGGGGTAGTCCCCCTGGAGGTACAGGTAGCCGAACAGGGTCTCCAGACCGGTGGCGGCGTGGTATTCCGACACGGTGGCCTGATTGGGTGCGGCGTGGGTCTTGGTGTTCCGGCCCCGCTTATACACGGCCAGCTCCTTTTCCGTCAGGACGGGAAGGAGCTTTTCCATGGCCTGGGCCTGGGCCGGAGCCTTCACCAG
>JALFTG010000025.1 GCA_022779345.1 Oscillospiraceae bacterium | reverse complement strand
TGCTGGTGCTGCTGTATCTCCTGTGCTGCTGCGTCAGCCTCCGGCGGGAGGACGGCGGGAGACGGTCGTGACGGAATTGTAATGGAACGGTAATATTGGACCTCTTTACAGGAACGCTTTTTTGAGATAATATAAATGCGTGATCACAAAACAATTCGTAAGGAGGGATACCGGTGGAAGATGTGACAAGAAAATTCACCGCACTGGACAGCAAGACCGAAATCAGAGAGATTCTTTCTTCGGTATATGATTCCCTGCTGGTCAAGGGGTA
This sequence comes from Oscillospiraceae bacterium, assembly GCA_022779345.1. Lineage (GTDB taxonomy): Bacteria > Bacillota > Clostridia > Oscillospirales > Oscillospiraceae > HGM13010. Next base: position 3,076 of record JALFTG010000025.1, on the reverse strand, counting down.
CAACCCCATCAATCAGCTGGTGGGATACATCATCTCCGAAGATCCGACCTATATCACCAACTACAACAACGCCCGTGCCCTGATCTGCCGGGTGGACCGGGACGAGCTGCTCCAGGAACTGCTGACAAGCTATCTGGAAAAATAAAACCGTGGAATCCACGGTTTTATTTTTCCCCGGCGGACAGCAGGAAAAAAAGTGGAAAAACTTTGCACTTTTTCCTTGACAATCGTCCGGATTCGTGTATAATATCATTTGCGCGTAGCGGATTAGTGTAAAGGTAGCACACCGGACTCTGACTCCGTTCGTGAGGGTTCGAATCCTTCATCCGCTGCCAAAAACCGCCGGTTTCATCAGAGACCGGCGATTTTTTTATCCCCGGAGGGGAAATCCTCCCCCGCCACGGAATCGGCCCCGTCCGGGGGCTGATTTTTTATTTTCCGCAAATTTCCTGAATTACATGGAACTTTTCATTGCGCAGGGCGTCTGTATGGTGTAAGATGCAACTGCGTCCGACGTATGAAACCGGCCGGACGAGGTAAAATGATCAAGGAGAATGACTATGAAAAAACTGATCGCACTGATCCTCACGCTGGCGCTGGTCCTGTCTGTATCCGGCTGCGGCAAGAAAGAACCCGCCCCCGATCCGGGCGCTGAGACCAGTCCTGTCGTCACAGAAACCCCCACGGAAACGCCCGACGCCACGGAAACGCCCGATGAAGCCGAAGAGACCGCGGAACCCTCCGCCGAGCCGACTCCCGTTCCCACGCCGGCGCCCACGCCCAGCCCCGCTCCCGCCGTGACCCCGGCCAAAACCGCCGACGAGCTGACGGAGCTGATGAACGCCATCCTCACCGGCACCGACCCCGTGAACTCCGGCACCGTTATGGAACTGCCCAAGGACAACGACAACTACCAGTACAACCTGTACATCGACTATGTGGAGGGCTATGAGTGCGTGACCTACGCCCCCATGATCGGTTCCGTGGCCTACTTCGTGGCCCTGCTGAGCGTGCCCTCCGATGTGGATGTAGCTGCCCTGGCCGCCACCATTGAGTCCGGCGCCGACCCCAACAAGTGGATCTGCGTGTCCGCTGACGCGGTGGATGTGCTGGTCAACGGCAATGTGATTTTGTTCTACATGATCGACACCGGCGTGTACGGCAGCACCGTGGACACCCTGGCGTCCAACTTCGAAAACGCCGCCGTCTGATTCCTGTCTGAACCATCCTGCCCGGCTCCCCGCTCTGAGCCGGGCAATCTTTTCGCTTTCGGAGTGTTGTTATGCTGTTTTCAAGCGTTGTATTTTTATATGTGTTCCTGCCCCTGACCCTGCTCACCTACCGTCTGGCCCCGAAACAGGCCCGGAACACCGTGCTGCTCATTGCCAGCCTGCTGTTTTACTTCTACGGGGAGCAGAAATACACCCTGCTGCTGGTGATCTCCTCCCTGTCGGACTATGTCCACGGGCTGTATATCGAGTCCCACCGGGGGCAGAAGGGGGCGAAAATCGCCCTGATCAGCTCCCTGGTCATCAATCTGGCCATGCTGGGGGTGTTCAAGTATCTGGACTTCTTCATCGGCATCGTGAACAGCCTGCTGGGGACGAGCATCGCCCCGGTGGGGCTGCCCCTGCCCATCGGCATCAGCTTCTTCACTTTCCAGACCATGAGCTACACCATCGATGTGTACCGGGGGGACGCCCACGCCCAGAGAAATCTCATCAGCTTCGCCGCCTATGTGTGCCTGTTTCCCCAGCTGGTGGCCGGGCCCATCGTCCGGTACACGGACATTGACACGGAGCTTTCCGACCGGAGCGTCACCGTGGACGATCTGGCGGCGGGCGCCCGGCGCTTCGCCGTGGGACTGGGGAAGAAGGTGCTGATCGCCAACCTGCTGGGCGAGCTGGCGGCGCTGTATCCTGCGGCGGCGGAGAAAACCGTGCTCCTGGCATGGACGGCGGCCATCGCCTACCTGTTCCAGATCTATTTCGACTTCTCCGGCTATTCCGACATGGCCATCGGCCTGGGCCGGATGCTGGGGTTCCACTTCCCGGAAAACTTCGATCACCCCTACTGCTCCCGCTCCGTGACGGAATTCTGGCGGCGGTGGCACATGACCATGGGCGGCTGGTTCCGGGACTATGTGTATATCCCCCTGGGCGGCAGCCGGGTGGGACCGTGGAAGCGGTACCGGAACATCCTGATCGTCTGGATGCTCACGGGCCTGTGGCACGGGGCAGCCTGGAACTTCGTGGTCTGGGGCCTGTGCTACGGCGTGCTGCTCATGATCGAGAAGCGGTTCCTGCTGGGATTTCTGGACCGGCACCGGGTATTTTCCCATGTCTACCTGCTGGCTGTCTCCGTGATCCTGTTCACCGTGTTCGGCGCTGATTCCCTGTCCGGCGCGGCGCAGCAGCTGGCCGTCATGTTCGGCGGCGGGACGCTGTGGAACGGGGACGCAGTCTATTACCTGCGAAGCTACGCTGTGATCCTGCTGGTGTCCGCCGTGGGCGCCACACCCCTGCTCCGGGACCTGGCCCGGCGGGTGGAGCACACCCGGGCAGCCACGGTACTGGAGCCGCTGGTGACGGCGGGCCTGCTCCTGCTGTCCACGGCCTATCTCATCGACGGGTCCTTCAACCCGTTCCTGTATTTCCGATTCTGAGGAGGCGCCATGAAACATCTGAAATCTTATCTCACCGCCGGGGTGTTCCTGCTGGTGCTCTTCGGCTTTGCCGCCGCCCATCTCCTGCTCCCGGACCGGGACATCTCCGAGGCGGAACGCCGGAAGCTGGCGAAACCGCCCCAGCTGACCACAGCGGCGGTACTCTCCGGGAAATACGGGGAGGATCTGGAGGACTATCTGCTGGACCAGTTCCCTCTCCGGGACGCCTTCCGCTCCCTGAAAGCGGAGTGGCAGCTGTTCGTCTGGCAAATGAAGGACAACAACGGCATCTATCTGGCCGACGGCAGCATCTGCAAGCTGGACAAGGAACTGAAAGAAAACCAGGTCAACGCCGCCGTGAACAACGCGAACACGGTGTATGACACTTACCTCCAGGGCATGAATGTGTAC
>JALFTG010000024.1 GCA_022779345.1 Oscillospiraceae bacterium | reverse complement strand
CCCATGTTCAAGTACATCGTCAAACGGATACTCAGCAGTATTCTGGTCCTGTTGGGTGTCGTCACCATCACATTTTTTATCTCCCGGGTCATTCCCTCCAATCCGGAGGTGAAGTGGGCCGGGTCCCGGGCCACGCCGGAGCAGCTCCAGGCCGCCCGGGAAGAGCTGGGCCTGGACAAGTCCATTCCGGAGCAGTATGTGATCTATCTCAACGACCTGCTCCACGGCGATCTGGGCGACAGCCTGAACAGCCACCAGCCTGTGGCCACGGAGCTGAAGCGCTACATCCCCGCCACGCTGGAGCTGGTGCTGCTGGCGTTCTTCTTTGCTATTCTGCTGGGCATCCCGCTGGGCATTTACTCAGCAAAAAAGAAGGACAGGCTATTGGACCACTGCAGCCGGTTTTTCTCCATCGGCGCGGTATCATTGCCCACTTTCTGGGTGGCGCTGTTTTTGCAGCTGATCTTTTACAAGACCCTCCAGTGGCTGCCCATCGGCGGCCGTCTGAGCGTGGAAGCCACGATCTTTGAGACCGCGCCCAACATCTCGGGAATGCTCCTGCTGGACTGCGCGCTCACGGGCAAGTGGAGTCTGTTCCTGGATGCCCTGCGGCATCTGATCCTGCCCTGCATCACCATCGCCCTGTACCCCATCGGCCTGGTAGCCCGCATGACCCGCAGCGCCCTGCTGGAGATCCTGGGGGAGGACTACATCACCGCCGGCCGGAGCTACGGTCTGAGCGAGACGAAGATGCTGTGGAAATACGCCCTGAAAAACTCCATGGGCACCACCGCCACGGATGTGGCATTGTCCATGGGCTATACGCTCACCGACACCTTCCTGGTGGAGGCCATCTTCTCCTGGCCGGGCATCGGCAGCTATATTTCCAGCGCCGTGACCAGTCTGGACTATCCGGCCATCATCGGCGTGACGCTGTTCGGCGCCATGTGCTACATCATTCTGAATCTGCTGGCGGACATCATCATCGCACTGGACCCGCGGGTGCGGCTGTAACGGGGGTGGGGATATGAATAACTTTATCGAAACCATGAAGCCCCGGATCCACCGGTTCCGGGAGAGCCTGTATCTGCTGGCCCGGAACAAGCTGAGCCTGATCGCCCTGATCGGCCTGGTGATTCTGGTGGCCGTGGCCATTCTGGCCCCCTATATCGCCCCCTATCCCGAAGATTTCACCGACGCCGCCCATATGGCGGAAAAACTCCAGCCCCCCAGCGCCGCACACTGGATGGGTACGGACGAGCTGGGCCGTGATCTGTTCAGCCGGGTGCTGTACGGCGCCCGGGTGTCCCTGACGGCGGCGCTGGCGGCGGTGGGCCTGTCCCTGCTCATCGGCGTGCCTCTGGGCGCCATTGCCGGCAGCTTCGGCGGCTGGGTGGACAATGTGATCATGCGCATCACGGATGTGTTCCTGAGCTTCCCGCCCCTGCTGCTGGCCATCGCCATGGTGGCCCTCATGGGCAGCAGCCTGAATAACGCCGTGCTGGCCATCTCATTGTCCTGGTGGCCGTGGTACACCCGCCTGGTCCGGGGCCAGGCCATCTCCGTGAAGGAACGGAAATTCGTCCAGGCGGCGGAGACTATCGGCACCAGCCGGGCCAGGATCATTTTCAAGCATGTGATCCCCAACTGCATCAGCCCTGTCATCGTGCAGGCGTCCATGGATATCGGCGGCGTGATCCTGACGGTGGCCAGCCTGTCCTTCCTGGGCCTGGGCGCCCAGCTGCCCACGCCGGAGTGGGGCCTGATGATCTCCACCGGCCGGCGGTTCTTCCCGGACAGCTGGTGGTACTGCATCTTCCCGGGCCTGGCCATTTTCATCACGGTGCTGTGCTTCAACCTGCTGGGCGACGCGATCCGGGAAATTCTGGATCCCAAGACCCGGAAACAGTAAGGAGGATGCGCCATGTCATATTTTGAGATCAACAATCTGCGGATTGACCATCACTCCTTCGAGGGAACCCGCACCGTGCTGGAGATCGACCATCTCGCCATCGAAAAGGGCGAGACCTACGGTCTGGTGGGCGAGTCCGGTCAGGGCAAGACCGTCCTGGCCCTGGCGATCCAGCAGCTGCTGCGCTGCCCGCCGGGGAGCATCGAGTCCGGCGAGATCCTGCTGGACGGGGTGGACCTGCTGAAGCTGAAGCAGAAGCAGATGCAGCGGGACATCCGGGGCGGAAAGATCGCCATGATCTTCCAGGACCCCATGAGCTGCCTGAACCCGGTGTTCACCGTGGGCACCATCATGACCGATGTGCTGCGCAGCCGGAACCGGGGCATGAAGAAGAAAGCGGCCCAGACCCGGGCCATGGAGCTGCTGGCGGAGGTGAAGCTGGCGGACGCGGACAGCATCATGTCCAAGTACCCCCATCAGCTCTCCGGCGGCCAGCGGCAGCGGGTGATCATTGCCCTGGCCCTGGCCTGCGGCGCGGAGTTCCTGATCGCCGACGAGCCCACCCGGAACCTGGATGTGACCATCCAGGCCAGCATCCTGAAGCTGCTGAAGGAAATTCAGGAGAAGCACGGCATGACCGTGCTGTTCATCGCCAACAACCTGTCTCTGGTGTCCGCCTTCTGCGACCGGGTGGGCATTCTGTACGGCGGGAAGATCATTGAGGAAAACACCACCCGGGCGCTGATTGAATCCCCCCGGGAGGAATACACCAAAGTCCTGCTGGACGCGGTACGCACCGAGTCCAAAAAGGCGGAGCCCTCCGACAGCGGGGAAGTGCTGCTGAAGGTGGAGCACCTGAAGAAGTATTTCGACATCAACGATGAGATCAAGCACCAGAAGCACCTGACCCTGAAGGCCGTGGACGATGTGTCCTTCGAGCTGAAAAAGGGCGAGGTGCTGGGCATCGTGGGCGAGTCCGGCTGCGGCAAGTCCACGCTGGTGAACACGATCCTGAACCTGTTCGAGCCCACGGACGGCAAGGTGTACTTTGAGGGCGAGGATGTGTTCGCCGGGGCGAAAAAGGGCGACAACGCCTTCAAAAAGAATGTGCAGATCGTGTTCCAGGACCCCTACTGGTCTCTGAACCCCCGGTGGCTCATCAAGGACATCGTGGCCGAGCCGCTGGATGTGTATGAGAAGCTGGGGGAGGCCGACCGGCTGAAGCGGGTGACAGAGCTGCTGGAGATGGTGGGCATCCCGGCGGACGCCTGCTACAAGTACCCCCATGAGTTCTCCGGCGGCCAGCGCCAGCGCATCGCCATCGCCCGGTCCCTGGCGTCCAACCCGAAACTGGTGGTGCTGGACGAGCCCACCAGTTCCATCGATGTGTTCTCCCAGGCCCAGATTCTGGACCTGATCAAGGACCTGCGCCGCCGGTTCCAGCTGACCAATATCCTGATCAGCCACGATCTGGGCGTGGTCCATGAGCTGGCCAACAAGATCGCCATCATGTATCTGGGCAAGATCGTGGAGTTCGGTCCGGCGGAGGAGATCTTCTCCCACCCCCGGCACCCCTATACCAAGGCCCTGTTCGACTCCATCCCCACCCTGACCACCCGGGGCATGGAGGGACTGAAAACCCTGGAGGGCCAGATCCCCAGCCCCATCAACCCGCCTCCCGGCTGTGCCTTCCACCAGCGCTGCGCCTATGCCTGCGAACGGTGCGCCCGGGAAATGCCCCAGCCGGAGGACCTGGGCGGCGGCCACATGGTCAGCTGCCTGCGGGCCCATGAGTGGGAGCAGCTGTGAAGTCATTCAAACCTTTCGGTTTGAATGAGGAGTTGCGGCCGCTCCATGCACTCGCTGCGCTCGCACACTCCGCTGGCCGAGAAGTGTTTTTTGGCACGGCGAAGCCGCACCAAAAAACGGACTGTATTTTGTTTGCGTCTGCGGACGCAAATTCTGCGAAGCTATTTCCAAAGACTATAGAGCAATAAAGTGTGCGGGGAAAACACTGCGGAGAAAAGAAAACGCAACGCAAGAAGAAATGGAGGTAATCATGAGAATTCTGAATCGGGACGACCTGATGAACATTCTGTACGGCTGCACCATTCTGGGCACCGGCGGCGGCGGAAGCCTGGAGGAGGGCATCGAAATGATCGACGAGGCCCTGGCAGCGGGCAAGCAGTTCAAACTGGCGGATTTTGACGATCTGGCCCCGGATGATGTGATCGGCACCCCCTACGCCTGCGGCGCCATCAGCCCGCTGACGGAGGAAGAGATCAAAAAATACGCCCGTCTGAAAGAGACGGACGAGAGCTTTTATATCCTGTGCATGAGGCAGCTGGAGCAGTTCCTGGGCCGGGAAGTGTCCGCGGTCATCTCCACGGAGCTGGGCGGCGGCAACACCGCCACCGCCTTCTATGTGGGCGCCATGACCGACCGGTACATTGTGGACGGCGACCCCGCCGGCCGGAGCGTGCCCGCCCTGCAGCACTCCACATACTTCCTGAAGGGCATCCCCATGTGCCCCATGAGCGTCATGAACCGCTTCGGTGAGGGCGCCGTGTTCACCAATGTGTTTGACGATGAGCGGGGCGAGGACATGGTTCGGGCTCTGGCCGTGGTCAGCCAGAACACCATCGCCGTCATGGACCATGTGAACACCGCAGAAGTCCTGAAGGACGCCGTCATCCGGGGCGCCATCACCTACGCCGAGGATATCGGCCGGGCGTTCCTGCAGGCAAAGGCCGCCGGGGAGGACTATGTGGCCGCCGTCACCGAGACGGGCAAGGGCCGCATGATGTTCCGGGGCACCGTGGCCGAGAGCGGCTATGAGACCCGGGACGGCTACACCTACGGCGACACTGTCATCAACGGCACCGGGGAGTACGAAGGCCACACCCTGCGGATCTGGTATCAGAACGAGAATATCATCAGCTGGCTGGACGGGGAATACTTCGTCACCGTGCCGGACCTGATCTGTATGTTCGATCTGGACGAGGCAATGCCCCAGCTGAACCCCTTCGCCCGGGTGGGCGAACAGGTGGCGGTCACCGCCCTGCCGGCCCCGGCGGAGTGGACCACCCAGCGGGGTCTGGAGGTCTTTGGCCCCCGGAGCTTCGGCTATGATGTGGATTACAAGCCCTACTGCTGAGCCATGAAACTGACGGTGATCATCCCCGTCTCCGGGGATATTTCCGACGACATCGCCGGGGACCGGGCGGCGCTGACGCCCCTGCTGGCGCCGGACACTAAGCTGGAGTTCGTGGGGCTGGACCGGGGCTTTCCCACCATTGAAAGCGAGGCCCAGGCGCTGGTGAACGGTGCGGAGGTCCTCCGGGAAGCGGCAGCGGCCTTTGAACGGGGCAGCGACGGCGTGTTCGTCAACTGCTTTGACGACCCGGCGGTGTTCGCCTGCCGGGAGCTGCTGCCCATCCCGGTGCTGGGGGGCTATGCCCCCGCCATGCACACCGCCGCCCTGCTGGCGGACCGGTACGCCGTATTGTCCACAGACCGGGCGGGCATCCTGAATGAGGAGCGGAAGGCCCGGGCATACGGCTTTGCCCCCGCCGCCATCCGGTGCGTGGACATGGGCGTGGAGAATCTGGAGACACATACGGATGTCCTGCTGGACCACATGGAGGCGGCCTGCCGGGAACTGTGGGAACAGGAGCGGATCACCGCTGTGATCCCCGGCTGCACGGGGATGTATGCCGCGGCCCCGGAATTGCGGGTGCGGCTGAAGGCCCGTGGAATCCCCGTGCAGGTGGTGGAACCCCTGACGGCGGGGGTCACGGAGCTGGAACGGCTGGTGCGGCTGGGTCTGCACGGCCCGGTGCCCGGCGTACCGGTGACGGTGGCGGACCTGCCGGAACGGAAAGGAAGCTGACAAATGAACAAAGAGACATTCCTGACGGCCCTGAAGGGCCTGATGGCCATTGAGAGCGTGGCCATGGTGGATGCGGACGAGGCGCATCCCTACGGCACCGGCCCGGCAAAGGCCCTGGCCTATGTGCTGGACCTGTGCAAAGAACTGGGCATTCCCGCCGTGAATCTGGACGGGAAAACCGCCTGGGCGGAGATCGGCTCCGGGGACGAAATCGTGGGAATTCTGGGCCATCTGGATGTGGTGCCCGTGGGAGAGGGCTGGAGCCATGACCCGAAAGGCGAGGTCTGCGGCGACCGGCTGTACGGCCGGGGCGCGGCGGACGACAAAGGCCCCACCCTGGCGGCCCTGTTCGCCATGAAGGACCTGCTGGACAGCGGCGTGTCCCTGAAGCGCCGGGTGCGGCTGATCTTCGGCCAGTGCGAGGAGACCGGCGGCTGGGAGGATATGGAATACTACGCCGCCCATGAACCCCTGCCCGTGTACGGCTTCACCCCGGACGCGGATTTCCCCGCCATCTACGGGGAGAAGGGAATTCTGAACTATGAACTGTCCCTGCCCCTGGAAAAAAGCGGACTGCTGTCCGCCGAGGGCGGCGACGCGGAGAATATGGTGCCCGGCTGGGCCAGAGCCGCTGTCCCCACCCCGGACGGCCCGAAAGCCTATGCCGCCCAGGGCCATCCCGCCCATGCCAGCACCCCGGAAAAGGGCGTCAACGCCATCAGCAAATTGATGGACGCCCTGGCGGCAGACGGCGTGGAAAGCCCGCTGGTGGACTTTTATCAGCAGCACATCGGATTTGACCTGACCGGGGAGCGGATGGGCTGCGGCTTCTCTGATGAGCAGAGCGGCGGCCTGACCCTGAACGCGGGATTGCTGCGCACCGTGGGGGACCGGGTGGTCCTGACCCTGGATATCCGCAGCCCGGTGACCGTGGAGAGCGGCCGGGTGCGCGCCGCCATCGAGGCCGCCTGTGCCCCCTACGGCATCTCCGTGGCCTGCACCGAGGACATGAAGTCCATCTACATGGACAAAAACGGCCGGGTCATCACCGCCATGCTGGAGGTGTACCGGGAGGTGACGGGGGATTTGTCCGAACCCACGGTCATCGGCGGCGGCACCTATGCCCGGGCCATGCCCGGCATCGTGGCCTTCGGCCCCATGCAGCCCGGCCGGGAGTGTACCGAGCATCAGAAAGACGAATATATCCTGCTGGAGGACCTGTTCCAGGCGGAGGAGATCTACCGGCGGACCATTGAAAAACTGGCGAATCTGGAGGAGATTGAATGAAAACGGAACTGCAAATCGCGGCGGACAAGCTGGTGCGAGAGATCTTCGGCGTACAGCCGGGGGAAACCGTGGTGCTCACCGCCGATTACGAGTCCTGTGAAGCCGTGCTCCGGGCCGTGGAGGCCAGCGTGCGGGAAGCGGGGGCCACGGTCATGACCGTGACGGTGCCCACCCCCGGCTCCGTGGGCAAGGCGGCGGACCCGGATCTGCCCATCGCCCCCCTGACAGCGGCATTGTGCGCCTGCGATGTGTGGATTGAGTTTAACCATCAGTGGCTGCTGTACTCCACCCCCTTTGAAAAAGCGGCGGCGGAGAATGAGAAGCTGCGGTATATGTGCCTGGTGGACTTCAACGAGGACCTGATGATCCGCACCATCGGCCATGTGGAGACACCCCAGCTCCAGGTGTTCATGCGGAAAGTGGCGGAGCTGACCCGGAACGCCAAAACCATGCGGGTGACCACCCCCGCCGGCGGGGATGTGTCCTTTGAGATCGACCCGGTGCACTATGTGGCCTGCGACTGCGGCGACGCCACCGCTCCGGCCATCCATATGCTCACCGGCCAGATCAATGTGGTCCCCCGGTTCGGCAGCATCAACGGCACCATCGTGTTCGACGGCTCCGTGACGCCCCCCTTCGGCCACGCCCCGGCCCAGCCCATCCGGCTGACGGTGCGTGACGGCATCATCCAGAAGGTGGAGGGCGGCGAGGAGGCCGCCGTGTATGAGCAGTATCTCCGGAGCTTCAACGATCCGGGTATGCTGAAAATGGCCCACATCTCCTACGGCTTCAACCCCGGCGCCCGGCTCACCGGCAACATCGTGGAGGACGAGCGGGTGTGGGGCGCCACCGAGTGGGGCATCGGCTATGTCAGTGACATTGACGCACCCCCCTGCGGTCAGGACGCCGTGAGCCATACCGATGGAATCTGCCTGAACAGCTCCGTGTGGCTGGACGGCGTGCAGATCATGGACCAGGGCGAGATCGTCCTGCCCGAGCTGAAAGCACTCATGCCCAGATTCTGAGTCAAAACAAAACCGGCCCCGGTCTCTTCTGAGACCGGGGCCGGTTTCGCGCTTTCAGGGGATCAGGTTTTACCCCGGAAGCGGTTGCCGCATTTGCTGCAGGTGATATAGATTTCTCCCTTCCCCTTGGGGACCCGGAGATTGGTTTTGCAGGTGGGGCAGACGAAGAATTTGTAATCCTTCCGCTGGGCGAACCGTTCCCTCCGCATCCGCAGCTTCTGCCGGATGCTGCCCATCTTTTCCAGAAAATGCAGGTTCTCCAGATACCGCTTCTGCACATTCCGGGACATGGTCCGCACCATTGCCCAGATCAGCAGACCGAAGGCCGCCAGCGTCAGCAGATTGCTCAGCCCCGCGTGCTTGCGCAGCAGCATGGCCAGAACCAGCGAGACCAGGGAGGCCGACACCAGAAAGCGGTACAGCTGATCGATGCCGTACCGGCCCTGCATGAATTTTATAATCCGTTCTTTCATTCGTGATCCACAATCCTTTGGAGAAAACTAAAGCATATAATCATATTTTACCCGCCCGGAACCCTTTGTCAATGCATTTCATAGTAAGTTTACATTTACAAAACCGCCGGAAATGGACGGAGAAAAAAGCATTTGGGAAAACTTTCATCGTTATTGCATATTCCATGAAAATGATGTATAATCATACATCATCGCAAACGGAGGAATCGGATATGGATCTGACCGGAAGACATTTTCTGAAGCTGCTGGACTACACGCCGGAGGAGATCGGCGCGCTGCTGGAGCTGGCGGCCAAATTGAAGGCATACAAGAAACAGGGCATTCTCCACGACGGTCTGCGGGGCAAAAATGTGGCGCTGATCTTTGAAAAAACCAGCACCCGCACCCGCAGCAGCTTTGAGGTGGCCGCCCATGATCTGGGCATGGGCACCACCTATCTGGACCCCACGGGCAGCCAGATGGGCACGAAAGAGAGCATCCCCGATACCGCCCGGGTGCTGGGCAGGATGTTCGACGGCATCGAGTACCGGGGCTACGGCCAGGCAATCGTGGAGGAGCTGGCAGAATACGCGGGCGTACCCGTGTGGAACGGCCTGACGGACGAGTTCCATCCCACCCAGATCCTGGCGGATTTCCTGACCATTCAGGAGCACTTCGGCCGTCTGAAAGGCGTGAAGCTGGTGTATATGGGCGATGCCCGGTTTAACATGGGCAACAGCCTCATGGTGGGCTGCGCCAAAATGGGCCTGCACTTCGTGGCCTGCGCCCCCAAAGCCTACTTCCCCGATCCGGCACTGGTGGAGCAGTGTCAGGCCATCGCCAAAGAGACCGGCGCCGCCATTCAGCTCATGGAGGACCCCATGGAGGCCGTGAAAGGCGCGGATGTGATCTACACGGACATCTGGGTGAGCATGGGCGAGCCGGTGGAGGTGTGGGAGCAGCGCATCCATGATCTGGCCCCCTATCAGGTGAACAGCGCCCTCATGGCCCAGGCCGGGGAACAGGCCCGGTTCATGCACTGCCTGCCCGCCTATCATGACCACCGCACGAAAATCGGCAGGGAGATGGGCGAGCGCTTCGGCCGGGACGCCATGGAGGTCACGGACGAGGTGTTTGAAAGCCCCCGGAGCATCGTGTTCGACGAGGCGGAAAACCGGATGCACACCATCAAGGCCGTCATGGCCGCCACCCTGGGGTACTGGGGATAAATCGGGAATCAGGAATGACCTTGTTTCTCTGTCATTCCGAGGCAGGGCACAGCCCCGCCGTGGGAATCCGTTCTCCTTTTTCTGTACTGTGTGACGCACCGAAAGGGGATGCGGATTGCCACGTCGCTTCGCTCCTCGCAATGACATGGATGAGCCCGGTGTCCATCCCTCACTGCATCCGGTTTATCGCGTAGGGGCGGGTTCCAAACCCGCCCGTGCCCGGCCCTGAAAAAACCAGCTGCAGCAGACAATCCCGCAGCTGTTCCTTTGCCGGCGCATCATATGAAAATCCTCCGTATGTCTGACGCATACGGAGGATTTTCCGGTTTATATTCCCGGCGATTGCCGGCGGGATGGTTCAGCTCATGCGCTTCACTTTCAGCCGGGCCATGGCGCGGGCCATGGTGGCCTGGGACTGCTCATATTCGATGCGGCTCTGGCGATGCTTCAGTTCCTCCCCGGCCTGCCGGATCGCCTCCTCAGCCCGGTTCTCGTCGATATCCTCCGGCCGCTCGGCGGTGTCCACGATCAGCGTCAGCGTTCCCCGGTCAACGGCGGCGTATCCGGCGGTGACCGCTGCCAGAAGCTCGGTCTCATCGGGCAGTTTGATCCGCAGGGGGCCGGGCACGATGGAAATGATGCAGTCCTCATGCCGGGCGAGAATGCCCCGGGTGCCGTCCTCACAGGGGATGATGGTCTGGATGCACTCCCCGTCAAAAAAGGTGCCGTAGGCGCTGATCACCTTCAGATGATAGGTTGCAGCCATCTCACGCGCTCGCTTCCTGCAGGAGCTGTTTCGCCTTCTCCCGGGCATCGTCCAGGGTGCCCACATTGAAGAAGGCAGCCTCGGGCCAGTCGTCGCACTCGCCGCTGAGAATGGCTTTGAAGCCCCGGATGGTCTCCGCCAGCGGGACATACACACCGGGCACGCCGGTGAACTTCTCCGCCACGAAGAAGGGCTGGGACAGGAATTTCTGGAGCTTTCTGGCCCGGAAAATCAGCATCCGGTCCGACTCCGCCAGTTCCTCCATGCCCAGAATGGCGATGATGTCCTGCAATTCCTTGTATTTCTGGAGCACGGCCTGGACCTCCCGGGCCACGGCGTAGTGCTCCTCGCCCACCACATCCGCTTCCAGGATGCGGGAGGTGGATTCCAGCGGGTCCACCGCCGGATAGATGCCCTGCTCCGCGATGGCACGGGACAGCACGGTGGTGGCGTCCAGATGGGCAAAGGTGGTGGCCGGGGCCGGGTCGGTCAGGTCGTCGGCGGGGACATAGACCGCCTGCACGGAGGTGATGGACCCGTTTTTCGTGGAGGCGATGCGCTCCTGGAGTTCACCGATATCCGTGGCCAGGGTGGGCTGATAGCCCACGGCGGAGGGCATACGCCCCAGCAGGGCGGACACTTCGCTGCCCGCCTGGACGAAACGGAAGATGTTGTCGATGAACAGCAGCACATCCTGATGCTCCACATCCCGGAAGTATTCCGCCATGGTCAGGCCCGTCTCCGCCACCCGCATACGGGCGCCGGGGGGCTCGTTCATCTGGCCGAACACCAGGGCGGTGTGGTTGATGACGCCGGATTCGGTCATCTCCACATACAGGTCGTTGCCCTCCCGGGAACGCTCGCCCACGCCGGTGAAGATGGAGTAGCCGTCATGCTCGGAGGCCACGGAGTGGATCAGCTCCTGAATCAGCACGGTCTTGCCCACGCCGGCGCCGCCGAACAGGCCCACCTTGCCGCCTTTTGCGTAAGGGGCCAGCAGGTCGATGACCTTGATGCCGGTTTCCAGAATCTCCACCACGGGGCTCTGGTCGGCAAAGGAGGGGGGCTCCCGGTGAATGGGCCAGGTCTCCCCGGTGACGGGGCCCTTGTCGTCAATGGGCTGGCCGAACACGCCGAACAGCCGGCCCAGACACTGCCGGCCCACAGGCACGGCGATGCCGCCGCCGGGGGCCTCCACGGCCAGATCCCGGGTCAGGCCCTCCGGCGGGGACAGGAGGATGCACCGGACGATGCCGTCCCCCAGATGCTGGGAGACCTCCATGACCACATCCCGGCCGTCGGCCTGGGTATACAGTGCGTCCCGGATCCGGGGCAGCTGGCCTCCCGTAAAGGCCACATCCACCACGGGACCCAGTACCTGCACAATGGTTCCAGTCATAGTATCATTCCTTTAATCAATTACATATTTCAGCTTAAATGCCTCGCAGAGTTTGCGCCCGCAGGCGCAAATAAAATCCAATCTGTTTTTTCGCCAGCTTCGCCGGTGAAAAAACACTTCTCGGCCGCAAGTGTGCGAGCGTAGCGAGTGCGCGCAGTCGGCCGCAGCCTTCTCATTCGGGCCCCTTCAGGGGGCCGAATGATTTGTTTGTGCCCGTGCACCCGAAGAAATCTCCGTGATCTCCTGGGTGATGGCCTCCTGCCGGGCACGGTTGCACTCCAGGGACAGCTGGTCCAGCATGGCGTCGGCATTGTCCGTGGCGGACTTCATGGCGATCATCCGGGCGTCCAGCTCGGCGCAGTACGCCTCCGTCAGCAGATCCAGGAGAAAGCCGGTGATGTAGTTGGGCACCACCGTGTCCAGAATGGACTGGGGGGAGGGGATGTACACCGGGGAGCGGTTGTCGTCCGGCGCCGTGAACGGAGCAAAGTCCGCCCGGTACAGGGGCAGAATCCGCCGGGAGACCGGATCGGTGGACATCTTGTTCAGCGCTGTGTACAGCACATGGATCTCCGACAGCTCCCCCTTCAGATACCGGATGATGACCCGGGCGGAGAGGTCCCGGACCCTGGTGATGTCCGGCTCCTGGGAGGGATAGTGCATGGCCGGATCCAGGGGATAGCCCAGACGCCCGGCACTGCTCCGTCCCACCTCGCCCACGGTGAAGAGCACCGTTTTTTCCGGGTCCGGGTCGATGGACTCCAGCAGCTTCAGCACATTGTGGTTGTAAGCACCGGCCAGACCCTTGTCGCCGGTGACCAGAATATATGCCTTCTTTCCCGGCCGGGGTTCGGTCATAGTGTCGCCCACGAAGGGGTGGGTGATGTCCGGCAGGTGGGCCAGCACATCGCCGATCACCGCCTGGGAGGCGTTGTAATGGGGGCGGGAGGCCTCCATCTCCCGGCGGGCCTTGCGCATCTTGGCCGAGGAGATCAGGTACATGGCGTTGGTGATCTTCCGGGTGTCACGGACGCTTTTCATGCGGTTCTGCAAATCGTTTATGCCCGCCATGCGCCGCTCCTTTTGTATTCGGCACAGCCGTCCAGGATGGCCTGCCGGTCCTCATCGGTGAGGACGCCGGTGTCCTGGATGCGGCGGCCCACCTGGGGCTCATAGGCTTCCATATAGGCCAGGAAGCCCTGCTGGAAGGGTTTCACCTCTGCCGTGGGCAGATCGGTCAACTGCCGGTCGATGGCGATGACCAGACTCATGACCTGCTCGGGCATGGACAGGGGCCGGTGCAGGGGCTGCTTCAGCAGTTCCATCAGGCCGCGGCCGTAGTCCAGCTGGGCCTGGGTTGCGGGGTCCAGATCCGAGGAGAACTGGGTGAAGATCTCCATTTCCCGGTACTGGGCCAGGTCCACGCGGAGGGAGCCGGTGGCCTTTTTCAGGGCCTTGGACTGGGCCGCGCCGCCCACACGGGACACGGACAGGCCCACATTCACTGCCGGCCGCTGGCCGGAGGCGAAAGCCGCGCTGTCCAGGAAGATCTGGCCGTCGGTGATGGAGATGACATTGGTGGGGATATAAGCCGACACATTGCCGGACAGGGTCTCGATGATGGGCAGGGCCGTGATGGACCCGCCGGCGGCCAGCCGGGCGGAGCGCTCCAGCAGCCGGGAGTGGAGATAGAACACATCGCCGGGGTAGGCTTCCCGTCCGGGGGAGCGGCCCAGCAGCAGGGACAGGGCACGGTAGGCCACTGCGTGCTTGCTCAGGTCGTCATAGATGATGAGCACATCCCGGCCCTGACGCATGAAGTACTCGGCCATGGCCGTGGCGGCGTAGGGGGCCAGGTACTGCAAAGACGCCGGGTCCGACGCGGGAGCGGACATGACGATGGTGTAATCCATGGCGTGATGGTCCTTCAGCGTCTGCACCACCCGGGCCACGCTGGAGTTCTTCTGGCCGATGGCCACATACACGCAGATCACATCGCCGCCCCGCTGGTTCAGGATGGCCTCGATGGCCAGGGAGGTCTTGCCGGTCTGCCGGTCGCCGATGATCAGCTCACGCTGGCCCCGGCCCACGGGGAACATGGCGTCGATGGCCAGGATGCCGGTGGACATGGGCTGGTCCACGCTCTTGCGCTCGATGATGGAGGGGGCGGGACTTTCCACCGGCCGGTATCCGGCGGCGAGGATGCTGCCCTGCCCGTCGATGGGGGAGCCCATGGCGTCCACCACCCGGCCCAGGAAATTCTCGCCCACGGGCACGCCCGCCCGCTTTCCGGTGCGGACCACCCGGCTGCCCTGGGAAATCTCGGATTCCCGGCCGAACAGGATCACGCCCACGGAGTCGGTGCGGATGTCCTGCACCATGCCCCGGATGCCGGAATCGAAAACCACGATCTCGCCGTAGGCGGCGTGCTCGATACCGTGGATGATGGCCACGCCGTCGCCCACCCGGGTGACGGTGCCGATCTCCTGCCAGCCGTTTTCAAATACGGTCTGCTGGATCTCCTCCCGGAGCACGCTGATCAGCTGGCCGGGGGAGTCGAAGGATGCCGTAGGCTCGGACACGGCCCGCTGGATGGAGGCCAGACGGCCCCGGAGGCTGAAGTCCAGCTCCCGGCCCTTGACCCGCACAATGAAGCCGCCCAGAAGGGAGGCATCCTTCTTGTAGACGATGCGCACATGGGCGCCGTCATACTGCTGTTTGATGAACTTTTTCAGACCCCGGCGCTGATCGTCCGTGGGGGCCTTGGCGTACAGCACCTCCGCCGTGGGCACATTGGGGTCCAGGGGCTTGCCCAGGGCATACCCCAGCAGGTCCGGCAGCATGGAGATGTCGTCATTGTCGCTGAGGATCTTGCACAGGGGCCGGAGACTTTCCGGAATGAACCGATCGATCAGCTCGTGCTTGCTCTCAGGGGTGGCCCGGAGATTCTCGATCTCGGCCAGCAGGCCGGGATGATATTTCAGCAGCCGGACAACATCCTGAATGTCCTCCTTATTGTCAGGCAGCAGGGAGGCGTAATCGATCATTCACGCTCACCTGCCTGTGCCATCATTTCCTCATACAGCCGCTCGCACACCTCGTCGGAGACATCCTCCTCCAGCAGCTTTCCGGCGGTGAGGGCCACCAGCTGGCCCACCTCGGTCTTGATGGAGCGCATGGTCTCCTCCCGGTCCCGGGCGATGCTGGCGTGGGCCTTGGCCACTTCCTTCTGGGCCTCTGCCTGGGCATTGGCCAGGACGCGGTTGTATTCCACACGGGCCTTCTCCCGGCCTTCCTTCAGGATGCCGTCCACTTCCTGGTCGGCCTGGGCCAGAGCGGCGGAGTATTTCGCCTGATCCGCCTGGGCCTGCTCACGGGCGGCCTGGGCGGCGGCATATTCCTCATCCACCATCTGCTGACGCTGCTGAATGATGTTGTTCACCTTGTCGAACAGGAACTTTTTCATCAGAAAATACAGCACCAGCAGATTGATGATGGTAAAAATCACATTAAAATCAAATCTCAGCATGGCTGGAACCTCCAGTTCCGATTATCCCAGGAACAGGATGATCAGAATGGCGACGACCAGTCCGAAAATGGCGGTACCTTCCGCCAGAGCGGCGCCCAGCATGAGCAGCTTGGTGATGGAGCCGTCCGCCTCGGGCTGACGGGCAACAGATTCCACGGCAGCCTTGGTGGCAATGCCGATACCGATGGCGGCGCCGAAGCCGGTAAACACGGCGATGGCCGCGCCGATTGCGATAATTGCGGTTGACATAATAGTTCTCCTTTACCTTTTCAGAATGAAGTATCCGACGATCCGCAAGGCTCTGACCGTTCAAAAGCCTCGCAGAGTTTGCGCCCGCAGGGGGCGAAAGACTGTTATTCGATGGCTTCCCGGATGAACAGACCGGTCAGAAATACGAAGATGTACGCCTGAATGAATCCGTCAAAGAAATCAAAGTACAGGCTGCAGATGGCCGGGGCCACTGCGGGGATGAACAGCTCCACCAGCTTCATGATGGTGAAAGCGCCCAGAATGTTGCCGAACAGTCGCATACACAGGGACAGGGGCCGGGTGACGATCTCCATGATATTGATGGGGATCATGACCGGCGTGGGCTTGGCGAAGCTCTTGATAAAGCCCTTGCCGCCCTTGGCCCGGATGGCCGCCGACTCGATGAGCACGATGCTCATGATGGCCAGGGCCGCCGTCACATTCAGGTCCTTGGTAGGGGGCTTGAATCCGAAGATGCCCACGATGTTGGCAAAGCCGATGTAGATGATGATGGTGCTCAGATAGGGCACATAGCAGGCCCCGTGTTCGCCCACAAAGTCGCTGGTCAGGTTCTGGATGAAGGTCACAAAGGTCTCCAGCGCCGCCTGGCGTTTGGAAATGTTGTGGACCTGCAGGTTCCGGGTCAGCAGCAGGATGAGGAGCATGAACACGGCCATGATGACCCAGGTGACCACCACCGACTCCGCCACGGCGATGCCGCCGAAGACGGGAATGGTAAACACTGTTTCGGCCGTCAGTTCTTCCATCAGTTCTTCCGCAAAGGATTCCATATGTCTCACCTCCTTGTGGTTCCGGATTGCCTGATTTTGAACAAAATGCTATTGCATAGTATAGCAACAATTTTGCACTCATTCAATAAAAAGGGCACCGAAAAAGGGAAGAATTTGAAAGTTATCCAATTTTGTGCACGGAGTTTTGTGGACTGTCACAAAACTCCGGAAGCATAAAAACGCGGGACTGCTCCTGTCCCGCGTTTTGGCTTGCTATCGGATGAAATTGGTGCGGATCTGTTTTTCCGGCTCCGGGGGCAGGATGCCCGCCGCCCGGCCGGCGTCGATGCACTTCAGCAGCCAGGTCATATTCCGGGCCAGGGTGCGCATGGTCTGCATCCCCTCCGCGTCCCGGCGGATCTCCTCCGGCGTGGTGCCGAACACCATGTTCCAGTACTGGGAGGACACCACGGGCATCTGGGCGATGGTGAAGTATTTGTTCAGATCGTCGAAGGCCCCGGTGGCGCCCGCCCGGCGGCACACCGCGATGCCCGCGGCGGGTTTGTGGCGCAGCACGGCGCCGCCGGCAAAGAACAGCCGGTCCAGAAACACGGACGCGGCGCCGCTGGGGGCGGCATAGTGGACCGGCGTGCCCACGATCAGGCCGTCGCATTCCGCCATGTACCCGATGACTTTGTTCACCCCGTCCTCATGGACGCACCGGCCGGTTTTGCCGCAGCCGCCGCAGGCGGTGCAGGGCTGGATGGGGTCCGTGCCGGTCCAGTACCGGATGGTGTCAATGCCCCCGTCCCGGAGGGCGGTCTCCGCCGCGGTGAGGGCGGCATCGGTGCAGCCGTGGGCATGGGGGCTGCAGTTGATGAGCAGAACTTTCAAGGAAAGCACCTCCGTAAATCGTTTTCTCTCCCCGTATCATACCACGGCCCGGGAAATTTGAAAATAGTCGGAATTCGCCGTTGCATTTTCCGGTTGAATAGAGTATACTATCAAGGTTCTAAACACAGCAGTCAAAATACAAGGGAGTGCGGATATTGGAGAACTTGAGAAATATCGCCATCATCGCCCATGTTGACCACGGCAAGACCACCCTGGTGGACCAGATGCTGCAGCAGTCGGGCGTATATCATGAAAATCAGGAGGTCGTGGAGCGGGTCATGGACTCCGGCGACCTGGAGCGGGAGCGTGGCATCACCATTCTGGCGAAAAACACCTCCGTTCGCTATAAAGGCACCAAGATCAACATTGTGGACACCCCGGGCCATGCGGACTTCGGCGGCGAGGTGGAGCGGATCCTGAAGATGGTCAACGGCGTCATCCTGCTGGTGGACGCCGCCGAGGGTCCCATGCCCCAGACCCGCTTCGTCCTGTCCAAGGCCCTGGAGCTGGGCCACCGGGTCATTGTGGTGCTGAACAAGATCGACCGGCCCGACCAGCGCATCCACGAGGTCATCGACGAGGTGCTGGAGCTGCTCATGGACCTGAACGCAACCGATGAGCAGCTGGACTCTCCCATGCTGTTCTGCTCCGGCCGGCAGGGCACCGCCTCCTATTCCCCGGATGTGCCGGGCAAGGACCTGCAGCCCCTGTTCGACACGATTCTGGACTATATCCCCGCCCCGGTGATCGATGTGGAAGCCCCCTTCCAGATGCTGGTCAGCTCCGTGGACTACAACGAGTTTGTGGGCCGCATCGCCATTGGCCGGGTGGAGCGGGGCCAGATCAAACAGAACCAGGAGATCGCCGTGTGCAACTACCACAACCCCGATGCCCCTGCCAGAAAGGCCAAGGCCGTGTCCATGTATGAGTACGAGGGCCTGGCCCGGGTTCCCATCACCGTGGCCTCCGCCGGTGACATCGTGGCCATGAGCGGCATCGGCGACATCACCATCGGCGACACCATCTGTGTTCCTTCCTGCGTGGAGCCCATCGAGTTCGTGAAGATTTCCGCCCCCACCATGGAGATGACCTTCTCCGTGAACGATTCCCCCTTCGCCGGCAAGGAGGGCAAGTTTGTCACCTCCCGCCAGCTGCGGGACCGGCTGTACCGGGAGACCCTGAAGGATGTGTCCCTGCGGGTCAGCGACGACCCCGATTCCATGGACTCCTTCATCGTGGCTGGCCGGGGCGAGATGCATCTGTCCATTCTGATTGAGACTATGCGCCGGGAAGGCTATGAATTCCAGGTTTCTCCCCCCCGGGTGCTGTTCCAGACCATTGACGGCAAGCGCTGCGAGCCCATTGAGCGGGTGGTGGTGGATGTGCCCTCGGAATACATCGGCTCCGTGATCGAGAAGCTGGGCCGCCGCCACGGCGAGTTCCAGGAGATGGTGCCCGTGGGCGACCGGACGAAGGCCACCTTCCTGGTCCCCTCCCGGGGCCTGTTCGGATACCGGAATGAGTTTCTCACCGACACCAAGGGCGAGGGCATCCTGGCCAGCGTCTTTGAGAAGTATGAGCCTTTCAAGGGCGAGATCCAGCGCCGGAGCACCGGCTCCCTGGTAGCCTTTGAAACCGGCGAGTCCGTGACCTACGGCCTGTTCAACGCCCAGGAGCGTGGCGTGCTGTTCATCGGTCCCGGCGTGCCTGTGTATGCCGGCATGATCGTGGGCTTCAACCCCAAGGCCGAGGACCTGAGCGTGAATGTATGCAAGCGCAAGCAGCTGACCAACATGCGCGCCGCCGGCAGCGACGACGCCCTGCGTCTGGTGTCTCCCCGGAATATGTCCCTGGAGCAGTGCCTGGAGTTCCTGGCGGACGACGAACTGCTGGAAGTCACCCCCAAGAACCTCCGCCTGCGCAAGCGCATCCTGGACCACAGCCAGCGCATGAAAGCCGTCATGCGCTCCAAGAGCTGAACATGAAAGCAAACCAGCCCCTCCCGACCGGGAGGGGCTGGTTTTTTCATTGCTTTATCCGAACCGCTTGTCGTAGGCCAGCTTACTGCCCTGGAACTGGATGACCCCGCATTGCACGAAGCCGTTTTTCTCCAGAATGTGCTGCATCCGCTTGTTGGGAAAGTCCGTGTCCACCCGGAGGTAGTCCACGCCCTGTTCCAGACAGAAGGACTGGATCAGGGTAAAGGCGGCGTCCGCCAGTCCGGTGCCCTGAAACGCCCGGGAGAAGGCCATGCGGTGCACCACGGCGTAGGGCCGGTCCCACCGCCAGGCGCCCTCGATGTGGTCGTAGGCGGGTTCCCCGGAAAAATCGATGCATAGATATCCGGCGATGACGCCGTCCACCCGGATGACATAGCCCTTTCCGGTGCGGAGGTCCTCCCGGATGATCCCGGCGTTGGGATAGTCGGCGGTCCACTGGATGAACCCCTGGTCCCGCTGGAATTGCCGGCCCTCGTCAATGATCCGCACGCAGGTGTCCAGCTCCTGCATCCGGGCCTGTTCCAATGTTCTGGTCATGTGTGGGTCCCTCTCTCCGGGGGTCAGTTCCCCAGGCGCTTCATCACTTCCAGGAAGATGGCGCACTCCATGCGCTTTTTGAACAGCTCACAGCCGTACTTGTACACGCCGTTGACGCTGCCGGTGGCGTGGTACGCATTGGCGGCGCAGCCTCCGGCGCAGTACAGCCTTGCCCAGCAGTCCTTACACTCCGGGTGGGAGTACACATTGCAGCTGCGGAACTGCTCCTGGGCCTCGGGATTGGTCACGCCGGTCCAGATGTCGCCCAGCCGGAACTGTTCCTCACCCACGAACTGGTGGCAGGGATACAGGTCGCCCCAGGGGGTCACGGCCATGTACTCCGTGCCGGAGCCGCAGCCGGACAGCCGCTTGTAAATGCAGGGGCCTGCGGTGAGGTCCACCATGTAGTGATAGAATGTGAAGGGTTTGCCTTCCCGCCGCCGCTCCAGCATCATGTCTGCCAGCTTTTCGTACTGTTCAAACAGCACGGGCAGGTCCTCCTCCGTCAGGGCGCAGGGGTCGGCGGGGTCGCATACCACCGGCTCCATGCTCAGCTGGTCGAAGCCCAGGTCCAGCATATGCTGAATGTCCTCGGTGAAGTCTGTGTTGTAGTGGGTGTAGGTGCCCCGCATATAGTATTCCCGGTCGCCCCGCTGCTCCACGAAACGCTGGAAGTTGGGGACGATCTTGTCATAGCTGCCGTTGCCTGCGGCGTCCACCCGGAACCGGTCATTGACCTCTTTCCGGCCGTCCAGACTGAGCACCACATTGTTCATTTCCCGGTTCAGGAACTCCGTGACCTCGTCATCCAGCAGCACGCCGTTGGTGGTCAGGGTGAAGCGGAAGTGCTTTCCGGTCTCTGCCTCCCGGCTGCGGGCGTAGGCCACCAGCTGCTTCACCACCTCGAAGTTCACCAGCGGTTCCCCGCCGAAGAAGTCCACCTCCAGGTTCGTCCGGGTGCCGGAATGGGCGATCAGGAACTCCAGGGCCTGCTTGCCCACCTCAAAGGACATGACTGCCCGGTCCCCGTGATACTTGCCCTGGCTGGCGAAGCAGTAGGCGCAGTTCAGGTTGCAGGTGTGGGCCACATGGAGGCACAGGGCCTTGATCACCGGGCTCTGCTTCATTTTTCCGGCCAGGTGGGAAAATTTGTCCTCGGAAAACAGCTTGCCCTGCTCTTTCAGGGCGTCCACATCCCGGATGCAGTCCAGGATCTCGTGTTCGTCCACATCCGGCAGGTCGCCGTAGCGCTCCAGCATGGCTGCCACGATCTCGTCCGTGGTGTGGCTTTCATACATGGCGATGATGTCATAGGCCACATCGTCCACCACATGCACCGCGCCGGAATTCACATCGATGACGATATTCACGCCTTTCATTTTATATTGATGAATCATAGATTCACGCTCCTCTCAAAGGAAATTCGGCTTCGCAGAATTCGCATCCGCAGATGCGAAAAAATTTTTGATTTGTTTTTTGGCGCGGCTTCGCTGTGCCAAAAAACACTTCTCGGCCAATGGAGTGTGCGAGCGCAGCGAGTGCATGGAATGGCCGCAAATACTCCTTCAAACCGAGAGGTTTGAAGGACTTCAATAGAAAAACCGCCTGTTCGGGATCGAACAAGCGGTTTGTCATCAAGGATGGATGGATTACTTTTCCTTGTTCTCGCACTTCTGGTTGGCAACACCGCAGGAGGTCTTGCAGGCGGACTGGCAGGAAGTCTGGCACTCGCCGCAGCCGCCGACAACAGCGCTCTTGCTCAGATCGCGGGTCTCAATGGTCTGAATTCTGCTCATGTGAAAATCCCTCACAATCATAATTTTTCCCAGACATTATACAACAGCCCATCCGCTCCGTCAACCCCTTTTCACCACCCGGAGCATTCCATCCGGTGTCTGCCGGGGAACCCGGAGGGTCACGCCCGCTGCGTCACAGGCGGCGGCATATGCCGGCAGGGCGGCGGGGATGACCTCACCCGGCGTCACCAGCGGGATGCCCGGGGGATAGGCCCACAGAAAGTCGGCGGCGATCTCCCCAGCGGCATCGGTGATGGGGCACAGCCGGACAGGGGATTCCATGGCCGCTCCCATGGGCAGAACCGCCTCCGGCACCGGCAGGGTCGGCAGAGGTGCGGCCTGCCCGGCCCGGAGGGTGCCGTCCACAGCCAGCAGGGCGCGGGCAAACCGGGACAGGGTGACCGGCGTGTCACCCATGCCGGTCATGGCGATCAGATAGTCCGGCGCGGCCATCTCGGTCTCGATGTGGTGTTCCTCCCGGAGCCGCCGGGCCAGTTCCGGTCCGGTGATTCCGGCCCGGGCGGTGGAGATGACCAGTTTCGACTTGTCCGTCCCCGGCCGGCCCGCCAGGGGGAGGGCCAGATGCCGCAGTCCGGCGGCCTGTTCGTAAAATCCGTCGATGGCCCGGGACCAGTTATCCAGCAGTTCCGGTCCCCTGCGCCGGAGCAGGTCCACGCAGCCGTCAATGGACGCCATGAGCAGATAGGAGGGGCTGGAGGTCTGGAACACGCTGAGCCAGTACCCCACGGCATCCGGGCTGATCCGGCCCGGGCACAGATGGAGCAGTCCCGTCTGGGTCAGACTGGGCAGAGTCTTGTGCAGACTCTGGACCACCATGTCCGCACCCGCTGTCACGGCGCCGGGGCCGAATGCGGGGGACAGGCCCAGATGGGCCCCGTGGGCCTCGTCCACCAGCACCGCCGCCCCGTGTCGGTGGGCAATGCCCGAAATGAATGGAATGTCACTGATGACCCCTTCATAGGTGGGGCTTGTGAGCACCAGCAGCTTTGCCTGGGGATGGGCGGCAAAGGCGGCCTCCACGGCCTCCGGCGTCACCGGGCCGGAAAAGGACTGTCCGGGCCAGGGGGCGGGGGAGAGGTACCGGGGCGTCAGTCCCCGGAGCATGACGGCGTTGTAGACGGACTTGTGGCAGTTCCGGGCCAGGAGCACCGTGTCCCCGGGCGCTGCGGCGGCGAAGATGCCGGAGAGAAGTCCGGCGGTGCTGCCCCCGATGAGCCACCAGGCCCGGCGGCTGCCCCACAGGGCCGCGGCATCCCGCATCCGCTCCGCCAGCGCCCCCTCCGGGTCATGGAGGTCGGGAAACCCGTCAATCTCCGTGATGTCCAGTCCGGCACCCAGGGCGTCCAGATATCCCGCCGGTGCGGTGTTCCGCTTGTGCCCGGGCATATGCATGGGCAGGGCGTCCCCGGTGCAGTAATCCGTGAGCTGTTCCAGCAGGGTCATGGCGGCCGCCTCCTCTCCTTTTGATGGAAATATTATAGAAGATTCCGGGAAAAAACGCAACAAATGTATTTTTCCGGGCGCAAAGGGACTTGCAATAGCCCTATGGGGGTGTTAAAATATTATGATGTAAAGACTACCGGCTGTGGCCGGAATTGATCTGGAGGAAGATAAAAATGTTTGAAAATCTTGTTGAAATTCTGAAGAAGAACCCCCGCAAGATCGTATACACCGAGGGCTCCGATGCCCGTATCCTGGAGTCCGCCGCCCGTCTGAAGAAGGACGGCTTCCTGACCCCCATCCTGGTGGGCAATGTGGAAGAAGTCAAGGCCGCTGCCGCCAAGGGCGGTTTCGACATCGAGGGTCTGGAGATCCTGGATCCCATGAACTATGACCGCTTCGACGAGATGGTTGAGACCATGGTCGCCCTGCGGAAGGGCAAGATGAGCGCCGAGGAGTGCGCCGCCTCCCTGCGCAAGGGCAACTACTTCGGCACCATGCTGGTGAAGATGGGCGTGGCCGACGCTCTGCTGGGCGGCGCCACCTACTCCACCGCCGACACCGTCCGTCCCGCACTGCAGCTGATCAAGACCAAGCCCGGCAACACCCTGGTGTCCTCCTGCTTCATTATGGTCCGGGGCGAAGAGATGCTGGCCATGGGCGACTGCGCCATCAACATCTCCTACGAGGACAAGAAGGACAAGGACGGCAATGTG